>JAFSZU010000197.1 GCA_017455585.1 Bacteroidaceae bacterium | reverse complement strand
GTCTGCGCGCCGAGAAGGTGGCCCGCATCCCCGTCCCCGACCTCGAAGTGGAGGGCGACGCCGATGATGCCGACCTCCTCATCGTCGGCTTCGGCAGCACCTACGGCCATCTCCACGCTGCGATGGATGAGCTGCGCGCCGAAGGCAAGAGGGTGGCCCTCGCACAGTTCCGCTACCTCAACCCGTTGCCCGCGAACACGGCAGAGGTGCTGAAGAAGTACCCGAAGGTAGTTGTTGCCGAGCAGAATATGGGCCAGCTCGCCGCCTATCTCCGCATGAAGGTAGATGGCTTCGTCCCTGCCCAGTTCAACCAAGTCAAAGGCCAGCCCTTCGTGGTGTCAGAGCTAACCTCTTATTTCGCCCAATTACTACAAAAATAGTTTTTATTTCATACAATAAATTTTACGAATTAAACGAATTTTCCAAGCATGGAACTAATCTGTAAAGAAGAGGCTTATCAGGTTCTCGGGGCGGCAATGGCTGTGCACCGTGAGTTAGGTAGCGGCTTTTCAGAAAAGGTCTATCAGGATGCTTTGGAGATAGAGTTTCAGGAGCGTGGAATACCCTATGAACGGGAGGTCCCCATTCATGCTCTGTATCATGGTCAAGAACTGAAGTCAGAGTTCGTTCCAGACTTTGTTTGTTATGAAAGTGTGATAGTGGAATTGAAGGCCGTTAAGGAATTGGATGACATCTTTCGTTCTCAGGCCATTAACTACATGAAGGTTGCAAACATGGACTTGAGCCTTCTAATCAATTTCAGGTCGCAGTCATTGCAATATGAGCGTTTCCCAAACTATGATAAATTCGTCTAATTCGAATAATTCGTTGTCAAAAAAGAAAAAAGAATATGTTTACAGCACAAGATTATAAGAAAGGGCAGCCGCGGTGGTGTCCGGGCTGCGGAGATCATTTCTTCCTCGCCTCCTTGCACAAGGCCCTGGCCGAAATCGGCGTAGCCCCCAAGGACATCGCCGTCATCAGCGGCATCGGCTGCAGCAGCCGTCTGCCCCACTACATGGCCACCTACGGCATGAACACCATTCATGGCCGCGCCGCAGCTATTGCCACCGGCGCCAAGGTGACCAATCCCGACCTCGACGTATGGCAGGTCAGCGGTGATGGCGACGGCCTCGCCATCGGCGGCAACCACTTCATCCACGCCAACCGCCGCAACATCGACCTCAACATGATTCTGCTGAACAACCGCATCTACGGCCTCACAAAGGGACAGTACAGCCCCACCTCGCCGCGTGGCTTCGTATCCAAGTCCAGCCCCTATGGCACCGTCGAAGATCCCTTCCGCCCCGCTGAGCTCTGCTTCGGCGCCCGCGGCCATTTCTTCGCCCGCGCTGTGGCCACCGATGCCCCCGGTACCATCGAGGTGCTGAAGGCCGCCCACGACCACAAGGGAGCCAGCGTCTGCGAGATCCTGCAGAACTGCGTCATCTTCAACAACGGCACCCACGACAGCGTCTATGACAAGGAAGGCCGCAAGAAGAATGCCATCTATGTCCGCCACGGCGAGAAGCTCGTCTTCGGCGAGAACAACGAGTTCGGCCTCGTGCAGCAGGGCTTCGGCCTGAAGGTTGTGGAGATTGGCAAGGACGGCTACACCCTCGACGACATTCTCGTCCACGATGCCCACTGCGAGGACAACACCCTGCAGCTGAAACTGGCTCTCATGGGCGACGGCGACGGCTTCCCCATCGCCCTCGGCGTGATTCGCGATGTGGCTGCTCCCACCTACGATGAGGCTGTCACCGCACAGATCAACGAAGTCAAGGCTGCCAAGAAGTACCACAACTTCGCCGAGCTCCTCGAAACCAACGATATCTGGGAAGTGAAGTAATACAACACCTCTTCTAAGGAATTCCTGCCTAAGGAATGCCACGACAAGCACATCGTTGAATTGCACCATCATCCCCTCCGGCGGTGTTCCGCGTAAGGAAGGCATGACCATGCTCATCGTCACCCACGAGATGAAGTTCGCCCGCGACGTTTCTACCCGCATCTTCTTCATGATGGCGGCTATATCCACGAGGATGGTACGCCCGAGCAGATCTTCGAGGCACCCGTCCACAGCGCCACCAAGACCTTCATCCAGCGCATACGCAAGGAGGTCTTCGAGATCGATGGCCCCGACTTCGACTTCCTGGGCATGCACTCTGTCATCAATGCCTTCTGCCAGAAGTACAATATCACCGGCAAGGTGGAAACCGCACAGCAGCTCATAGACGTCATGCTCAACGACATCATGGCCGCCTACCGCCCCATCACCGTCCGCATCACCCACAGCGAACTCTCCGCTGTCACTGCCCTCGGCTTCATGGTCGAAAAGATGACCGCCACCCCACTCAGCGACTCACAGCGCAACCTCCTCGCCGCACAATGCCGGCAGGTCGTCGAGGAACCAACTGAACGAGGATTCCGCGTAAAGCTCATCATATAATAATCATATAATACTCAAAAATACATGAAACAGACCATGTTACCCCGCCGAGGGAGCGTCGTCTTCACGACACTCTTTCTCCTGCTGTGCCTGACTCTTCAGCCACAGACCCTGCGCGCTGCGGACTGCCCGTTGGAGAGCAGCAGCAACTACTCTGTCTCCATAGAAGGCACCAATCAGATGCGCATTAAGTTTCCTGCCTACGACAAGGAAGCCTACGATTGCTGGATCGTAGAGGGAGAGATCAAGATCCAGATCGTCGGCACCGGCTCCTCCGAGACCATCTTCCACTGCGAGATGGAGCAAGACATCAGCGACAGCGACTACTATCCCAATATCACCCACTGGAAGGGAGTCGATGGCAAAATGATCCTCTACCGCGAGCGCAACTACGGCTCTGTCAGCGTCAGCGGCTCATCGCAGACCAGCGCACTCCCCTGTATGTCCAACTCCGAGACCGCCTATGCCAACCTCCTCTGGACCATTCCCCGCAAGTATCGTGGGCAGAAAGTGGAGGTCTCATGGAGTATGCACCACAACGGCAACATGACGGAGCCAAATAAATACATCACCATCACCAGCAGCACGTTCGACATTTCGCCGGCTCCCGCCGCGCAGAACCCCGAGCTGATGGAACCAGTCATCTCCTACAATTCCGGTAGCCCCAATCAGATCTTTGTCCCCTACATGATTGCCGCCACCAACATCAAGTCCATCAAGGCCCACTACACCGAGGTGTACTCCGGCTACACGGTCAACAAGACCCTTGACATGAAGAAGGAGTCGTCCGGATTCATCCCCTTCAACGCCGAACAACCCGTGCGGGACCTCTACGTCGAGTGCACCTATATCAACAACGAGAACGACGAAGAGACCACCAGCTCGTCCAAGCAGGACGTCCCCGTGCTGCACCAGCCCAAGAGCCTGACGGCCCACTTGCAGGCCGACGGACAGGTGGAGCTCACCTGGATGGTGCTCAATACGAATTGGGCTGAGATTACGCCCAACGACAGCTGGGAAATACAGCGCAACGTCACGGGCAGCTCCGACCCCTCGAACGCCGGATGGACCACGGTCGGACACCTGTCCTACGACGAATTTGCCAGTGAATTCTCCTTCACCGACGCCACCTTCCTGCAAGCCTATACAGGCAATACCGTCTATTACCGCTTGCGACGCACCGTCAGCTCCATCTGGGGATGGACCATGCAGAGCGGCTACGTCATGACCTCGCTGCCGGCCATGCTCCGCCTGCCCACCTTGGCCGAGGCCACCGTGCACCGGCACAACACCTGGAACACGGACCAGCACGGCGTGGATCTGAGCTTCCACGTCGGCGGACCGGAGAAGGACGCCCAGGGGCGCCTGCTGCTGCGCACGGCAGAGGACTGGAAGACCTTCATCCAGCGCGTGCAGGAAGCCAACGGAAGCAGCAATGTGGATGCCGTGCTCTGTGCCGACATCACCATCACCGAGCCGGTGGGCAACAGCTCGGCGGCTCCCTACCGCGGCACCTTCGACGGCAACGGCCACACGCTGACCTGCAACATCAACTGGACGCAGCAGGACATCGGCCCCTTCCGCTTTGTGGGAGATGCCACCATCAAGAACCTCCACACGGCGGGCACCATCACCAGCAGCGTCAAGCATCAGGGCGGACTCATCGGTTCCATCACCCGCGACGGCACGGTTTACATTACGAATTGCCGCTCGTCGGTCAACCTCGTCAGCAGCGTGAACGACGACTCCTGCGTGGGCGGCTTCGTGGGCACGGCCATGTCCATCAACCGTCTGGAATTCTCCAATTGCCTCTTCGACGGCGGTTTCGATGGCCCCAACAACAAGAAAAACGGAGGCTTCGTGGGCTGGGCGAGCGGTTATAACGCCGTGAACGTCAAGAACTGTATGTTCGCACCCACCTACATCAAAACAGGAATCGACG
>JAFSZU010000196.1 GCA_017455585.1 Bacteroidaceae bacterium | reverse complement strand
GGTGGTAGGTGTCATGTCCCACCTCCTCCAGATCGTTGTGCTTGCCGCTGACGCGCAGACACTTCTGCGAGTCGGCGCGGCGGCGCGGTTCCGGGGCGTTGGTGCCGAGGATGATGTCTTTCCACTGGTTCATACCGGCGTTGGTGAACATCAGGGTGGGGTCGTCCTTGACGACCATGGGTGCTGAGGGAACAATCGTGTGTCCCTTGCTGGCGAAGAACTGCTTGAAGCTCTCGCGGATTTCGTTGGCTGTACGCATTTTTATTTGACGATTAACTGATTTACTGATTTACTGATTTGACGATTTGACGATTTACTGATTTGACGATTTGACGATTTACTGATTTGCAATGAACAGATTTGACGTTTTACTGAGCGGGCGCAAAGGTACGCAAAAATACGCACACCGCAGTTATCTTTTTCCACTTTTTAACTTTATAATACATACACCCGCGTGTAAAGGACAACACACCCGCGTGTAAAGGGCAACACACCCGCATGTAAAGGGAACACGTCCGCATGTAAAGGTAATTACGTCCGCATGTAAAGGCTATTACGTCCGCACGTAAAGTCAATTACGTCCGCACGAAAATGGCAATACGTCCGCTTGTTATGCGGCTCACATTTGGAGGGCATATTCGCTGCGTGTTGGGAGTTCTGCGTTTACAGTAAGGGGTGAGGAGACACGTGAGCATGTGTTTGACTGATTTTTCTTAAATTTTTTAGCATTTTCTTTGGCAGTTAAACAAATATTCACTATCTTTGCGGCGTGTTTTAACATAGATTAAAGACTTCATGACCCGTCGGTCCGCTTTTTTCATCTTGGTAATCATGCTGGCACTGCTCTGTGGCATCGGCTATTGGAGCTGGCATGCGTCGGATGTTGACCGCGCGCAGGAGTCTGCTGTGCGGATAGACCGGTTCGACCGTGTGCTGGATGAATATGTCTCGTTGGGTAGCTACACGGCCTTGCACCGCCTGAACACCGAGTACCCGATGGAGACGAAGTTGCTGATAGAAAACGTGTTGCAAATCGGACGGGTGGACGAGGCCAATGTGGAGAAGAAACTGCGGCACTACTATCTGGACTCTATCGTGCAGGTGCTTCTGGACGAGGTGCATCATCAATATACCGACGTGAGCGACTTGGAAGCTGAGTTCGCACACGCGTTCGACAGCCTGAGAGCACGTGATGCCGCGTTCCCCGTCCCACACGTCTATGCCCAGATTGCGTGTCTGCGACAGAGCATTGTGATTGCCGACACGCTCATCGGCATCAGCTTGGACAAGTATTTGGGTGAGGACTTCCCGCTTTATCCCCATTTCTTCACACCTGAACAGCGACAGCACATGAAACGCTCTGACATCGTGCCCGATGCGATTGGCTTGTATCTCAGGTCGCTCAGAGAGTGAACCCTCAACTTTCAACTTTCAACTTTCAACTCTCCTTGTCTCCGGCCCTCTATCTCATCCCCGTTGAACTGGGCGACACGCCTCAAGAACACGTCCTGCCCGCCTATAACCGCGACATCATTCTCGGTATCCGCCACTTCATTGTCGAGGATGTGCGCTCTGCCCGACGTTTCCTGAAGCGCGTGGATAAGGATACAGACATAGACAGCTTGACCTTCTACCCGATGGGCAAGCACGCTGATACTAAACTCTTTGCCTCGTATTTATGCCCTTTGGAGGCGGGTGAGGCCATGGGCGTCATCTCCGAGGCAGGGTGCCCGGCCGTGGCCGATCCCGGTGCCGATGTGGTGGCGCTGGCGCAGCAGCGCGGGCTGCCGGTGGTGCCGCTTGTGGGGCCGTCGTCCATCATCATGGCTGTCATGGCTTCGGGACTGAACGGCCAGAGTTTCGCTTTCAACGGCTATCTGCCCATTGACCCGTCTGAGCGTGCGCGGCGGCTGAAGCAGCTGGAGGCGCGCGCCGTGCAGGAGCACCAGACGCAGCTCTTCATCGAGACGCCGTTCCGCAATCACAAGTTCTTCGAGATACTCTGTCAGACGCTGCACCCACAGACCCGCCTCTGTGTGGCCGCGGGCATCACCACTGAGGAGGAATGGATACACACCCACCGTATTTCTGAGTGGAGGCACCGCCAACTGCCTGACCTGTCCAAGACGCCAGCCATCTTCCTCATCGGGTGAGGCGCGCTTCCTTGTCACCACAAGCCATCACCGGGACACCTATTATAATATATAATGATGAAAGCAAGACACCTGATTCTGTTGATGGGCCTCATCTGCACCCTCAACACCTTTGCATGGGAACGTGAACTCATCTGGCCCAAGGGCAAGATGCCCGACGCCCAGCCCCACCAGATTGCAGCCATGACCGACGAGGCCGGCAGCAAGGATTTCAAGGCCGACAAACACCGCGTGGCCTATCTGGAATGGTTCGACGCCCCGGCCGCAGACGCCAGGAAGAATGGCTGCATGATCCTCGTCTCGGGCGGCAGCTACCAGAACTGCTGCGACGTGGGACTCATTAAGATGTGGCGCGAAAGATTCACGCAGCTGGGCTTCCAGTGCGTGAACTTTGTCTATCGCACCCCGCGGCCCGAGGGTCTGCCCATCTACCAGACAGCATGGGAAGACGGACAGCGTGCCGTGCGCATGGTGCGCAGCGAGGCCAGGAAACGTGGCTTCGACCCCGAGCGCATCGGTGTCATCTCCATGTCCGCTGGCTCACATCTGGCGCTGCTCCTCGCCACCAGCTCGCAGACACCGGCCTACGCCCCTGTGGATAAGCTCGATACGGTGCCCTGCCACATCAACTGGGCACTGGTCAATGCGCCAGCCTACGTGACCAGCGACGGCGAAACGGGCACCCCCGCCACACGTCAGGGCTACGGCACCGACGTGCGCATCTCCGATGTGTTCAAGTTCGACGAGAAGACCTGCCCCGTCAGCCTGCACCACGGCGGCTACGACCCCTATACGCCCAACGGTTCCACTTTGGTCTATCGAGAGCTGCGCCGTCGCAAGGTTCCTGCCGAGTTGCACCTCTATCCCGGCAAGGGACATGGCGCCTTCGGGCTGGAACGTGGCATCGAGTTCATGACGCAGATGGGATTCATGGGGCCGCTGGAGCCCGAAGTAGATCTCATGACGCGCTACACCAACGACGACACCCGCAGGGAGAAGACCGTGGAAGACGTGTGGCCCGAGGGCAAGATGCCCTGTGCACAGGAGGAACAATGCAAGCCCTATCTGGAGTGGCACTTCCCCAAGGATCTGAAGACCAAGGCCATCCAGATTATCTATTCCGGCGGAGCATACAATGGCAACGGCCCCGACGGCTTCGAAGTGACACCTGCCCGCCGCTACCTCAACGAGCGGGGCATGACCGTCGTGACCATGAAATACCGCACGCCGCGACCCAAAGGACTCGCCAAGCACACCACCGCCTGGCAGGACCTGCAGCGGGCCATACGCATCGTGCGCAGCAAGGCCGCGTCACTGGGTCTTGACCCCAACCAGATCGGCATCATGGGCAGCAGTGCCGGCGGACATCTCACACTCATGGGGGTCACCTCGTCGCAGCATCAGTCCTACCTCCCCGTCGATGACATTGACCGTCAGCCCTGTAACGTGCAGTGGGGCATCGGCATCTATCCCGCCTACGCCCTGACCGACGGCGCGGACGGCCACAATGCCGACGGCGGCAATGAGGACTCGAACCTGCTGGTGCCGGAATTCAGCTTCGACCTCAAGACAGCTCCCATGCTCTTCATCCACGGCGATGCCGACGGCTACGCATCCATGGGTTCTGTGAAGACGTGGGAGAAGATGCGCGCCATGGGCATCCAGAGCGAATTGCACACCCTCGCGCTGCGGCCTCACTGTTTCCAGCGTACCGCAACTCCCGGCACGGGCAGCTACACCTGGCTCGATCGCATCGGCGACTTCTTGAAGGATGTGATAAAGGTGGGTTTTTAATAGAATCCACCATAAAAACAGGCCTTCTGTTTAAGGTGTGTCCTACCTTAAACAGAAGGCCTCTTACTGACTATACCAAGGCATCAAGCTCATGCTTGATGTCCAATAATTGTTGGCGGACATCGGTGAGGCGGCTCATCAGGTCACTGCTGTTCTTTGCACCCTCGCGGTTGCGCTGGATGAGCTCGCGTGCAGCGGCCAGTTTCATGTTGCGCACCTTCACCAAGTCATTGATCAGGCGAATCTCCTCTATATCCTCCTTGGTGTACATGCGCACGTTGTTACCGCTCTTACGCGGATGAATGGTGGGAAACTCCTTTTCCCAGTAGCGGAGCAGTGAGGCCGGCAAGTTGAACATCTTGCTCACCTCGGCAATAGAATAGAACTGTTTCAGGTCTTTGTTGGGGTTGAGTGGCATGAGAGGAATTTACGATTTGACATTTTACATTATACACTTGATGAGGCGGCTGGCATATAGGACATATATGTCTTATAAGTCATATAGGACTTATAGGTCATATAACTCCTGTCATTCAGTCAAAGACGCGGAACTCATAGCCTTGGGCAATGAGCCATTCGAGGGCTGCGGGCAGGATTTGGCGGAGCTTGTCGATGCTGCGCAGACTGTCATGGAAGGTGATGATGGAGCCGTTGCGGGTGTAGCGCTTCACGTTTTCCAGCACTTCATCGGCCGTCAGCCATTTGCTGTAGTCGCGGGTAACCACGTCCCACATGATGATGCGGTAGCCTTGTCTGCGGATGACTTTATACTGCAGGGTTCGCATCCAGCCGTGGGGCGGGCGGAAGAGGGGAGCCTCACCCCCAACCCCTCTCCCAAGGAGAGGGGCGTGATTACCTTTGCCATCAGTTATCCTGTTATTCTCAGTGGTATATACGCCCCTCTCCTTGGGAGAGGGGTCGGGGGTGAGGCTTTCAATCAATTCCTGCGCCTTCTTGGTATTCCTCAGATAGTTTCTTGACAGCCAGCGGAAGCCACCGATGTGGTTATAGGTGTGATTACCGATGCGGTGTCCCGCCTCCACCACCTGCTGGAATACTTCGGGGTGCTTGCGCACGTTGTCGCCTACGACGAAGAAGGTGGCCTTGATGCCATAGCGCGCCAGCGTCTCCAGCACGAAGGGCGTGGCCTCCGGAATGGGGCCGTCATCGAAGGTCAGATACACGGCCTTCACCGACGGGTCCATGCGCCAGATGGCGTGGGGGTACAGCCATCGCAGGAATCGTGCTGGTTGCTCTATGAACATTAGTAGTTTGTGCGGCTCTGGAAGTCAGCGAAGTAGGTGCGCAGTGCGAGGTCATAGGTCTTGCTCTTCTCCGGGTCGGCATCGTCCAGTATCTTCAGGGCGTTGGAGAGTTGCAGGAGATAGTAGTAGCACTCGTCGGCACTGGCTTGGAGGCGATGGTCGCTGAGGCCTGTGTACCAATGGCAGTACTCGCTGGCGTTCTGTGCCACGGCGGCGGCTATCTCGGCAGCTTTCTGCTTGTTGCCCAGTTGCAGCCAGACCTGTGCCAGCTGGTGGGAGTAGCCCTGGTAGTTGTGCGGAACGGAAGTTGGCGGGATGGCCTCCTCTGCCTTCTGCACCACCTTCTGCGCCATGTCCTTCTTGCCCTCGGCCATCAGCTGGTTCGCCAGCTGTGCGAAGAGGCGGCGGTGGGTGTAGCACATGCGGGTGACGGTCTCGTCGAGATAGATATCCGGATTGTCGATGCCTCCGAACTTGAAGCGGTTCATGAGGTTGTCATACATGCGCTGGGTGTCTATCTTGCGGCCGCTCTTCTGCGTGTTGAAGGGCGTGATGCGGTTGGCCAGACCCTCCTGCACGAAGTTGTTGCCCAGGTTGCCGTAGTTGTCCTGACCCACGGTGATGGCCACGAACAGCGGGCGCTCCCAGTTGCAGCGCGCCAGCATCTCATACATCATCATCTCGCTCTTATACACGGCGCGCTTGCCCTTGAGGCTGATGTGCATGACATCGGGTATGCTGTCGCCGGCCATCATCATGCCCGAGCGCTTCACGGCCTCCTTGTCGATGGTGATGACCAGACTGTCCGTGGGGAATATCTGCATGTCCTTGTTGTCATTCAGAATCCACTTGTCGATGATGGTTGAGAGCTCGTAGGGGTTCTCTCCCAGGAGCTGACGGGAGGCGATGGGGTCGTTCTTGTAGTACTCAATGGCCTGTTCCAGCGTGCCTGGGTTGACGCGGATTCCCTCTCGTGTGCCGGCCACATACTGGATGCGTTTCCACTTGATGGGCACGCTGGGCGAGTCGTAGGCCGGACGGCGCATCTGGTCGATGTACCAGTCTGTCTGCAAATAGGAGAGGTTGCAGACGCGGGCGTCTGTGCGCACGCCCTCTGTCTCCTGGTTGTACCAGAGGGGGAAGGTGTCGTTGTCGCCGTTGGTGAAGATGATGGGGTTGCCCTCCTGCGGCAGACTCTGCAGGTAGTTCTGCCCGAAGTCACGGCAGGTGTAGCGCCCGCTGCGGTCGTGGTCATCCCACGTCTGCGACACCATCTGCATAGGCACCAAGAGGCAAATGAGGGACACGACGGCACCCATCATGGCCTTGCCCGTCTTGAGTTCCAGGAAGTCGGCAATAGCGGCGGCCCCGAGGCCAATCCAGATGGCGAAGGCGTAGAACGAGCCGGCGTAGGCGTAGTCACGTTCACGGGGCTGCATGGGTGTCTGGTTCAGATAGACCACGATGGCCAGACCCGTCATGAAGAACAGGAAGAACACCACCCAGAACTGCTTCACGCCGATGGGGTCGGCCCCGCGTTGCTTCCACGCCTGCCACAGCAATCCCAGCAGACCCAGCAGCAGGGGCATACAGTAGAAGACGTTGCGGCCCTTGTTCTCGCGCAGCTCCGAGGGCAGACGGTTCTGGTCGCCCAGGCGGACATTGTCCAGGAAGGAGATGCCCGTGAGCCAGTTGCCGTGCTCCAGCTCGCCGTTGCCCTGCACATCGTTCTGGCGTCCGGCGAAGTTCCACATGAAGTAGCGCCAGTACATGAAGTTGACCTGGTAGGAGAGGAAGAAGCGTATGTTCTCCAGCTGCGTGGGCATCTTCACCATGATAGCTTCGCCGCAGCGGTCGTAGGGCACCTGGTAGCCCTTGACTCCGCCCAGCCAGCTCTCGTAGGCCGAGACGTGCTCGCTGCGGTCGCTATACATGCGGGGGAAGAGCATGTTCTGGGCATAGACATACTCGATGTCATAGCGCTGGATCTCATAGCGGTCGGGCTCGTCGGGGCTGGCCTTCTCCTTGCGCTGGTAGACGGGAGCACCCTCCTTGGAGACGGGCACGCAGTAGCCGCCCTCGGCCTTCAGCTTCACCTGTGAGTTGTAGGCCTGGCCGTAGAACAGCGGGCGGGAGCCGTACTGCTCGCGGTTGAGGTAGGTGCCCAGCGTGAAGATGTCCTCGGGCGAGTTCTGGTCCATTGGCGTGTTGGCGGTGGAGCGGATGACGATGAGGGCGTAGGAGCTGTAGCCTATCATAATCATCAGCATACACAGCAGCGACGTGTTCATCAGGCGGGCCGAGACGAGCCACTTGCCCTCGCGCTTCCATTGCAACAGGCCATAGAGAACCGCCAGCACCACGATGCCGATGAGGATGCTTGTCCAGCCGTAGCCGTAGAACGGGATGCCCAGCATGGCGATGCTGACCAGATAGGCAATGTTCATGCGCATCCGTGCCGAAGTTGACGAGTTGACGAGTTGACGTGTTGACGAGTTGATTGCTCCACTTGTCAACTTGTCAACTTGTTTACTTGTCAACTTGTCAACTTGTTTACTTGTCAACTTGTCAACTTGTTTACTTGTCAACTTGTCAACTTGTTTACTTGTCAACTTGTCAACTCTCTGAGTCTCCCAGATGGCCCACAGCACCACGGCGATGAGCAGGATGATATACACGATGAGGCCCGTGTTGAAGGGCAGGGACAGCGTGTTCACGGCCAGCAACTCGAACCAGCCGCCCACCTTCACAATGCCCGGCACAATGCCGTAGAGCACGGCCGCCACCAGCACGAAGCTGCCCAGCAGGGCATAAACGCTGCCTTTGAGCGTGGCATTGCTGGAGCGCTTATAATAATATATAAGTACGAGCGCGGGCAGACACAGGAGGTTCAGCAGGTGCACGCCGATGCTGAGGCCCGTGAGGTAGGCAATGAGGATGAGCCAGCGGTCGCTGTGCGGCTTGTCGGCATTGTCCTCCCACTTCAGCATCAGCCAGAACACGACGGCGGTGAAGAGCGACGAGTAGGCATAGACCTCGCCCTCCACGGCGGAATACCAGAAGGTGTCGCTCCAGCAGTAGGCCAGCGCGCCCGTCATGGCTGCACCCTCCACGGCGATGAGCTGGGCAGGGGTCTGCACCCAGCCGTCTGCGCAGATGAGCTTGCGCGCCAGATGCGAGATGGTCCAGAAGAGGAACATGATGCAGAGCGCACTCAGCAGCGCGTTCATGATGTTCACCATCAGCGCCACCTTGGCGGGGTCGCTGGTCAGTTGGGTGAACAGGTTGCCGGTGAGCATGAAGAACGGTGCTCCTGGCGGGTGGCCCACTTCGAGCTTGTAGGCCGTGGTGATGAACTCCGGGCAGTCCCAAAAAGAGGCCGTGGGTTCCACCGTGGAGCAATAGGTGAAGGCGGCAATGGCAAAGGCCATCCACCCTAACAGATTATCGACCAGACGAAATTGTTTCATAGTTGCGTCAAGGCTTCCGCCGTCGTTTTGATGTTTGAAGTTTAATGTAGATTGTCTGATTTGGGTATTACATGCTTTCTTTTGGCACATAACGCGGTGCAAAGGTAATCAAAATACATGGGACAGACGAAGAATTTGATGAAAAAATTTTTTTGTCCGCACGTAAGCACCTTTACGTCCGCACGTAAGGCTCATCACATCCGCACGTAAAGCCTCTCACGTGCGTTCGTTCAGAAGTTCATGTTTGCCAGGCACATACATGATGGCGGGCACCATCAGCACAAAACCGATGAAGCAGGGGATGGGAGCGGTCCGGATGCGGCGTGCCGCGAAGGCACCCGGACCCGGTGCTGCGGCAAAACGTCCGCCTACTGTGTTGCGGACATCTGTTTCTGGCAGCATGAGCAGGAAACCCGCCACCACGAAGGCAACAGCCACGCCCGTCAACAGGAAATTCTGCCATGCAAAGGCACAGCGCCACGACGGCGCCCCGTCCTTTTCATTCTTTTGTCTTTTTGTTTTTTCCATAACCATTGTCTTGAAGTTTTGAAACCGGCGGCAAAGGTATGGATAAAGCACGTCCCCTCCAAATATGTTGTCTGACATTTGTCTGACAATTGCCAGACGTCACCTTGTCACCTGTCTGACATCGGCCTGAAAAGCACACAAATAATGCACTTAGACTTATTATTTGTTAAAAGTAACATACCTGTTAGTAATAAGTTTGTTACTAACAGATTTATTACATATTGCCGGTAGAATCGGGTCTTCAAGCAAAAAAGAAAAGAGGCTGTGTCGTTCATATGGACACAACCTCATTGAGCGGAGACGGTCACACCGTCTTGGTGGTAAGATCCGGGATTTTGCAGGTCAAAGGCGTGGCAAGTTTATTACTGACTCCAGTCCTCGTCCCAGACACTCTGACTGCTGTCCCAGCGGCCATTGCCGCTGGCGCTCTTGACATATTCTGTGTTCGTACTTACTTCATTGTGGAGGCTATCAACCAATAGATTGCTACGGGTTCGGATACAAATGATGGTGAGCTTGGGTTGCTGATAAATATTCTTTTTCATGATGATGTGTGTTTGAGGGGTTTGTTTACATGATAGCTATTTTCTTTCCGTTGACGATATATAGCCCGCTGGCGGGGCGAGAAACACGACGACCTTGCAGGTCATGATAATATGGCTCCGACAGCTGTTTTGTCTGTCCGAAACCTTCCATATTGGGCAAACCATCGGTTACGTTTCCTGACAGTCCGAAGGATTTCACAGGAGTTCCGCCATCGAGGCCCGCCTGTTCTCTTGTAATTGCCAACCACGCTTTATGTGCTCCTATACTAAATGCCGCGCCCTCTTCTTCACCCCAGTACCAGCCAAAGACATCTTCATGTCCGCTCGCTGACCCGTAGGTCAGTTTATAATAGACCTCGCCACCCGTGGTCGTGGTGGCGACATCGGAGCCGTGCAACAGATTCGGACCAGCATAACTACCCTCTTGCGTATAGTTCAGCGTATATGTGGTAGGCTCTACAGTGGCAGGTCCACAGAGAAGAACGGCCGTAGCAGC
>JAFSZU010000195.1 GCA_017455585.1 Bacteroidaceae bacterium | reverse complement strand
TTAATGTTTAATGTATAATGTTTAATGTTTAATGTTTAGGGTTTAGGGTTTATAGTTTCAAGTTTTCAAACTATCACCCATGATGCGGCAAAAGGCGTGCGAGGGACGTCATAGCCGCCAAAAAGTCTGATTCTCTGCCTTTTTGGCCGCTGATATGCGAACCGCTGACGGCCTGTCCTCCTGTCCAGTCACTCATGCGTGGGCTTGACATAACGCAAGAAAAGCAGGTCTGCACCACAAAAAAATGAAAAACCCGCAACCCTCAACCCGCATCTTTCAACTCTTTTCCGTATCTTTGCAGCGAGGTTGAGAAACAAGGGCAAAGCGCTGAACCCCCGACCCTCAAACCTCAACCCAAAACTCTCAACCCTCAACCCTCAACTCCCATGGGCGGCTTCTTCGGCACTGTTTCCACTGGCCCGTGCATCACGGACGTTTTCTATGGCACGGACTACAATTCCCATTTAGGCACCAAACGCGGCGGCCTCGCCACATTCTCCAACAAGAAAGGTTTCTACCGCAGCATCCACAACCTGGAGAACCAGTACTTCCGCGCTCGCTTCGAGCCGGAACTGCCGAAATTCCAAGGCAACAGCGGCATCGGTGTCATCTCCGATACTGACCCGCAGCCCATCATGCTCAACTCTCATCTGGGCAAGATGGCGGTGGTGACGGTGGCCAAGATCAATAATATCGACGAGCTGACAGCGGAACTGCTGGACAGTGGAGGCCATTTCTCCGAGATGTCATCGGGCAAGACTAACCCCACAGAGCTCATCTCCCTGCTGATTGTGCAGGGACGCACGTTTGTTGAAGGCATCGAGAATGTCTATCGGAAAGTGAAGGGCTCCTGCTCCATGCTCATCCTGACAGACGACGGCATCATTGCCGCCCGCGACCGGCTGGGACGCACGCCCATCGTCATCGGAGCGCGCGAGGGTGCCTACGCCGCCACCAGCGAGACAACCGCCTTCCCCAATCTGGGCTACGAGATCGTGCACTATGTGGGACCGGGTGAGATCCTGCGTCTGCGCGCCGACGGCATCGAGCAGTTGCGGCCGCCCGAGAAGGAGATGCAGGTGTGCAGCTTCCTGTGGGTTTACTATGGCTTCCCCACCTCGTCCTACGAGGGGCGCAACGTGGAGGAAATGCGTCACACCAGCGGCGTACTCATGGGACAGCAAGATGACACCGAGGTGGACAGCGTCTCGGGCATACCCGATTCCGGCGTGGGCATGGCCACGGGCTATGCCGAGGGAATCGGTGCCCCCTACCGCCGTGCCGTCTCTAAATACACACCCACATGGCCGCGATCCTTCATGCCCGGCAACCAAACCATGCGCACACTGGTGGCCAAGATGAAGCTCATTCCCAACAAAGCCATGCTGGAGGGCAAGCGCTGTCTGTTCTGCGATGACAGCATCGTCCGCGGCACGCAGCTGCGCGATAACGTGCGCGGACTCTTTGACCTCGGAGCCAAGGAGGTGCACATGCGCATTGCCTGCCCGCCGCTCATCTATGGCTGCCCCTTCATCAACTTCTCGGCCTCCAAGTCGGACCTGGAACTGATTACCCGCCAGGTTATCCGCGACCTCGAAGGTGAGCACGACGAGATGGACGGAGGCATGGGTGCCTCGGCCACCACGCCCGTCGAAATCCTGCAGGATTACGCCCGCACAGACTCACCGCGCTACCGCGCCATGGTCGAAGAGATTGGTCGCCGGCTGGGCCTCACCAGTCTGCGGTTCAACACCTTGGAGAATATCATCAAGGCCATCGGGCTCCCCAAGTGCCAGGTCTGCACACACTGCTTCGACGGTTCCAGTCACTTCTGAGGACGAGTTGCACCAGCAGTGACGGTCACACATAACAACGGCGGCGGTTCTACTCAGTACAAAGTGGAACCGCCGCCGTTGTTTTAGGTAAAGGTCTATGGGGTGGAGTTGCTGAACTTGGGCTTCAACTCATCAGGGGATTCATTGGTGAACATGTTCACAGCCGGGGCATCGCGCTCAAAGAGGTGGCGCAGGATGTCGGGTTCCAGCGTGAGCGAGGGCTGGAATTCCTCTGAGGCCATGTAGCGTAGGATGCTGTGGCGCAGCTGTCGGGCGACGATGCGTTGGTCAAGGTCGGAGGTGATGTCGAAGGTGGTGAGCAACAGGCGGCCCTTGCCCACACGCGCCTCCACCATCATGCCAAGCTTGCGGCTGAGATGCCAGGTGTCGATGGGTTGCACGATGGGCTGATAGTCCTTGGGGAACTCGGCCAGGTTGATGCACTGCGCACGGTTGGTGAGTTCCCACCACTGCAGGTCCTGCCAGTCGTCGGTGGGGAAGTCACGGAAGACAGGGTGCCGGACCTGGATGTAGGCACCCGTGGTGTGCGGCGGCTTCATCTTGAACCACGAGGTGTTCCAGAACACGGGCAGGAAGCGGTGCACCACATCGGCACCGTAACGGATCTTACCTGCGGCACATAGCAACACATCATGGCCAGTGTTGAGTAGAGCCAGAGCGGAGTCAAGGGAAGACACTCCCTTCGCCCCTCCCGTGAGGGAGGGGTCGGGGGTGGGTCTTGGGAAGACCCAGAAGTCCCAGTGATTCTTGTGGTTGGCATCTGCATGGATGGTGAGCGTCAGCTTTTGGGCTTTCCGGATGGCTGAGGGAACATAGACGATGTCCCCTCCCACCGGGCAGCGCCCATCGGCCAGGATCTTCTTGCCGTCACTGATCGTATAGCTCAACTGTGTGACCGGCGTGCCGCTCATATTATATAATAAGGTACGTGCGCGCAAGGTATCGGTGGTGGAGAACGTGAAACGCGGCAAGACGGCCAGCGGCACAATATCCGAGCAGAACTCGCGCCAGTCGGCGGCAGTGCAATAGCCCTTCTCCCGCCAATGCACGTTGAGCGGTCCCACGAGGGCTGTGCCCTGTCCGCTGTAATCATTCAACGCCAAAAGCTGGAAGCCGGCATAGTGCGGCGTGCGCAAGTGCCGCTCGATCTCATATTTGTAGGCCAGCACCTGTAGCCGTCCGCTGGCCATGAGGAACTTCTCGGCTTGCGAGGCCATGCCGTTGGCGGCCAGCAGGTCGCGGAATATCTCGAAGTTGCGGGCTTTATAGACTCCCGTGTATTGCGGTATTTCCTTGAAATCGGGGAAGGCGCACCACTGGCCTTGCTCGTGGGAGATAAGAGGCTGGATATTTGGATCCCGACCTTTATAGTTGCGCGGACTGGCAATCTCTTTTGAGAAATCATCATCTGTGCTGGGCTGCCTCTTATTCCATTCCAGCCCTCGTGCACCGCCTTTGACGTGGTACTCCGAGCCGCGGTCCCATTCCCATCCGCCACCCACGCTGGCAGTGCAGTAGATGCGAGAGGGGTCGTGCTGTTTCATCTCCTTGACAAACTGCACGCCCCATTCCACCCAGTGACCCGCAGGCTCGTTGCCCGCAGCCAGCATGATGAAAGAGGGATGGTGACCGTAGGTGTCGAGGATGGCACGGCACTCATCAACCAGGTACTTGTCTATCGCCATGCCGTTGCCCAGCTTCACACCGTGGTTGGGCCACGACGGTCCTTCGGGCTGGAGGTAGAAGCCCAGACGGTCGGCAGCCACAAAGGCGGCCTCGGGCGGGCAGAAGCTGTGGAAGCGCATGTGGTTGAGGCCATAATCCTTGCACGTCTGGAAGATGCGCATCCATGAGGCGGTGTCCGTGGGTGGGTAGCCCGTTTCGGGGAAGCAGCAGTTCTCCACTGTGCCGCGCAGGTGGATGCGCTGGCCGTTGAGCAGGATGTCCGGCCCCTGTATGCTTACTTCGCGGAACCCGAAGGTGACAGAGACGGGGTGCCCGGCGTAGTTGACCGTGGCAGTGTATAGCTTGGGATTGTGCTCGCTCCACGGCTGGGCACCAGGGACATGGACATCAAAGGTCTGGTCATTGAGGGTGATGTGGGCGGTGGAGGTGGCCATGTCGGTGATGACGCGCTGCCGGTGGATGAGCGGTGCCGCCCGCAGTTCAATGCGACCGGCGATGCCGTTCCAGTTGCCCTGTGTCTGGTCTGTCACACTGTGGCTGTCCTGCCCCACACAGACGTTCTCTATCCCGTTATAGACACGGATGGCTATCTCGTTGTCGCGCCCGAAGCGCAGGAACGGGGTGACATCATACTGATGCGGCACGGAGAGGCTCATCTGGTGCCCCACCTCGTGGCCGTTGACGAGAACGGTAGTCTCGATGTGCGGGCGCTCCAACAGGAGCGTCACCCGACCGCGTTTCCAACTCTTGGGTACACTGACGGTGCGGCTGTAGGTGACCTCGCCCACGAAGTGTTTGCGGGGGGTGAGGAAGAAGGGGAAGGACATGTCACCCGCCTTGCGGTAGCGCTCCATGAAGGGGTTGAAATAGAAACTGGAGTCATAGAGCGAGCCTGTCCAGCGGGTGTTCACGGTCACCTCGTCTCCCAGATCGTTGGTGAGCAGCGAGCCGGGAAGAGAAACAGACCGCTGAGAGTTGGCAGGTGCCGTGAGTGACCAAATGCCAGAGAGGTCAATGGTGGCAGAGCGGTTTGTGTCAACCGTCTGCGCCATCACCGTCATCGCCGCGGAGAGGCAGAACAGAGAAAGGAAAAACTTATGCATAATCTGATACTTACTGATGGATGATTTCTATGCCCGATACTTTCCCTCGTCCTTGTCTTCGAGCATCGAGAGATAAGAGGCAAAACGGCTCTCGGCAATCAAGTGATCAGCAAGTGCCTGTTGTACCGCACAACCGGGTTCGTGGGTATGGGAGCAGTTGCCAAAGCGGCAGTCACGACCATATTGGAATATCTCGCGGAAGTAATGGCTGACCTCCTCGGGTTCGAAGTCAAAGGTGCCAAAGCCGCGAATGCCCGGGGTGTCTATGATGGATCCGCCGCCAGGCAGACCGTACATTTCGGAGAAGGTGGTGGTGTGCAGCCCCTGGTCATGGGCCAGACTCAGTTCTGCGGTCTTAGCGCGTGCCTCGGGGACGAGACGATTGAGGAGGGTACTCTTCCCCACCCCACTGTTGCCGCTGAACAGCGTCGTCTGGCCTTGCAGGAAGGTGTGCAGTTCCGCCAGTCCTTCACCCGTTACCGCCGAAACCGCAAAACAGGGATAATCCAAATGGCGGTAGAGAGCCATAAGGGCGTCCAAGTAACGACGTTCATCGTCATCATAGATGTCCACCTTATTATATATGAGGGCCACGGGCACGCGGTATGCCTCTGCCGATGCCAGGAAGCGATCGATGAAGGTGGTGCTTGTCTCGGGGTGAGCCACGGTAACGACCAGCCCTGCCACATCCACGTTGGCAGCAATAATGTGGCTCTGCTTGCTCAGATTGCTGGCACGGCGGATGATGTAGTTGCGACGGTCAAGGATGTCGGTGATGAAACCGGTGGGGGATTCTGAGAGGGGACCCGACGGAGAACCGTCGGGAACGGTAACAGGTGAGACAGGCGTGACCTCAACCCTGTCCCCGACAGCCACGGGATTGGTGCTGCGGATGCCGCGCAGACGGAAATTACCCTTCACCTTACACGGCAGAAGCTGGCCGTCGTCCGTCCGGACGTCGTACCAGCTTCCTGTGTTACGAATGACAAGACCCCTCATTCAATGCATAATTCACAATGCATAATTCATAATGTGTACGCTGTTTCAGCACTGAGGCTTTCAGGTGCGACCAATTGTGAATTATGAATTGTGCATTGCCAATTGTGAATTGTGAATTATGAATTGTCTTAAACCGTCATGATCTCCTTCTCCTTGGCGGCCAGTAGGGCGTCAATCTGTTTGATGTACTTGTCATGCATCTTCTGCAGATCGGCTTCGCCGTCTTTCTGGTTGTCCTCGCTGAGACCTTCCTTCACGGCTTTCTTCAGCTGCTCGATACCTTCGCGGCGGGCGTTGCGCACACTCACCTTGGCCTGTTCGCCCTCCTTGCCACACTGCTTGTTGAGCTGCTTGCGGCGCTCCTCGGTGAGGGGGGGGATGCCAATGCGGATGATTTCACCATTGTTCTCGGGCATGATTCCCAGGTCACTGTTGATGATGGCTTTCTCTATCACCTTGAACATCGACTTGTCCCAAGGCTTGATGGTGATGGACCGTGCATCGGGCGTGGTGACGGCGGCACACTGGTTGATGGGCACCATGGAGCCATAGTTATCGACGCGGATGCCGTCGAGCAATTTGACGTTGGCCTTGCCGGCACGGATGTGCGACAGGGACTCGTCCAGATACATCACAGCCTCTTCCATGCGCTCCTCGGCGGCGGAGAGGATTTCTTTCATGTCTGCCATATTTAGAGAGTTTAAAGTTTAAAGTTTAATGTCTGCACCCATGGGGCCTTCTATTCTTGATTAAACGTTAAACGCTCAACGTTAAACGAACATAACCCATGGTATCGGTGACAAAGATAGCGGTTTTTGTTGAGTCAGCAAGTCATTTCGCAGAAAAAATATGCTGCGGACACAAAAAACTTGTTTGTTTCCGCATCTAACTCTAAAGTTTTACCTATATTTGCCCCCGAATTAGTCTTTTTGGGCATGAATTTCGACCACAATATCCAAGAATGGCTCGGGCAGCTGCAACCCATCTCCCTCGACGAGATGAGTGGCATCAAGCTGATGAACCGCACAGACACCAAATTCGTCACCAACAAGGCCAAGTTGGCGGAGCTGCTGGAGCTGGCGCAGGGACAGTATTTTGCACAGCAGATTGACGAGCAGCGCATCGCCAACTACCGCACCACCTATTGGGACACGCCCGCACATCGCTTCTTTCTGGAACACCACAACGCACGCGCACCGAGACAGAAGATCCGCGTGCGCACCTACGTGGACTCCGACTTGACCTTCCTTGAAGTGAAGACCAAGAACAACCACGGGCGCACGAAGAAGAAACGCATCACCGTGCCGTCTCAGGAGCGGCAGGACGTGGTGGAGGCCGGCGGCACACCGTTCATTCAGGGACTGACAGGTGCCACCTTTGATGACATCATGCCTACGGTGCAGAACCAGTTCCAGCGCATCACCCTCGTCAACTACGGCAAGACAGAACGCCTGACCATTGACTTCAACGTGGCATTTCACAACTATGAGACCGAGAGCGATGCCCAAACCGGTGAACTGGTGATCATCGAGCTGAAACGCGACGGCAACGTCTTCTCCCCCGTGCTGGACATCCTGCGTCAGCTGCGCATCAAGCCCTCGGGATTCTCCAAATACTGCATCGGTAGCGTGATGACCAACAGCCAGCTGAAGAACAACCTCTTCAAGCCCAAACTGGTCAAGATACACAAACTCGTGGGAGAGTCTTTTGAAAGTTGAAAATTGAAAATTGAAAGTTGAAAATTGATAATTGATAATTGAGTAGCGGGTAGCCCCCAGTTGGTATAACGTCAAATCGTCAATAATTTGTAAATCGTAAAATCGTAAAATATAACTATGGACTTTACACACATTAACTACATCATTGGCAACCTCTTCGGTGTCACTCTCTTCGACCCTCAGCAGTTCATCTCGCTGATTATCCGTTTCATCATCAATCTGGCGGTGGTGCTCATCATTGCCCGCAGGTACTACTACCCGCGCAGCATGAGGCGCGACTACATGTTCATTTTCATCCTCATGGCCATGAGCATCTTCCTGCTGGTGAGTCTGATGGACGGCGGTGGCATGCAGCTGGGCGCTGCCATGGGTCTGTTTGCCATCTTCGGCATCATGCGCTTCCGCACAGAGGCCGTGCCCATCCGTGAGATGACGTATCTCTTCATGCTCATTGCCCTGAGCGTCATCAACGCCCTGGCCCACGGCGACTATCACCCGAAGGCCGACTACTGGGACGGCGTGGGCATCGTCACCATCCTCTTCGTCAACGCCGCCTTCATCTGCATGGCCGCCCTCTTTGAGAGTTCCAAGGTCATCAGCCAGGAGTGCTCCAAGATTATCAAGTATGACAACGTCAACCTCATCACGCCCGAAAAACGCGAAGAACTGATTGCAGACTTGGAGAAGCGCGTCGGTGTGAAAATTACTCGCATCGAAGTGGGTATGCTGGACTTCCTCAAAGACAGCGCTCTTATTCGCATTTTCTACGATGACCCCTCCGACGTGGGCAACAGCATCGCCCGCTATGGCCGGATGCCAAAGGAGATGTAGGGAAATTGAAAGTTAAGAGTTGAAAGTATAAAGACCTCATGAATATGACAAGCCAAATGACACGACGATTGTTCCCCCTGCTAATGATGCTCTGTGCTGTAGGATCTGCTATGGCACAGGACAACGAGACGGGCTACACGACAGACGAGGCCACACGCACCACGGGTGCCCTGTGGACAGGTGTCAGTGCCGTCAAGGTGCTTCCATACAACCTGTCACTGGGACTGGACGCAGGCTTCCGCACCGACGACGGCTTCAACGAGGCCAGCCGTTATGACATCGGCCTCAGCCTTGTCTGGAAACCCAGCAAACACTGGAAGTTCGGTGTGGGCTATACCTTCCTTATGAAGCACTACCGTCAGGAGGTGGCCACCAAGAACACGGTTGGCAATGCAGAGCGTGAATACGACTTCCGCAACACCTCTACAGGAGAAGACTCGCTCTTCAGCTCGTTCCCCGGAGCCACCTACGATGACGATACGGAGACAGCGACCTACACCGATGGCGATGGCACAGCATACCGCTACCAAGGTTATAACGCAACGGAGAAAGACTACACCCGCACCACCGAGTCTTATTGGCGTGCCAAACACCGCATCTCCTTCGACGTGGCCTACACAGACCGTTTCTGGAAGACATTGCGCATCACCCTGCGTGAACGATACCAGATGACACTCATCCCCTCCAAGACTGTAGGCCGCACGCGCACTGGAACCAAAACGGTGACAGAGTACACAAGCCCCGAATATGACCAACTCACCGCCGCCGAGCTGACGGCACTGGCCACAGGTGACATGGACGCGTGGGGAAAAATCACCTATGAGGATGAAGACACAAGCTCCGAGGATGCCACCAAGGACAGCCAAAAGGAGAAGAAGAGCAAGAGCCTCCATGTGTTACGCTCGCGCCTCACCTTTGAGCTCGACAAGAAAGGATGGGCTTGGACACCATATATATATATAGAGCCCTTCAACAACCTCAGTGACAACTTCCACCTCGACAAACTGCGTGCTTCCTTGGGCGTGGACTATGCCATCAACAAACAGCACAAGGTGGGTATTGCCTACGTCTTCAACCATGAGAACGATGATGACGGTGATGAGAATATCCACGCCGTAAGCGTCAGCTACCGCTTCAAGTTCTGAACAACGGAATACACGGAAAAGAACGAAAAAGAACGGAAAAGAACGGAAAAGAACGGAAAGTACAGAAAAACAGGAAAACAGGAAAACAGGAAAACACGGAATGAGCGGGAATCGCGCAGATAGAATAGAAGCACATCTGAGAATAAAGTGTAAATAAATTGTAATTAGTAAATTGTTAAATCGTAAATGTCAAGGTTTCTCTTATCCCTTTTGTTGGCATTGCCATTGACGGCAGCGGCCGACACCTATAATTATTTGAACATCACGGCTGGCAGCAGCATACAGAGTGTGGCCC
The DNA here is from genome assembly GCA_017455585.1 of Bacteroidaceae bacterium. Classification (GTDB taxonomy): domain Bacteria; phylum Bacteroidota; class Bacteroidia; order Bacteroidales; family Bacteroidaceae; genus Physcousia. Next base: position 6,774 of record JAFSZU010000195.1, on the reverse strand, counting down.
TCAAGACGGTGAGGCGCATCACTTTCTCCAATGGCAATATCGTGGTCACGGCCGCAGACGGCACAGAGACCACTGCTGCACTCTCGGCCCTCACAAACCTCACGTTCACCGAGACGGCTACCAGCATCCGGGGCATCGGTCTCCAACCTGCCGACCTGTGCATAGAAAACGGGCGCGTGGTGGCAGACGGCAAGGGCATTCTTCTTGTCTATAACGCCGCCGGTCGCCTCGTCCGCCAGCAGTATGTGGATAGCAGCCGCACTGAGCTCAGCCTCGAAGGACTGCCACACGGCATCTACATTGCACGGCTCGGCAACCGCTCCATCAAAATAGCACACTGACATCATTGCACAATTCATAATTCATAATTCGGTCGTGTGTAGCGCGTATTCGCGCTTTACCAATCATCCAACCATCACCATCCCCCCAATCGAAACGCAGACAATCACTATGAAACACTATATCATCTCCCTCTGTGTCCTCGCTCTCTTCTGTGCACCTGTTCATGCCCAGTGGCTCCGTGTGTGGCAGGGTGGCGAGAGCACACGCTATGCCGTCAGCGACGCTGCCACTATCCCCTACTCCACGGCCGGCAGCACACTCACCATCGGCAGCACCGCCTACAGCACTACCGCCATCGACTCCATCACCGTTGTCTATCCCATCACCATCACCTGGTCTGGAACAACAGCATCGGTCGATATTCCCGAGAGTGTGGAAGGCGTCACCGCCACCATCACGGGCGGCGACGTCGTCATCACCAATACCAATGAGACCAACGAGCAGGAGTTTGTCCTCTCTGGCACCAGCACCGCAGGGTCGCTGACCTACAACGGCACCTACAAATGCAAATTCCACCTCGACGGCCTGGATCTCACCAGCACATCGGGTGCCGCCATCGACATCCAGTGCGGCAAACGCATCGACCTCATCCTAGAGGACGGCACCATCAACAGCCTCAGCGACTACGCCTCTGGCACACAGAAGGCCGCCCTCAACTGTCAGGGGCACATGGAGGTCAGCGGCGGTGGCACACTCAGCATTGCCGGTAACTGCAACCACGCCCTCCGCAGCAAGGAATACCTGCTTCTGAAGAAGAGCACCGGCTCCATCACCATCACCAAGGCCGCTGCCGACGGCATCCACTGCGGAGAGTTCTTTCAGATGAACGGCGGAGCCATCACCGTCAGCGGCATGGCTGCCGACGGCCTGCAAGTGGAGACCGATGCCACCTCCGACGAGGAGCTCAATGGACAGTTCATCATGAACGACGGCAGTATCAGTGTGACCATGACGGCCGAGGACACTAAGGGCATACGCCTCGACGCCGACGAGACAGACACCTCCATCGTTCCTGCGATGTATATTCTCGGAGGCACTGTCAACGTCAACGTTACCAGCACTGCCCTGGGCAGCAAAGCCATTGCCTGCGACGGCAACATGACCATTGGGTCTGCCACGACCTCGCCCGACATCACATTGACGGTGGCCGCCAAGCGCTATGAGGACAGCAACGGCGAGACAAGCCGCGCCACAGGCCTGAAAGCCGATGGCGACATCGTCGTGGCAGGAGGAGCCACCACCATCACGGCTTCGGGCAAGAAGAGCCGTGGCGTCAAAGCCGCTTCGCTGACAGCCACCGGCGGCACGCTCACCATTGCCGCCACAGGCTCCAGCAGCTATGCCTACAACAGTGAGACAGCCAGCACGGGTTATACCTACGTGGAAAACGGTGGAACTATCAAAATCACTTATTAACCTTGAAACATCAACGTCTTCATTCCCTCGATGCCCTGCGGGGTTTCGACATGTTCTTCATCATGGGCGGCGCAGGACTCCTGGCCGCCCTCGCTCATTGGGCACCTTGTGACTTCACGGCGGAACTGGCTCGGCAGATGGACCACGTGGAGTGGAACGGCCTCGTCCACCACGACACCATCTTCCCCCTGTTCCTGTTCATTGCCGGCATCTCTTTCCCCTTCTCTTTGGAGAAGCAGCGGGCGGGAGGCAAGAGCGAAGCGGCCATCCACCGCAAGGTCATCCGCCGCGGTCTGCTCCTCGTGCTGTTCGGCATCCTCTATAACGGTCTGTTAGACAGTTGGAACTTTGCCGAGGCGCGCTATGCCAGCGTGCTGGGGCGCATCGGGTTGGCGTGGATGTTTGCCGCGCTCATCTTCATCCATACCCGCTGGCGCACCCGCGTGGGCATCACCGCCGCCATCCTCGTGGGCTATTGGCTCGTCGTCCGCTTCATCCCCGCCCCGGACGCGATGGGTGAAGGCGTCTATACGGCACAAGGTTCCATCGTGGGGTACATCGACCGTCTCCTGCTGCCGGGCAGAATCTATTACGGTAATCTTGACCCCGAAGGCATCCTCAGCACCGTGCCCGCCATCGCCACCGCCCTGCTGGGCATGTTCACGGGCGAGTGGGTGAAGTGGCAGCGAGAAGGCCTCACGCCGCAGCGCAAGGCCGTCTGGATGGCTGTGGCCGGAATCGCGTTCCTGGCCGTGGGATTGCTCTGGCGTCTGGACTTCCCCATCAACAAGAAGCTGTGGACCAGCAGCTTTGTGCTCGTGGTGGCCGCCTACTCTCTCCTGCTCTTTGCCCTCTTCTATTACATCATCGATGTGCGTGGCTGGCAGCGGTGGACGTTTTTCTTCACCGTTATCGGCATGAACAGCATCACCATCTATCTGGGGCAGAAGTTCATCCGTTTCAGCTACACCGCAGACAAGCTCTTCGGCGGCCTCATCCTCCAGCTGCCCGAGGTCTGCCAGCCCTTCTTCACCAGCGCCGCCTACATCGCTGTCTGCTGGCTCTTCCTCTACGTCCTTTACCGCCAGCGCATCTTCCTGAAAGTATAGCAGCAGACCTGGTTCTATTCAAGGTCAATGCGACAGCACCAGCCACCGTTGCGAGCCATGTGTATGGACAGCGTGGTTGAGTTGCCGACCTTGCTCTCCTGGCGGAGATAGTCCATCGCAATGACATTTGCATTCACGCCGTCGGCAAAGCTGGTCATTGTGAACTGTTTGCCAGCGGGCAAGAAGTCCAGCTTCAGCTGCAAGTCGCGCTCCGTGCTGTTGGTGATGCCACCGACGAACCACTTGTGACCCTTCCGCTTTGCCGTCACGCAGTACTGGCCGGCCTCGGCAGCGAGGACACGCGTCTCGTCCCAGTTGACAGGCACGCTGGTGAGGAAGTCGCGGCAGTCTGGCCACTGGTCATAGCGGCAGGGGTTGTCCATCAGCATCTGCAGGTTGCTCTCGAAGAGCACAAAGACCGCCATGTTGAAGGCTTTTGTGCCCACACCGGCACAGATGGGGCGGTTGCCGTGATGCACCTCGGGCTGATAGTTGAGCATAGAGCCTGGCGTGTAGTCCATGGGCCCGGCGGCGTTGCGGATGAATGGCAACCACACGCTGTTATCGGGCTTGCAGGAGCCGTTGTATTCCATGCCGCGCACGCCCTCGTAGGTCAGCACATTGGGATACTTATAGTCCAGTCCGCTGGGGTGGAAGGCACCGTGGAAGTCAATGAAGATGTGATGCTTGGCTGCCTCGCGGGCCACGCGCTCATAGAAGTTGACCATCCACTGGTCCTGGCGGTCCATGAAGTCTATCTTCACACCTCGGATGCCCCACTGCTCGAACCGCTCGAAGAGATCCATGTGGTGCTCCACGGTGAGCCAGGGTAGCCACACGATGATGCCCACACCCTTCTGCTTTCCGTAGGCAATGAGTTCTGGCAGATGCACTTCGGGATTTGTGCGGAAGGGGTCGCGCGTGTCCAGTGCCCAGCCCTCGTCCATCAGCATATATCCCACGCCGTTGCGTGCGGCGAAATCGACAAAGTACTTGTAGGTGTCCAGGTTGATGCCGGACTTGAACTTCACGTCAGGTCCGAAGGGGATGCCGTTGAGCCAGTCCCAGCAGGTCTGCCCCACACCGATCCAGCCGGTATCGCCGATGGCATTGGCCGGTGCCAGCCGCACGGGCATGGCGTTCTCTGCCAACTGGCCGTCGCGCTGTGTGACAAGCATGTAGCGCCAGGGGAAGGAGCGGGTGCCGCTGGTCTTGGCCACATAGTCGGCCTCCTTCAGGATGCGCTGGCTGCGGTCGCCCTGGTCTTCATATTCCAGCGGCGTCTTGGGCTGTATGATGGCAAAGGCGTTTCCCTCGCAGGACTGGAGGAAAGCACCGGGATAGTCGAAGAGGTCAAACTCGGAGATGAGCACCTTCTGCCGATCTCCCATGACCAGGATGGGCAGCTCGCTCATGCGGTCGCCACTCTTCCACTGGTCCGATGCCACCACGGAATATTCCTCCTCGCAACTGGTCTTGAAGCCGCCGGGCTGCTGCAGCACAAGACGGCAGGGAGCGGCCAGTTGCCAGATGCCGTCCTCGCCCATCACCTCGATGTCGCCCTTCAGGGCTGTCTGGAAGCGGTACGCCAGGCCGTCGTCATAGATGCGCCATTCCACCTTGTAGTTGCCGGAGAACGTGAGGGTGAGCAGCGTGTAATGGTTCGCCACCTGGCTGGCTTTCAAGGGGTGAACAGGCGCGATGGTCTCGTTGACGGTCGTCACTTTCTTGCCTTTCAAGACGGGCTTCTCGCCCAGGGTGCGGTCACGGAGGGTCATGCCGATGTGGCACCGCTGGAACAGTTGTTCACCGTGGCTCTCCACATCATAGTAGATGCGGTCGGAAAGGGTTACCGTTACCTTTGTTTGTCCGTCGGGACTGGTTGCGCTGATTTGTTTCTGCGCACGGGCAATGATGCCGCCCAGGAGCAACACTGCCAGAGCAAGGATCTGTTTCATTTTTATCCAGTTATCGTTATACATTTGTCAATCTGGCGGCAAAAGTACATATTATCCCTGAATTAACACCATAAATAGAGAGAAAAAAGAAAAGGAGTGGTAGGAAGGTGATGGAAAGGTGCTTCGGCACCCTGCCCGGAGGCATACAGACATACAGCGGCCGACAGTCGCAGATTCGACAGCACAGAATCGGCCATGCTGCTCAAACTCCCCGGCCGTGATCATTATTCGGTCATGATGGAATGATTATTCCATCATGACCGAATAATCATTCCATCACGACCGAATAATCAGAATCCCGCAACAAACACGCCATCAATACCGCAACAAGGTGCTGAAAAGATTGCGTGCAGGGTATGCAACGTGTGCATTTCCGCACACTGGCGAGCGGAAGCGCACACCGAGGGAGAAGCACTGATTTTTGTATCACCCAGACAATCAATGCCTTCTTGTTTTGGCACGGTTATTGCACAGGTAGTATAATAAAGGTCCACCCCCGACCCCTCCCGTGAGGGAGGGGAGAGGGAAGTTACCTATCAAGATTTGTTTAACAAACCAACTTATTTATTACCACCTTATATATTACTAAATGAATAATAAAGGACATACACTGCGCCAGCTGCTCCCCTCCCTCACGGGAGGGGTTCGGGGGTGGGTCTCTATCACCCGCATGAAGGGATACACCGCCCTCTCGCTGCTCGGACTCGTTATCTCTCTCAGCGGCACCGTCATCATCAGTCGTTACCTGCATCAGGAGTGGACCGTCGATCATTTCATGCCCGACCTCGACCGCACGTATATCCTGGGCATCCATTTCAATGCAAAGAGTCTCTACGATGAGAACGACTACTTGGTATCCAGCTACGACCCTAACCACGAGGCCAGTTTCATCTCGCCCGTGGAGGGACAGAGCGAGATCGAGGCATACTGCGACATCGAGCTGCGCAAAGACTTCCCCATCACACAAGAGGGTCGCGAGGTGATTTACCCTGCCGCCATCACGGTGCAAGATACGATGTTCTTCCAGGTCTATCCGCTTGACATTGTGAAGGGTGCCCGACGGATGACCGCCGACGGGCAGTGCATAATCAGCGAGGAACTGGCGCACCAGCTGTTTCCTGGCGAGGATGCCGTGGGCAAGAGCATCAACATCGAGGACGGCACGCCGCACACCATCCAGGCCGTCTTCAGCCAACCCGCCACCAAATCGACCCTGCGCTTCGACCTCATCCAGTTCCGCAAGAACCAGGTGCTCAGCAATTCACAGTCTCTCTGCCTCGTGCTGTTGCATGAGGGGGCCAGCGTGGAGACTTACAACGAGCGGCAACCGTTTCAGCAGATGACCTTGCATGCCAACCAGGAAGTCAAATACTGCCTACGTCCTTATCATGATGTGCCCATCAGACAATGGAACCAGAGAGAGCGTGATGGCTACAAATGTGTCCAGCCCACGAGCTCGCCAGCACACCTGTGGATGCTACTGTTTGTGGCCGCGCTGCTGCTGTTCGTGGGGCTGTTCAACTTCGTGAACCTCTACGCCGTCATGCGCTCTCAGCGTCGCCATGAACTGGAGGTGCGCCGCATCTTCGGGGCCTCCCGCTGGAACATCTTCTGCCAGCTCTATGCAGAGACCTTCGTCCTCGCCGTGTTGACGATGATTGGCGTCTGGACGGTCGTGGAGCTGACTGCGCCACTGTTAGTCACCTATTATCATATAGACGTGATGCCGCAGTGGACGTTTGATGTGGGGTTGACGGTCACCATACTCTTGGGGTTGCCACTGATAACATCAAGACCCACCCCCAACTCCTCCCGTGAGGGAGGGGGGTGGCTGCGCGGTGTCTGCCTCATTCCAGCCGGAGGACGCCCCTCCCTTACGGGAGGGGTCGGGGGTGGGTCTGCTGGGGCTTTTCTTTTCCTCCAATTCTTCATCTCCCTCACCCTCCTCA
>JAFSZU010000194.1 GCA_017455585.1 Bacteroidaceae bacterium | reverse complement strand
TTTCACCACAGATTGCACAGATTAAACAGATTATTCCTCTTATATATCCTCGGACATGAGAATTTTGATTAGATATTACACAGATTGCCGGCAGCACGCTGCGCAGGTGCTGAATGCAATCCTACAGCGCGTCTTTCGAAATTGATGATTCCATATTTCTGCGCATTTGTGTGATTCCATATTTATACGCATTCGTGACTGAGATATTCCTGTGCATTCGTGACTCAGCATTTGTATCCATTTGTGTGTATTACCTGTTGAAAACGGAAGCCGCCGGGCGGCTCCGTGGGGAGCGGCTCGGCGGAAAAAGCGGGGGGTGAAAAATGACGCGGCAGACTACCTGAACCTTGTCAGCAAGATAGCAGGGTCACGGCGTGTGTCCCAAAAATCAACAATTTCTATTATACCATCATCTACAGTGTAGATTGTTGTAAGAGTTCACAACAATACTTCGGAAAGTACATGACAATCCCGACAACAAGGGCCCTATCTTCCCCATCCTAGGATTGGCAGCCAACAGCATCAGATGCTCTATGTCTGATAGGAACTCGTCTTGCTGTTGAACAACAAATTCCTCGAAGAGATAGTCTGAGGTGGACTTCAATGCGGTGCTTGCCAATTCAGCCCAGACTACTCTCATACGGCTTCGACAATCACATGATTCCGGCATGAGCGGATTACCTCCTGAGTGGTATGCCCCATGCCTTGAGCTATCTGTTGGTGTCCCAGCTCTGCTCGCATACGCAGCATTTCGATGGTGTTTGGATTATATGTCATAACTGCAGTATTTTCGTGATTCCGCCGCAAAAATAACACTTTTCCGTGAACCAGCCAAGGATTATGCTGTTTTTGTTTGTTTCTTCCGCTTTTCCCGTTTCCAATATGTAAAAGATCGCTTTCTTCCATTTCGCTCTGTCACTATGTCATAGCTACGAGGGCGCATAGCAGGAGCGCTGTTCTTTTTAGTGATTTTTGTTTCATTTGTTTGTAAAATTAAGTTGTTGATAAAGTGAGTTATTAAATGATTATCGAATAATTTTTGTTCATTGTTGGATACAATTGTTGGCCATTGTTGCTTATTCTTTTCATGAGAAAAACATTCGTGCGCATTAGTGATTCATCATTTCTGCGTATTTGTGATTCAGTATTTCTGCGCATTTGTGATTCATCATTTCTGCGCATTAGTGATTCAGTATTCCTGTTCATTCGCGTTTATCGCCCGCAAAGGTGCTCAATCGCCCCCTGTTTTCCGCGAAAAATATGTTAAATAGTGTTAGGGGGGGGTAAATATCGGTTAATTTGTTTACCTTTGCGCCATCCTATGAGCAAGAGACCCGGTGCGGGGCGCAGCGACGCGATGTCGCACGGCCGCGCGCCTCCCTCTCACAGGCGGTTCCTGCGCCCTCCTGCTGTGTCCTGTTTGCATTTCGGTCACGCGGGCGCGCCGCGGGGGAAACAGGTCTCCCCGCTCACGTTTTCATAAAAAAGAATTAAAAAGTTGAAGGGATGCGGCAGCCGTGAGGCCACCGCATCCCGCCTTTCTGTCCACGCAGAAACCGTGCGCGCATCCTGCGACCGGGGGGTCGGGGACTTTATGCTGGCTCCTGCTGTTGGGTCATTCTCCGATGATTATCCAGCGATGGGTGAAGCCGCAACCCTGCCAGATGCCTCGGCCGCCAAGGATATTGGTGGACAAGGGGGTGATGACGGTGGAAAATGAGGAGGTGGAGAGCTGGCGGTTGTCCTCGTAGGCGCGCCAGAAGCTGAACGCGGCACTGTCCACATGTGCCAGGGTGACGCGCACTGAGTCGCCACAGGTATAGTAGGAGGAATAGTCCGATTCAGCCAGCACGCCTCCGCGGCGGGCATAGAGTGTCACGTCTGTCTCACGCAACACGCGGTCGCTGACGGCTCCGAAGACACACAACTGGGGGTTGAGCGGTTCCTGCTGGCGGCGCGAGAGCAACAGATAATAGTCTGTGGTCTGCGGGTTGTCATGGAAGCGGAGGCACACGTCTCGTAGCGTGTCGCTCGATGCCGTGGGTTGTGTCCACACGCTATCCACGGGCACGGGCGGCAGCACGGTGGTGGTGGCCTCGGCGTGCAGGCCATGCCAGTCCACGGTGAGATGATACTGGTGACCGGCGCGGCCGCGCAGACGGTTGGACGTGAAGTAGTAGGGAGGGAAATAGCGGCGGTCTGTCATGCCCGTGAGCAGGACCGTATCATCCTCTGTCGCAACCTGCACCCGTGCCCACTGGGCGATGTAACGCTCCAGCGAGTCCATCGGGGTCAACTGCTGTTGCACAGGCAGGGTGCTGGTGACAAAGACCACGGGGAACTCGCCGTCGGCAATCCAACCCTCAATCACCAGTTCCTGGCGCTTGGCGTCGTCGGGCTCGATGCCCGTGCACGCCGACGGAGCCAGAACGGCCACACAGACGGTCAATGCTGCATGGGCTATGGACCTCAACCTTTGTGAAATCGTGAAATGGTGATATGGTGAAATGTCCTTCATTTCCATCGGATATAGAAGTTGACGGAGGGCAGCACGGGCAGGAAGAAGCGGCGCGGCACGTAGGCGAAGCCGCCGTCATGGAAACGGACGCGGTAATAGAGCTCGTTCCGGTGTGCCGTTGCGTTATAGAGCGAGAAGTTGAACCCGCATTTCCGTCGTTCGGAATGCTGCAGGTCATAGTTGGCAGAGAGGTCCAGACGTCCGTAGGGCTTCAGGCGGCAGGCGTTGTGCCGCCCCTGTTCCACCATCAGTTTGTGACTGATGAGGTAGATATGTTCCACGGCGGTGAACGGCGTGCCGGATGTGTAGGCCAGTGTGGCTCCGAAGCTCCACCGCTTGCCGGCACGCCATGTGGCCACGGCGTTCAGCTCATGGGGTCGCTCATGGTTGGAAGGGTAGTAGCCTGTGTAGGCGGCTTCGGTGAAGCGGCGGCGCGAGCGGGTGAAGGCATAGCAGATCCAGCCTGTCACACGTCCTGTGCGACGCGTCAGCATGAGGGTGAAGCCTGTGTTGTAGCCCCGACCGTGGAGCAGGGACTGGCCGAGTTCATAGTGGTCGCTGATGAAGTCCAACAGACTGCCGCCATACTCGATCTGATGTTGCAGCACCTTGACGTATGCACTGGTGGAGAGACCCCACCGGCCACCGCCCACCACCCACTCGTGGGTGAGCGAGGCGTGCCATGCGGTTTGTGTCTGCTGGTGACGGCCCGCCGCCAGCCAGAACTCGACGGGCAGTCCGGCCGAGGTGAGTCCGGTCTGGAACAGCGGCTGCACCTCGCGTGCGAGATATAACAATAATGTTCCCGCGCGCGAAGGAGACCACTCGACAGACAGGGTCGGTGCGGGTAGCAGGTGGAGACGATGGAGGTCATCGGCCAGGAGCACGCCTTTGATGCTGGGCCGCAGGGTCCAGGTATCGGACAGCGGCAGCCTATAGTCTGCCCGGAGAGAGAGTTGCTGGATGTGCTGAACAGGTTCGGCGGTGTAGCCAGCATGATAGGTGCCCTCCAGCTCTGGACTCTGGGGACATACCCGCTGGGCCGACGCGTCGAGGCCCCATTGCCAGCGTCCCGTCTCCAGCTGTGCCCGATAGCCCATGTCTGTGATCTGAGAGGGCAGCGAGAAGTGCAGTTCCTCCTGGTCGAAGGAGAGACGGTTCGCGTAGTGGGTGGCATAGAGGGTCTGCTGCAGTGCGGCACCGCCCGCGAACTGGTGACGGTGTGTGGCACTGGCCATTAGGTTTCCCCATTTGGCAGCTGTCTCCGACTGGTGGCGGCTGGCATCGTAGCTGGCCTGGTCGTGGCCGCCGTAGAGATTCAGGGTGAGATGGTCACGGTCCGATGCTTGATGCAGCAGTGTGAGGTTGTAGTCGCCAAAGGCATAGTGCAGCTGGCTCTCGTCTGTCTTGAGCCAGTGGCCATACAGGAGGTTCATATAGGCTTCGCGGACAGAGAGGAGCAACCCCGTGTGCCGCCCGATGGGCAGACGCAGTGTACCTTGCGAGGAAAAGGGTCCCACAGAGAGTTCGCCCGTGATGTGAGTGGGCGCGCTGGCGGGTGTATCCATTCTCAACATGCCGCCCAGGCGGTTGGCCGTGGATGTCATGGAAGCGGACGGGGCAAAGGTCATGGACTCGAAGTGTGCAGCGTTGAAGACCGAGAAGAAGCCTAGCAGATGCTGCACGCCATAGAGCGGCACACCGTCCAGCGACACCTCATTGTGTCCGTTGTCACAACCCCATATGTGCAGCCCGGCATCATACTCCGATGTTGTCTGCACGCCCGGCAGCAGCTCGGCGGCGTGTAGCGGGTCGGCGTTGCCCAGGAGGTGCGGCAACCCGTGCAGGGCACTCATCTGCAACCGCTGTGTGCCATTGGCGTTGGTGCGCAGGGGCAAAGTGAAGCGGCTGGCCGAGATCTCGACCGTCCGCATTTCACGGGTGCTGTCTGTGGGATGAAGAGCCGTCGTCAGACAGAAGAGCAGGAGTTGTGAAAGCAACAGCGTGTCTGGGTTAGTCGATGTATTTGTTCCACAGGCGCTCGTAGCTCTTCATCAGGTCCTCGAACAGGTTAGTGAGGGCTGCGAAGTTATCTTCGTTGAAGTAGGACTCGTCTGTCATGCAGTAGCTGGTGCCGTCGCCAAAGACAATCAGCGGCTTCAGTTCCCAACGATTGTTGTTCCAGTATCCTTCCTTATAGAAGGGTTCCAGCTTCATGGTGGCCTGCTCAGTGGAGGTTCCATAGAACAGTTGGGCGGTGAACAGCTCGTTGAGTGTCGATGCCAGCCCCCTCATGGCCATCTCGTTTGTCTTGTTCTCATAATCATCGGCTTTTTCCCAGGTGTCTATGAAGGTCTTGATGTTCTTGCAGGTGCCCTTCACTTGCAGTTCACCCAGGATGTCTATGGTCAGCTGGGTGACATTGCCGCCGTTGAATTCGGGTTCTACCTCGTCGTCCTCATCCACATAGCCCCCTTTCACGTCCACCTCGCCGGTCACACTGGCCGAGAGCAGGGCTTTGCCATCTTTCTTGATGGTGAAACTGGCCTGGACACCATTTGATGAATTGGCCTTGGCACTGACGCGGACGTTCTCGAAGGTATAGCCACAGCAGCTGACGTTGACTGTCACGCCATAGGCATCACGCGAGAGGTTGAAATAGGAGCCGCTCATGGAACTGAGGTCTGTCGTGACGGTTGCTTCGAAGATGGTCTTGCTGCCTTGCTTGATGGTGATGTTGATTTGTTCCGGCACTTCGATGTAGGTCAGCACCTTTTCTTCTTCATAATACCATCGCCCGTTCTGGTAATAGTCGTCATAATCGCCATCTGTCTCACCCACATAGACCTTCTTGGTCTTGCTGCTGGTGTTGAGGGTTGCCACCACCTGCTGCCCGTTTCGGTCGGGACATGCCACTTGCAGGTCACTGGTGTTTTTCTCTGTCACACGCCATGCTCCGTTCTGCCAGACGATGTGAGCGCGGAACTGGGCGGCAGCGTAGGTGCGGCGCACGGTCTTGTATGTTCCATAGTAACCTTGTTCCTCGTCAACGAGTTCACTCTGGATGGCATCCACACAGCTTCTCAGCCACTCTGTGAGTTCATTGTCCTCATCATCAAGATATTGCTTGCGGATAAATTCCCCGAGGCTCAGTATCTCCTCGAAGTCAGAGGCAGGAACCAGATTGATAACCTCTTTGCCGATACTGTTGAGGCGTTCCTTTTGCTCCTCGTTGGTGAGTTGTTTCTCTACAGGAGGGAACTCTCCACCTCCTCCTCCAGTGTTGGAGGTTGTGTCATCGTCGCCGCCACATGCTACGAAGGTGGCGGAAAGGCTGAGTGCCAACAGGGGCATCAGCATCCATTTCTGTGTCTTTGTTTTCATAGTTGAAAGGGATTGAATAGTTTGTTGATTATGATGGATTGGTTTGTTGATTATGATGGAGAAGTATGTCGGTTATGCCTGGGGGGTATCTTCCTGCGGGTCTGTGACGGGTTGCTGTCCGGTGTAGTCCTTGGGCAGCACGCCGAAGTGCTGTCGGAAGCATTTGGCGAAGTAGCTGCTGGAGGTGAAGCCCACCTGTGCGGCGACATCTGTAATGCGCTGTCCCTGCAGCAGAAGCTTGGCGGCGCGCTGTAGCCGCTGAGTCTTCATGTAATCGACGGGTGTGAGGTCTGTGAGGGCCTTGATCTTGCGGTAGAAGCTGCTGCGGCTCATGTTCATCTGCTCGGCCAGGGTGTCGATGGAGAATTGCTCGTCGCGCATATTGTGGTCCACCAGTTCCTGCAGACGCTGCATGAAGCGGATATCCTGCTCGTTGAGACCATAGCGCGTGTCGGCAGCGGCAGTGGTGGCCGATGTGTCGAGACCGCGCAGCCGCTCGTGGAACTGCTGGCGCAAGCGGAAGATATTCTGCAACTGCAGCTGCAGCTGTTGCATGGAGAAGGGCTTTTCCAGATAGACGTCGGCACCGGCTTTCATACCTTCCAGTTTGGCTTGCACGCTGGTCTTGGCGGTGAGCAGGATGACGGGGATGTGGCTGGTGTCCATGTTTTCCTTGATGGCCTGGCAGAGCTGGTTGCCGTCCATGCGCGGCATCATCACGTCTGACACCACAATGTCCACATCCTGATGGCGGAGCAGATCCAGAGCCTGCAGGCCGTCTCGCGCCTTGAGCACCCTGTACTGTGCCTTGAGTCCTGTGGCGGTGGCTGAGAGCAGTTCCTCGTTGTCCTCGACAAGCAGCAGCGTGTACTTGGAAGAGGGGGGCTGTGCAGCAGGTTGAGGGGTGTCATCTCTCATCTCTGCTGCGCTCTCATCTTTCATCTCGGGAGTCTTCTTGGGCAGGGTGAGTATGAAGGTGGTTCCTCCGCCGGGCGAGTCGGTGGCGCAGATGTCTCCGCCATGGGCCCTTGCCAGCATTTTGGCATGTGCAAGCCCCAGTCCTGTGCCCAGCGTTGCGGCAACGTTGTCCCCTGCAATCTGGTGGTAGAGGTCGAAAATGCGTGACTTCTCGTTTTCGGGAATACCGGGTCCGTCATCCACCACGGCGATGGAGAGCGCATCCTCGGCGGTCTCTTCAAGACGCAGGATTACTTCGGAACGAGCATACTTGAGGGCATTGCCCAACAGATTCATCAGTACCTTGGAGATCTTGTCACGGTCCAGTGCTGTGCAGAGCGGTGTGGGTGGCAGCTGCAGCTGGAACTGGATGTTGCGCAGACTCATGGCATCTGTGAATTGTGCTGCCATATCTTGCAGAAGCCGACAGACATCTGTGGGTGTGAGTTGCAGATTGACATGTCCGTTCTCTGCTTTCTGGAAGTCCAGGAGCTGGTTGGTGATGCCCAGCAGGTAGTTCATATTGCGCCGGATGGCGGCGATGTGCTCTCTCTCTTTTCCTTTCTCCTGGCTCATCTCGTTCTCCATTTCTTCCAGCGGCAGACTCATGAGTGTGAGCGGCGTTCGGATTTCGTGGACGAGGTTGATGAAGAAGTTGATCTTGGACTGGAAACTGAGTTTTTCCTGCTCCAGGCGGTAGGCTTGCAGACGGCGGTCATAGCGCCGTCGCACGGTGCGGCTGGTTCTGAGGATAATCAGTGCCAGAAGGAGGCAGACGGTGAGCGCGTAGGTCAGCCACGCCCAGATGGTGCGATACCAAGGTGGGCGGATGGTGAGTTCCAGGCGGGCGTATGTGCCAGGGTCGGTGGAGCCTGTCTCGCGCAGCAGGAACTCATAGTCCCCGGGGGGCAGGTGGGTATAGGTCACCTCGGCGTTCTCGCTGCTGCGCGCCCATGCGCGGTCATATCCTCGGAGGATATATTCATAGCCCACGGGTGCGCGCCCCGTGAAATGGGGCGAGGAGAAATGAAGGGTGAAACTGTTGTCGGCAAAGGGCAGTTGGATGTGCGAGGTAGAATAGAGCGGACGATCCAGCCCTTGCCGTTGCAGTTCGGCATGGCTGTCGGCCACATATGGGAAGGTCAAGGACACCACATAGACCGGCGACGGCGGTTCTGCGGCAGTGGCACGCTGCGGGTCGAAGACGGCAATGATGCCCTCGGTTCCTATATACCCTGTCCCCTGTGCTATCGTGGCAGCGATTCGCGTCTGGCGGTCATGCAGCAGCGCGGAGAGGCGATGAACATTTGAGATGGCAGTCCTGGTATCATTGATATGGTAAACACCCTCGTCGGTTCCTATCCAGAGACGGGCGTCGGTATCTTCAACAATGAAGTGAATGGTGCGGGGACGGGCCGTGGCGGAGGGTGCGAAATCCTCGAAGCGTTGGTCGCCACTGGGCCGCCGTTGCAGGACACCGTCCTTGTAGGCCACCCAGAGAGTGCCCTGGCTGTCTGTCATCACCACACTGACGGCGTTGCTGTGCAGGCCCGTCTCTGTGGAGAGGTTGGTGAACACCGTGCTGCCCGCTTTAAGGCAGAAGAGGCCGCGCCCGGAGCTGGCCGCCCAAAGATTCCCGAGGCTGTCCTCTGCCATGTCCAGGAACGGTGTCATGGCATTGATTTCTGAGAATCCCATGAAACGTCCCGCATGGCGGTCGTAGTGGCAGATGCCCCAGCTGGTGGCCACGAAGATGTCCCCGGCGCGTGTGCGGAAGATGCGGCTTATCTCGTTGCTGGCAACGGTGTAGGGGCGCGTGGCAGAATAGACGTAGCGGCGGGATTTGCCGTCGGCAAGCGAGCAGACGATGATGCCGTCATGGCGTGTGCCCACCCACAGGTCGCTGCCGTCGGCCATCAGGGCCGTGATCTCATAGGTCTCTTCGCCCAAAGGGATACTGGTGACCTCGCCCGTTGACGGATGGCACTTGAAGAGACCCGCGTCTGTGCCGACGTAGAGTGTGCCGTCCGGCATGGAACAGAAGGTGCGCGTAACAGCATGGGACTGTTGCCTTCCAGGCAGCGGAACCAGCCGCAGGTAGGGGGGCAGGGCTGGCTGATAGCATACGCCGCCGTGGTGGGTGAAGACCCAGAGTGTGCCGTCGGGGTCGCGCAGCAGTGCGTTGACACAGTCGTCTGACAGGCCGTCAACGGGGTTGTCGGGGTCATCGACACGCGCATACGTGCAGGAGGATAGCTGATGGCGGAAGAGACCGTGGTCTGTGCCAAGAAGCAGATGGTCTGTGTCCTCTGCCAGCAGGGTGCGCACATATCCTATCTCTGACGGCAGAGGGACGGGCTGCAACTGCTTGGCGTCGGGCAGCAGCTGGTAGAGGCCCTGGTCGCAACCCACAAAGACACGGTCGCTCACGCACCCCACGCATAGTGTGTTCTTGTCGCTTACGAAATCCGGTACGGTGTATTCGGCCAGACAGCGGCCACTGGTGGAATAGACCAGCAGACGTCCGTCGAGGGATGTCAGGCACACACGGTCATCGTGACCGATGGCGACATCTGTGATGAAGGCCGCTCTCCGGCTGTCCTGCATCATCTCGCCCGACCGTGGGTCGTAGAGAAACAGACCTTGTCCCAGGGTGCAGATCCACACACGTCCGTCGGCAGCCTGGGCCATGCGCTGCACGGTGCAACTCACCATGACGCCGTAGCGTGTCGTTGCCGTGAATCGTGAGAATATGCCTTGACTGCGATCATAGACATAGAGCCCAAAAGGGCCGCCGCACCAGATCTTGCCGTCAATCTCCAGAAGTGATGTGATCTGATTGGCCTCGTAGGCCGATGCTGCGGACGTGAACTGGTGGAAGGCTGTGTTGTGTCGGCCGTCGAAGCAATTGAGCCCGTCGGCAGTGCCAATCCAGTGAAAGCCATAGCTGTCCCTGAGTCCGCACAGCACGGTATTGTCCGAGAGCCCGTCGGCGGTCATGAAACGGCGGAAAGCAAGACGGTCTGTCTGGGCCGTGGCCAGGATGCACAGCCATAAGGAAAGAGATAGGATAATATAACGCACGGGGTGGGGGAGTTGAGAGTTTAGGTGTTAATGATTGGGACACACCATAAATTAGTGTTTCTTGCGAATGCGCTTCACGGCAGCATGCAAGGTGGTGTCCCGACTGACGACCTCTTTGAGCGAGTCCACATCCAGCGCCTTCACTTGTGTGCGGGAGAGACGGTGCCGGGTCCGGTAGATACTGTCCTCCATCCATACCGGCGGTTCAAAGACATCGTCGGCACTGTAGCCCAGATCCAGTTCCGGACGTTCTGTCGGCGGGTCGAAACGATACGGTATCTTGCCCTCGACAAACGGGGTGATCTCCACCGGACGGTAGCCGTACTGGATAATGTCCAGCTCGCGGGCTGCGGCGCGGGAGAGGTCAATGACAAACTTGCGGGAATAGGGACCACGGTCGGTCACCTGGACAATCACTTCCTTGCCATTGGTGATGTTGCGCACTCGTAACCACGTTCCCAAGGGGTAACGCAGATGGGCGCATGTCATGCTGTCACGATGATAGGGTCTGCCGTTGCTCATGAGACGTCCGTGGAAACGGTCGGCATAGTAGGAGGCATTGCCTTGTTGCTCTCGCAACTGCTGGGCAGACGCAATCGGCAGCAGCGTGGTCCAGCACAAGCAAAAAATGAGGTTACGAGTACTCAAATCGCATTTATTGATGGATTTCGGGGCGCAAGTTAGGTATTTTCGGGGGATTGACAAACATTTTTACGTTTTTTATGCCGATACGTCAATAAAAATAACTATCTTTGCCCGCATTTTTGCATGAAGATGCCACATATATAATATATAAGGTATAATAAATACAACTATGAAGAGACAAACCCATCTCCTGTCCGTTGTGCTGTGCACACTCCTGGCAGCCGTGGTCATGACCGGTTGCATGTCCGACAAGGAAATTGTCTATCTGCAAGGAGCAGATCAGGTGTATGCCATGCCCCGAGAGATTCAGCAGGCGTTTGATTTGAAGATACAGCCCGATGACCAACTGGCCATCTCTGTTGCATCCAAGGATCGTGAGTTGATAGAACCCTTCAACAACAACACTTTGATTGGCGGTGGCAACACAACCGGTTATGGTTCAAACACTGCCAATGTGCAGTCCGGCGTCAGTTACTTCCGCGTGGATCGTCAGGGGGAAATACAGTTCCCCATCTTCGGAACCTTGAAGGTGGCCGGCATGTCAACCCGCGAGTTGAGCGAGCACATCCAGAAGCTCCTGCGCGAGGGAGACGGGCAACAGGGTTCATACATCCGTGATGCCGTTGTCAATACCAAGATTATGAGTTTCAAGGTCACCATCCTGGGTGATGTGCGCACACCTGGTACGCAGACTTTCACTGGTGAGCGCCTGACAGTGCTGGAAGCCATCGGCCGTGCCGGTGACCTCAACAGTTCTGCCAAGCGCGACCACGTGCAGGTGGTGCGCGAGGAAGACGGCAAGCGCGTGGTCTATGACATTGACCTGCGTGACCAGGCAAGCATCTTCGAGTCCAAGGCATATTACCTCCAGCAGAACGATGTGGTCTATGTCAAGCCCAACAAGAGCGTCCGCGTCAAGGGTAGTACCAGTTACACCCTGCTCAGTGTCAGCGCCACTCTCGTCAGCATGGTCGTCAGTATTGTTTCACTCATTATTGCTATCAACCGCTAATAGCACTTCTCCCTTTGTTTTTTGTATAACGCATAACGTTCAACATGAAGACATCGAATCCAAGAACAAGGCAGCAGAATGCCGACGAACTTCTTTCCTTACGTGACATTCTGGATATCTTCACCGTCAATTGGAAGTGGTTTATTCTTTCCGTAATCCTCTGTTTAGCAGCAGCGCGGCTGTATCTTGCCACCAAGCCAAAGATATTCCAGCGAGTTGCCGTCATGCTGGTCAAGGATGACCAGTCAATGGGCAATGCCCGTTCCAAGATCGGCACCGATGCGCTGATGCAGCTCAACGGTGTGATGATGGGGACGAGCGTAAAGAATGAGGTCTATATTCTGCAGAGCCACCAACTCATGAAGGATGTGGTGCGCAGGCTGCGTTTGGATGTTGGCTACTCTTGCAAAAGCGGCCTGAAGACCATCAGCCTCTATGATGTGCGCCCCTTCACGGCTGTCTTCGACACCGTAGAGACATTGCGCCCCTACGCCTTTACTGTGGAACTGCGCGACGGCAAGGCGCACATGTCACAGCTTGTTACCACAGAAGGCAAGCAGGATTTCGAGCTGACTTTCAATCTGGGTGATACTGTCCGCACACCCGTCGGTCGGATGGCACTGCTCCCTCTGGAACCCTATCTGGAGATTTTCAATGGGAAAAAAGTGCGCGTCACGCACACCACCGTGGAACAAGCCGCCAACGCCTTCGGTGCCGCCCTCAAGTCCAGCGAACTGGACAAGGAGAGCACCCTTGTCGGCATCCAATATACCGACCAGAATATCCAGCGTGCCGAGGATATTCTTAATGCAGTGCTTGAAGCGTACAAGGTGAGCATTATCAATGATAAGAACCAGGTTGCAGAGAGTACCGCCAAGTTTATTGACGAGCGTATTGATCTCATCAGTCGTGAACTCAGCGACGTTGAAGGCAAACTGGCGCAGTTCAAGCAGCAGAACCGGCTGGTCAGTTTCAAGGAGGATGCCACCAATTACTTGCAGCAGAATCAGGCCGCCCGCCAGCGCAGCGTACAGATAGAGGCGCAGGTGGGTATGGTGAAATATCTGTTGGACAACCTGCGTGACAAAGCCGTTGAGAATAATATCATCCCGACACTGGGGGCTATTACTGATGCCGGTCTGCAGACGCAAATCATGAAGTACAATGAGCTCACGCTGGAGCGCAACCGCCTGATTCAAAACACCAGCGAGAACAGCCCGCGCATTTTACAAGTGGATCAGAACCTGGCTCAGATGCGCCAGAATATCATAGCCACCACCGAGTCTTATCTCCAGTCCCTGAATGTTCAGCTGCGCAGTGCCCAGCAGGAGGAACGCAGTGTCAAAGGTGTCATCTCCAGCGTACCCGAGAAAGAGAAGGAGGCCATGGATATCCAGCGCCAGCAAGCCATCAAGGAAACGCTCTATACTTATCTCTTGAACAAGCGCGAGGAAACCGCCTTGCAACTGGCTATTCAAGAAGCCAATATCCGTGTTGTGGAAGCACCTTTCGGTAGCAGTAATCCCATTGCACCACGCACCAAGGTCATCCTGTTAGTCGCATTGCTTATAGGCATCGCGGCTCCCTTTGCCTACTTCCATATCCGTAACCTGCTTAACATGAGCATCCGTGGTCGCAAGGATATCGAGGAGCGCACCACGATACCAGTTCTGGGTGAGATCCCTCACCGCAAGGAAGGTATCGACGATGCCCAGATTCTTGTAACAGAACAGAACACAGATGCCATCAACGAGTCATTCCGCATGATGCGTTTCAGCCTCAACTTCATCAACAAGGACGCGCGCGTCATCATGTTCACATCTACCACACCCGGTGAGGGTAAGACATTCATCTCCCGCAATTTCTCTGTCACACTGGGCATGGCCGGCAAGCGCGTGATCCTGATAGATTCCGATATCCGCAAACGCACACAGTCCAGGCTCTCTGGCAAGACCCGCGGTGAGGGCCTCACGTCCTATCTGAGTGGGAACACAGACGATATATCCTCTCTGATTCAACCCCTTGAAGAGGCTCATCAGGTGGATATGCTGCCAGCCGGCATCACGCCTCCGAATCCCTCTGAGCTGTTGATGAGCAATCGTCTGGAACTGTTGATAGAGGAGTTGAAGAAGTCCTACGACTATATCGTTGTAGATAACGTGCCGGCACAGGTGGTTGCCGATGCCGGAATTGTGAACCGTATTGCCGACATCACCATCTATGTCGTGCGCGAGGGTAAGATAGACCGTCGTTATCTGCCAGAGCTCCAGCGCCTCTATGAAGAGAAGAAGTTCAATAACCTCTGTATCCTCATCAACGATGCTCGCATTGAGAAGAAACGCTATGGCTATGGTAATGGCTATGGCTACGGCTACGGCTTTGACGGTTTGGATAATGGAAAGAAGAATAAAAAGAAGTAGCCAGATGTCAGCGCATGTGTCGCTGTCATAACTGCCTCGCTATTCTCGAAGAGAACAGGGCTGCTCCCCGATTGTTCATTCACCGACTCGTAAGCATCATGGCAGAAGGGAAACGTAGAGAACACTAATAAACTCATCAGGCAGTTTATTCCGAAAGGGACGGACATTAGCAAGGTCACGGACAAGAGGATCACTTCTATACAAAACAAAATCAACAACAGACCAAAGGGAAAAATATTTTAACACGCCAAACGAGGCTTTCTTCAAATATTATTCATAACTTTGCACAAACTTGCACTTGCTGGTTGACTCCTTATGCACTATGCACTCCAGCACTATGCACTTAAAAGACACGATGCACTTTATAGTCACCTGTGACATCCCCAATATCGGCTCACGTGATGGAGAAGAGGTCGTTCAGCTCTAACTCCGTGACAACCTTGCCTTCACCGTGCAGCCGCTCTTGCAACTGAAAGCCTTCCAGCGCATCGTCATCCCCCGCGACGAGACCCTCTCTGTCACTTTCACCCTCACACCAGACGACTTTGCCATCATCGACCGTCATCTCCGCCGAGTTGTTGAGCCAGGCGACTTCACCATTTTGTAGGTCCCAGCTCTGCTGACCTCCCCCTCAGCACTACAGTCAACATTAAACAATCAATAAAGAAAACATTATAACCATCTGTCATTTAACCATCTACCGTATGAAAAAAATTATATTCTTTGTGTCGTTGCTAGCCTCCAGCCTCACGATGCATGCTGCGACACTCACTTCCGGACAAGAATATTACCTTTGGCTGAATATCTACGAGAAATTACTGGGCAGTGATGCTGCAGATGATGCTCCCGCCCTCTCGGCCTTCGGGAAGAACGCTGCTGATAGCTATCTCTTTGTGGCAGAAGATGCGGGCAAGACTGGCTATGTCCTGCTGCGCCAAAAGAGTACTGGCCGCTATCTTGCAGCCAGCAGCTCCAGTAACTACAGTGTCCTCTTTGAGGCCAACCGCTCCACCGACGACCGTTTCTGCTGGAAGACAGAAGAGGGTGTATATGTCTATCTCATCAACAAGAAAAGTGGGAAATACTTGGGTGTCGATGGTGCCAACAAAGGTTCGGATTATGTGGCCGTTTATTATGACAAGCCCAAGGGCAGCCACGCGCAGTTCTCCGTTATCCCGGCCATCGGGACTTGGGACGAGGCACGCACCGCCTACGCCTCTGAGGTCTATACCAACGACCAAGGAGTAGAAGAAATAGACTACTGTCTGCTCAAGGACCAGCAAATTGATCGCTCTGATGCGGTGGATATTCACGTCACGGCCAATGACAAACCGCTGCAAGGTACGACAAAGGTGAACCTTGGTAGTGACCGCACCTGGCTCATCATCGACAATATCGTTCCGTCAACGGTCATCAGTTCCTATCTCAAATACGTGACCATCAACGGCAAGAAGGCTCAGAACGGCACGAACTGCCGCGTGGCCATCTTCCTCAACGGAGCTGCTATCATTCCTCTGCCAGAGGCACCCATGATTTGTCAATCTACCCTGGGCGACTACACCCTACAGGTGAAGAACCACTCTGATCTGGGCAAGTGGGCCAACAGCATGACCGCCTTCACCCTGCGACGCGGCTACATGGCCACCGTCGCCAGCGGCACCAAGGGCAGCGGCCACAGCCGCGTCTATGTGGCCGACCATGCCGATCTGCAAGTGACCCTGCCCACGGCACTGGCCAAGCGCGTCAGCTCGGTGAACATCAAACCTTGGCAATACCTGAGCAAGAAAGGATGGGGCAACACCAGCGGCACCAGTGGTGCAGACCAACTGCGGGCGACCTGGTACTGGTCATGGAGTGCCGGTTACAGTTCCACCAACAACTTTGAATATGTCCCATGCCGCCAGCATCTTTACTGGCCCAGCGCCTCCGAGGTCAACAGCAAGACGGCCACGGCTTCCCTGTCGCTCAACGAACCGGAACACAGCGAACAGCACACCAGTTCACAGTGCTCCTGTGGCGGCACCATCGGCGCTTGGAAAGCCTATACCATCAACGACGACTTCCTCCCTGGCGGCGGTCGAATTGGTTCGCCGCAACCCACTGATCTCAGTTATCTCACGGAGTTCTGCGGCCACGTCGATGACATGGCCTCGCGCTGCGACTTTGCGGTGACCCATGCCTACTGGGACCTGGCCGGCTACAGTGAAACCGATTATGCTAACTGGTTCTGCAACACTAAATGCAAGAGTGTCTGGGACAACACGGGACGGCCGCTCTGGCTCACGGAGATGGAAATCAGCGCCTCATGGAACAGCAACAAGGTCACTAGCTATGAGCAGAACCGCCGTTATCTGCAAGTGCTGTTGCAGAAACTGGAAGAGACACCGTGGGTGGAGCGCTACGCCATTTACGGCACCGACATGTGGCAGACCTACATGTTCTACGATGCAAACCCCAGCAAGGGACTGACCCCCGCAGGACAGGTCTATCGCGACCATCGCTCCACCTTCGCCTACAACGCCAAATACACCAAGACACCTGTCTGGTGGGCACCGTCGGCCAAGAAACCGTCGCTCTCTGTGAAGCAGAACACCGCCGACGGTACCCTCACTTTCGAGATAACAAATCCCAACACAGACATGACGGACCGACTCATCATCGAACGGCTCATGGCGGACGGACAGTGGGCCACGTTCTATGAACTCACTGAGCGCATGGAGCTAGATGATGAGAAGCATACGGTTATTGGCATTGATGCGCAGGGAGCCAATGTAGAGGACGATGCATTCCGTGTCACCGTCATCACCCTCACTGGCAAGACCATTAGCAGCTCTGCTGACACGGGTTTCATCACCAACCCCGGAATAGAAACCAGCACCAAGAACAGCGTAGAAGGATGGACATGTACCCGCGAGGCTCAGAACGGCTATACCAAGGCCACGGGCGACACCTACTTCGAGGTATGGCATCCCACGGCAGCACCCATCAACTTCGACTACTATCAGGACATTACCGAGCTGGAGGATGGTATCTACAGCCTCAGTGCCAACGTCTTCAACACGATGAACGGCCTGTCTGGGAGCATGAATGACGCCGTAGGACTCTATGCACAGACCAACGAGCAACTCTATTTCGTCCCCGTCACCGAGGACGTGGCTCCAAGCGAGGACGAGACGTCGCTCACCAGCATACCCCTGCTGACCATTCCCCGCATCATCGTGGATAGTCGCCGAGGCGGCAGCACGGCAGCGGACAGTGAGAATCGTGGAACCCTCCGCGTGGGCATACGCAACCAGGGCACCATGCAGGGCCGCTGGGCTGGAGCCGATAACTTCCGCCTCACACGCATCAGCAGCCTAGACGCCCTCAGTGAAGAAGAACTGGAGCACGCACGTGCAGAAGCAGAGGTGGCCCTCTATGAACTCATGCCACCCCTGGTTACCGTTCCCGAGGGTTCTCCCGAGGGCACAGTTCCCGAGGGTCTCTCCCTCCCCCGCGATGCCTCCCGCTTCCTCATTAACCCCGATGCCAACAACAAGTCCAACTACGGCTGGACGGCCACCAACGTCGATTTCAAAACCGATGCCGAGGCCTACGACGCCGTGAGCACCAACACCTACTGGAATATCTGGAAGAGCGGTGCCTTCAACTCATCACTGACACAGCACATCACGGGACTGCCGGCAGGAACCTACACCTTCAGCGCTTTACTCCGCGGACAGAACACCGCCACGATGACCCTCACCGCCACCTCTGCCGGCACCACCGTCACCCGTTCCTTCACGGGCACGGGCGCCATTTCCCCTGCCGGTTCCCCATACCCCCAAGGCTGGCAACTCGTGACCACCGACCCCATCACCCTCACACGGGGACGGACCCTCACCGTGCGACTTGACGTGAAGACCTCCGGCACCGCCTGGTGGAGTGCAGACCACTTCCAACTCACCCTTACAGAGATACCAGAGACCTTGAACGGTATCTGGGAGACCCTGAATGAGCAACCCGAAAACGATAAACTGTCAAGTGATAAATGGTTTGACCTCACAGGCCGCCCCACCACAAGTCCCAAGGGCATCTTCATCACTCATGGCCGCAAGATACTTATCCGATAATGCAAACCAAAACACACAGAGAGCCCCGTGCATCCGCACGGGGCTCTCTTGATATAGGTATATGGTGCAGAGCTTATTCCTCCACCTCTATGTCGGCATCGTTGCCCCAGATGTTCCAGTCATTGTCTTTCACCAGAACTTCGCTATCATCGGCAGTACCCTTGATAGACAGCGCGATGATTTGTTGCATATCCATCATCATGGTGGAGAATGCGGGAATGATATATCTCTTTTTCATTATTGTAAGACCCACCCCGCCTTGCGGCACCCCTCCCGTGATGGAGGGGAAGGCTGGCGCCTGAGGGCTATAGGGTCATTCTTTTAATGGATTACAAATTGATTTTTATTATTGTTACAACCCAGAGATCCACCCCTCCATTATGGGAGGGGTAGGGGGTGGGTCTTTACTTCACAACCTTCTTACCGTTCACGATGAAGATGCCCTTCTGGGTCTTCTGCACACGCTGACCAGCCAGATTGAAGATGGCAGCATTCTTGTTGACACGCTCAATGGCCTCGATACCAGTGGTCGTGCCGCCCAGGATAAAGGCCTTGACTCCACCTTCTTCTGCGGGAGCCGTGTAGGTCAGGAAAGCGCGGTTGGCCTTCACAGTGGGCTTTACCTCTGCAACCTGATAGAATCCGAGACCAGCCTCCTGGTTCTGCAGCACATACACGCCTTCAGCAGCCTCGGTATCAGCATAGACACCTGTCAGCAGACCAGCGGTGTAAGTAGCATCCTTGGCAACGCCATAGTCTGTAAATGCTGCTTGGACTGCACCTTCGAGGATATAAGGCTTGTTGGCTTCAAAGGAGGTAACCGGAACGAGGTCAAGCGCATCGTTGGTGACTGTCTCCACACTGTATGCTTTCAGGCCAGTAGGAATCTCGGCAGCGAACGGCAGGATCAGAGTAGCCCAGCCGGCAGCCTCGGTGTCAATGGCCACTGTGGTCGTGGCAGCAGGATTGATATTGAAGTTCTTATAGGTTGAAGATGTATAGAAACCAGTATCACCGTTGGAACCGATGAGCGCTTTGGCCTCTGTGTTGTAAAGGTTGTAGATCCCCTCCTCGTTCGTGGCAATAACCTCAATGACAAGAGCCTTTTCAACATCACTTGTCATGCGAATGCGGTCGGTACGAGTGCCGTCATCATAAGCCGTCGCGGATGTGCAAATGTATTGCTTCTCACCCTCTGCATCAACGATGTAGAGGTTGTATTGGTTTCCTTCAACCTGAACAAAATGGATTGCCTGATTATAGGCAGAACCTGCATCTTCTGTATAGCCGATATTATAGGTTCCTTGATTAGCATTACCGCTCTTGAACGTCACAGTCTTATTCAAGCCATCAACCAGATAGAGGCTGTAAATATCTGCTTCAGCAGGAGCCTTTAGGGAAGGTGAAGAAAGTCCTGAGATAATTTCTGTCTGAGCTTCAATCTCTTCCTTGGTAGCAGTTTCGCTGTCCAGCACTTCCTGTGCCGTAGCCACTTGCGCAGCCAATGTCTCAACGTCAGCCTGTTTGTACTGGAACACACCATCACCGATATTTGCTGTGGGAACTGTGACGGCATTGAGAGCTGCCTGTAGTGCGTTCTTGGCCAACGTGATGGCAATCTGGTCTTCGCTGATTGCTTCAGTTATTGTCCATGTGCCGTTGTTGCTGGCAGACTTATTACCATAGCAAGCTGAACCTGCTGCTGTGGCATCTGTTCCAATCATTCCATTAGGGCCGCTGATTGTATATATGCCATCGTTCAACGTAAATGTCCAAGCGGTTGTGGCTGTTTCAGATGCAGACATACTCCAACCATTATTACCCTTCATATTGATATAGCTGTCACCTGCTTTGATATAGAAGCCGTTGCTGGCTTTCTCAAAGGTGATGGCTACAGGTAACTCGGATAACACAACGTTTTCGCCATCAGTACCCAGATAATTTGCAGCTGTTACGTTCTTGATATTCCAAGTCCCTTGAAGTGCGGGTGCAGCCCAGTTGGCGATTTCTTCCTTAATTTCTTCAACAGCGGTCTCCGTTGTTGCTGCGTTGATTCTTTCTTTGAAAGCATCGATGGTCGTCTGCGGCATGGTGAAGAAGTTGTCACCTGCTGTTTCGGGAAGAGTAGCGATTGCATTTTCTTTGGCAAAATCCAAATCTGTAACACTGGACTTCACTAAACTCAAAGCAGAGATGGCCTCCATACAGTCTCCCGTTTGGTTACATGTAAACACAATATTGACTTCAGATTCAGTGGTCATTGTGCTTGGTGCCTTGATCAGAGAGGAAATCGCGTACAATGTCTGTTTGTCAGATACTTTCTTTGACATTGTTGCTAACGTGTTTGTCCCATCATTCAATTCCACTGTCAATGTGGGGGCATTAGAATTGTTGTGCCATCCGATAAGAGCAGAAAAATCATAATAGGCATCTGGCTCTAATCCCTTGAAGGTGTATGTGAAAGATTCACCTGCTGTACCATAGCGAACCCAAAATATCACACTGCTGGGTTCAGAAGATTCAGAATAGGAATATGAAGTACCGTCCTCCAACTTATATCCTGAATATGTCGTGGTCATGCGAACACCTCCATTGTTGTTCCGCGCAGCGAGCGTCCTATTGGTTGATGAAGTCCAGCCAAAGTTCGAGGGTGAAGATGTATCGTCACCACCATCCCAGCCACTAATCAGATTGGTCTGTGCCCAAAGATTACTCCCCCCAAGGCAAAGCGTCAGAGCGAGTGCAAGAAGTTTAGTAATTTTCATTTCAATAGTTTTAGTTAATAAATAAAGTTAGGATGATTAAAAAGATGATTATATATAATTATAAGAAAGGTACGCGCACGCGACTGTGGCATCACACTTTACCGGCTCTCACGAGCTGGTAGCCGCGGATCTGCATGATGAGCAGATGGAGGGTGGTATTGCCCATCATCTTCTGCACCATGGGTGCCTGGGCGTATTGCCGAATCTGAGCTTCGGCCTCCTTCCATTGTGCATCGGCTTCGGCATTGGTGGCATCGGCCTTCAGGTACTTCAGTTCCAGAATGTAGCTGTGCCGGATCATCGGGTAGCGGCTGAGGTCTGGCATGAGGAAGAAGTCGCAGAATCCGTGGTTCAGCTCCATCTCAGGTGCGGTGAGGTAGTAGGGGGTCAGCGTGAGGTAGGCATTCATGAAGCCTTGCAGGTTGCGCTCGCCTTCGATGAGCTGGCGCACGCTAGTGGTCTGCTCGTAGGCCTTGGCAATCTCCTGCAGCATCGGTTGCCAGTCACCGTTGAGGGCGGCCTGGTCATAGGCCTGGTCCAGATGGGAATGGTCATAGCGCAGGATGCGGCGGTACTCCTCCATTAAATAGTTGTAGTACTGTAGCCGCACATTGTTGTTGGGGATGATCAGTTTCAGCTTTGCACCGTACAGCTCGCCAATGGTGAGCATCCCGTAGTAGAAGAGCAGACTCACGAAGGTGTCGGGGTCTGTGAGTTCGCTGGCGGGGAAGGACTCCTTGAGCGTGTTGATGATGTAGCCCTTGCTGGCAATCTCATGCAACACTCCCAGACGGTTACCGTCCAGCTGGTCCAGACGGATGAGCTTCTGCATCTTGCGGTAGTCTGTGCGTGTGTTGGGGTCTATCATCTGCTTGGGACTCTTTCCTGTTGTCACAACGGAGTGCAGGTAGTATAGTACCATATCGCAGTTGAACATCTTCGGGTCGGAATCGACGATTTCTGCTGAGAAGCAGTAGTTGTCATACCACGGTTTCATCTCTGCGATGAGTTCCTCTTCTCCGCAGGTAATCTTGCCTTCGTCCTGATAGTAGCGTATCATCTGCCGTACATCATCCTCAGAGAACCCCAGCATTTGGTTGAACAAGGAATTCTGCGTGATGTTCAGTGCCACATTGTAGCCGCTGGTGAGGTCATCCATCGTCACGGGCGAGACGCCCATCATCAGCACACGGTTGAACATGGCCTTGAAGAGTTTGAAGACGCCGCGGTAGAAGCCCTCGCCATGTGTCAAGGCATGATAGACCGCCTCACCCTCCACGTTAAGCACGTTGTTTGTGAAGTTATCATACTCATCTACAATCAGGTAAAGCGGATGCTGACGTTCCTTGGCTTCGAGATAAATCTTGTTGAATTTGTCGCCATAGAAACCCTCGGCCTTGACATCGGCTGCGAAGCCGTCGTAGTAGAGGTGCTCATATCGTTTGGCAAAGTCATCCAGCACGACGTTGCAGAATCGGCCGAAACTCTGCTCCAGCGTGTCAATGGAGCCAAGCACGAGGGAAAAGTCCAGCGTCAGCACCTGGAACGTGCCTTGTAGCGGCGTGGGGTGGTCTGCAATCCAGAGTCCCTTGAAAATCTCCTGGAACTGGTCGCGCAGGTTGATATCGTAGTAGGCCTGCATCATGCTCAGGAACACACTCTTGCCGAAACGTCGTGGACGCACCAAGAACTTAAAGGGGGTGCTCTCCTCCAGACGTTGAATGTACATGGTCTTATCTACATAGTACCAATCTTCGCGCCGCAGTTGGCGGAAGTCGCTGATGCCGTACGGAATTTGACGGTAAGAGGACATAATATAGCACACTACTGTTTCCGTGGCAAAAGTAGTGAGAAATTTGCAAATACAAGCAGGAAAAGCAAAAAAAAGTGAAAGGAATAATATAAAAATGTTCGGGCGCGTGATAGGAACGGCATATAATATCCTCCTCCGACGCCACAGAGAGGGCACCGGAGGAGGATTGTTGTGATTAGCTGGTTTCTAAAGAAACGCTTTGAATTGTTTTGTTGCTATTCCTTGCCCAGCAGGAGCTTCATCATCTCCACGGCGGCTTTGGCCACACTGGTGCCAGGGCCAAAGACGGCGGCAACGCCAGCCTTGTAGAGGAAGTCATAGTCCTGGGCGGGGATGACACCACCAGCAATGACCATGATGTCCTCGCGGCCGAGCTTCTTCAGCTCTTCGATAAGCTGCGGGATGAGGGTCTTGTGACCAGCTGCCAGTGAGCTGGCACCGACCACGTTGACGTCGTTCTCCACTGCTTCGCGGGCAGCCTCGGCAGGTGTCTGGAACAGCGGTCCCATATCCACGTCGAAGCCGCAGTCGGCATAACCCGTGGCGACAACCTTGGCACCGCGGTCGTGACCGTCCTGACCCATCTTGGCTATCATGACTCGGGGGCGACGGCCCTCCTGTTTTGCGAACTCTTCGGTGAGGCGGCAGGCTTCCTCGAAGTCTTTGTCGCTCTTGCTTTCTGAACTATACACGCCTGAAATAGTACGGATTACTGCTTTGTAACGGCCCACGACAGCTTCGCAGGCATCGCTGATTTCGCCGAGGGTGGCACGGTGGCCGGCGGCGGTGACGGCGAGGTCGAGGAGGTTGTGCTCGCTCTTCTTGCCATCGGCAAACTCCTGCACGCA
>JAFSZU010000193.1 GCA_017455585.1 Bacteroidaceae bacterium | reverse complement strand
CGCTCCCGGCAAGTATGATGCCGACCAGTCAGCCGCCTCCACGGCCATGCTGAAGATTATCAACCAGTCTTTCGCCGGTGACTTTGCGCAGTATGTCAAGGCCGGCAAGGGCGTGGACATCCGCTACACAGGCTCTGCCGACGCTAAGCCCATCAACGGCAAGATTGCCTACAGCGGCAAGTATGGTGACATCAAGAACCAGCCCGTCAACATCAACGGCAAGCAGGAGAAGCTGACCGTGACCAAGGCCAGCGGCATCACCAGCAACGAGCAACTGTCCCTGGTGCGCGCCATCAGCGTGAGGAACTACCTCCTCAAGAATGTCAAGGGCCTGAAGGACATGCAGACCTCTGAGTCCTTCAACGTCGAGGTGTCGCCCAACGAGGGCTCGCAGTTCCGCCGCGTGGCTGTGGACTTCATCTTCCGCGACGCAACTCTTAAATAATAATAATAAGGTGTAGCTCCTAGTCTGTGACCGGGAGCTGCACCGATTGGCCTGTCCTGGCACATCGGCCAGATGCTGATGCTTCTCTGAAATAGCCTATATCAATGATAAAACGGTTTACCTTTATTCTCTGTTTGCTAACTTACGCAGCCTCTGTCACCTCACAAGTACAGAGCGAGGCACTTGATACCATCTCTGTCTCACCTTCCCAGCAGCTCTACATGCAGGCAGAGGACGCCTATGCCCACTACTTCATGCAGAAGACCAATCCGGCAGCAGACAAGGACGAACTCTACAGCACACTGCTGGAGGGGTTCATGGCTTACGTCAAATGCATGGATGAACTTGACGAGGAACAGCGGACTGGTCTCAAGGACAAGCTGCGACTGATGCGTCCGGAATTCGAGATGGCAGGTATCCACTACAGCGTGAACGGTGACAATCGCAAGGCCTACAAGTTCCTGGAATGTTACCTGAACATTCCCCGTCTGCCCATCTTTGACGGTGAGCGTTTCCCTCGCAATGCACAGTATCCGGCCTACGTCTTTATCGTGGCAGCAGAGTCGCACAATGTGCGTGACTATGAGAACGCGGTGTCCTTCCTTCAGGAATATATAGAGGTGGGCGAGAAGCAGAACCAGCAGACCTGCTATGAGTTCCTGGCCAACGACTTGGAACTGTTGCAGCGCTATGACGAGGAGGCTACCGTGCTGGATGAGGGTCTCATGAACTATCCCAATAGTCTGAGTATGCTCAAGCAGGCCATCGTTTTCTATAGCCGCCGCAATGAAAAGGACAAGATGCGCGAGATGCTCAACAGGGCTCTGTCACTGTCACCCGACGACCTCAGTCTGAAACGCTTCAAAGCCAAGGATGACGAGGACAATGGCCGTTTCATGGACGCATTGCCCGTCTATATGGTACTGCATGAATTGAGCCCCAACGACTTGGATCTAACCAAGGCATTGGCCTTCTGCCAC
Source organism: Bacteroidaceae bacterium (assembly GCA_017455585.1). GTDB lineage: Bacteria > Bacteroidota > Bacteroidia > Bacteroidales > Bacteroidaceae > Physcousia. The sequence goes on along the minus strand of JAFSZU010000193.1, from coordinate 14,117 downwards.
TATAACCTGGCCGGCACACTCATCAACGAGAGCAATACGGCCAGCGATGCCGAGCGCTTCAAGAAACTGCGCAGCACTGCCAATGAGCATTTCAACAAAGCCATCACGCTGCTGGAGCCCCTGAGCAAGGATGCCGAAGTGGTGAAGAATGACCAGCGCGTGCTCTATGCCCTGTCCGATGCCCTCACCCAAGTGGGGCGCGCCGCTGACGCCACCCAACTGCGCCAGCAAGCCCAGCAGAGCGTCAATCTTCTCAACACATCCACGACACAGAACGTGGCCAGCGTGCCAAACTTCAATGACTGGTACAAGCCCAAACTGGAGAAGAAACTGCAGGAATGGGAGCGCCGCGGTGAGTTTGAACCTGCCGACGATTATGTCAAGCGTGTGAACCCCGAAGCTCGCAAGAACTTGATTGCCACCAGCCGTGCATCGTTGGAGGAGGAATATATCCAGGAATATGGCAGCAGCTATAATCTGGAGGATCTGACCATCAAGCCATACGACCCCGACCACCAGACCTATCGCATTCAGACACGTCAGGGCGACATCTATCTGAAGGTGCCCATTGCCGATGACGAGGCCAAGCGCTTCAAGGAGAGCTGGAGCGGTGTGAAGATCCAGGCACCGCAGTTCAAGGTGGACAAGTCCGGCAAGTTGCTGCTGGCCAAGGCTCAGTTCACCACTCCCTACGGTCAGTCCTACGGTTACGATGCCAACGAGCCTCTGGAGTATGGCCGCATCAAGATTGCCCGTCCCGAATGGAATGATGATGATCTGCTGGCTGATGTCAACACGGCCACCGAGAGCCAGCCCAAAAAGAAGGCAAAGGAAGTGGTGGATGAACCCATCAATGTGGGAGAATCCACGGTGGATGTGAACGTGCCCAAGAACAAAGAAAAGAATGAGAACACTTTCGCGCTCATCATCTCTAATGAGAACTATAAGAACGTGGCAGATGTGCCCTTTGCCCTCAACGATGGCCGCTCCTTCAAACGTTATTGCGAGGATGTCTTGGGCGTTCCCGATGATAATGTCGTCTATGCTACCAACGCCACCATGGGTGAGATGACCGATGCCATCGACCGCATCAAGGATCTCCAGTTGGCCTATGAGGGCATGAAACTGCTGGTGTATTATTCGGGTCATGGACTGCCGGATCCCAGCACCAACGAGGCATATCTCATCCCCAGTGATGCCTCGGCCCGCAACATCTCCACGGGCTACAAGCTCTCCAAGTTCTATAACGAACTGACAGCCCACAACCCTGGCTCTGTCACAGTGTTTCTGGATTGCTGTTTCAGCGGCACCAAGAGAGACGGGCACATCATGGACTCCGAGGCGAAAGGCATCATCATCACCCCCCGCGACGAGACGCCCACAACCAACATGGTGGTGTTCAGCGCCTGCACGGGTAACGAAACAGCCTATCCCTACAACAACCAGAAGCATGGCCTCTTCACCTATTTTCTCCTAAGAAAGTTGCAAGAAGACAAGGGAAAGACAACGCTCAAGAAATTGGCCGACTACATTTCCACAAATGTCAAACAGAACAGTATCCGCCTCAATGGCAAACTGCAATCTCCCACCACACGCAGTGCACTGCCGCCTACAGAGTGGGGCAGCTGGCGGCTGGACAAATAATCACTATGGTATCATCGCGTCAACTCATTCTCACATTCTGCCTCGGAGCTTCCATGGCCCTGCAAGCGCAGAATATCAAGACGATAGAAAAAACCTATGTCTATCACGCCCAGCATAACGAGAGCCGCGAACAAGCCGAGCGCAATGCTGTCAACCGCGCTAAGGTAGAAGGCATACGCGAGGCTTTCGGCACCGTCATTAGTGGAGCATCGGCCACAAGCCTCATCACCAAGAACAATATCACAGACTCCAAATATGTCTATCTGGGTGGCGAAGGCGAGCTGAACGGTGAATGGCTGGCAGACCTGGATCCGCCTAAGATCACGACGACACTGGAAGATGAAGGGTTCTGTGTCACCGCCACCGTAAGAGGCAAGGCGCAGGAGATAGAGAGTGGCAAGATTAACTTTGAGGCCAAAATCCTGCGCAACACCCCCGACGTGGAATATGAAAGCACTGAGTTCACGGCGGGAAACCAGCTGTTTGTGCATTTCACCTCGCCCGTGGATGGCTATTTGGCCATTTACTTGCTTGACGGCGAAACGGCCTATTGCCTTCTGCCCTACAGGGGCAACAGGGAAGGCTACCACAAGATTGTCCATGGGAGGGAATACACCTTCTTCAGCCGCAAGAGATATGCCGAGGACGAGAATCTGGACGAAATCGACGGATACACCCTGACCACCGAAGGCAATCACCAGGACTTGAATCAACTCTATTTCATCTTCTCTCCCAACAAGTTCATCAAGGCCATTGACCGCAATAAGAAGACAGACAGCACTGTGCAGTATCCCCGCTCTCTGTCGTGGAACAACTTCCAGAAATGGATTCTGCGAGCCCGACGGGATGACAAGCAAATGTCCGTACAGACACAATATGTGGTTGTGAGCCCGCGACAATAAACAACCGGCGCCCACCTGCTGGTGGGCGCCGGTTGTTTATTGTCATTTACTTGGCCACCACGATGACTACGCGGTTCTTGTCATTCTCGGAGTAGGGCTGGATATCGGCTCCTTTGGAATCTGTGAGGATGCGTTGAGCGGCAATGCCTGCATTCTGTAGAGCCTTGGACACATTCTCGGCACGCTGACGTGACAGGCGGTTGTTGATTTCGTCATTGCCTGTGCCCGCATCGGCATAACCCACCACGTTGACTTTGGCATCAGGATTCTCTTTCAGGAACTTAACGAGTTGATTGAATTTGCCTTTCTCTGTAGAGCCGATGACAGTCTCTCTGATGGCAAAGAAGAACTCGCAATGCATCTCAGGCTTCACAGCGGGCTTCGTGGGGCGGGCAGGTTCAGACTTGGCCACAGCTGCCGTCGTGGGCTTCTCCTGTGCCTTGTTAGCGGTCAGGGGAGCGGCAGCAACGGGTTGGGGCGTTGGCTCTGCTACCACTGTTTGTGCCACTGAACGTTCTGTCTGGGGAGAGGTCTTCCTGTAACCGAACTTGTATGTCAAACCCAACTGGACGGTCAGCTGCTGATCATCCTTGGAGCTTGTCTTGCTGTTGTAGCGGTCGTTGAGTGTGTTGGCGGTGACCTCCAGGTTCACGCTGAGGTGGCGGCTGAGGTTGCAGTCCAGCATGAGTCCCACGCGACCGTTGCGGCTGATGTTGTTCTTCTGCCAGAGGGAAGGCAAGGCGGGCGCGTAGGTGCTGGCGGTCAAATCCTTGTTGTCCCACGCCACATTGAGACCCACACCGCCGAGGAGGTAGAGGTTCACGGGATAGTAATCCTTGCGGCCAAAGAGGGTGACCAGGTTCACTAATAGATCGACATCGGTCGTAACATACTTATATTCATAGGTGAAGTCGGGCTTTAAACCGCCTTTGTTCCATAGCCCATTGGCCTGAATGCGAGCTCCCACGACAGGTGTGAAAAATGCACCGAAGCTGACACTGGCCGTGGGTGTGAGGAGTTTCATCTGGTCATAGTTGGTGAAGGTGGTCTGCACGCCACCTTGAATGCCCCAAAAGAAGTAGGGGGCAGCAGCGTAGTCTGACTGTGAGGCGCGTTGTGCGCTGAGATGCATCAGGGTGGCTAAAGCCATCATGGACAAGAGGATGATTTTTTTCATTTTCAGGAAATAGACGAAAAGATGATTTATTAGCTATGCAAAAGTAATGCTTTTTTGTTGAGAGCACAAGGTTTTTGAATCCTTTTTTGCATATTTAGGGGTGATAAACGTTAAAAAGCGATAAAGAACGCCCACTATTTGTCAGAAAACACTATCTTTGCGACGTCTTTTGTGCAAAAAACATGATTACGATTAAGAAAGTTGAAGGTCGCAAGGACCTGCGGATCTTCATACGTTTTAACTATTTTCTCTACAAAGACAATCCCTACGCTGTTCCAGACTTTCTGGAAGACATGCTCGACACTTTTGACCGTCGCAAGAATGCTGCATTCGAGTTCTGCGAGGCCGAACTGTTTCTGGCTTACAACGAAAAGGGAAAGGTGGTGGGCCGTGTGGCTGCCATTATCAACCACAAGGCCAACAAGACGTGGCAGACACGTAATGTGCGCTTCGGATGGATAGACTTCGTGGACGACCTGGAGGTCAGCCGTGCCCTGCTCGAGACGGTGGCACAGTGGGGCCGCGAGCGTGGCATGAACAAGATCGTGGGGCCGCTGGGCTTCACAGACATGGATCCCGAGGGTATGCTCATCGACGGCTTCGACCAGCTCTCCACCATGAGCACCACTTATAACTTCCCATATTACCAGCGCCACATGGAGCAGTTGGGCTATGAGAAGGAAGTGGACTGGGTGGAGCGCAAGGTCACGGTGCCCACGGCCGAGGCCGCTGCCGATTCGGCCAAGTACATGCGCGTGGCCGAGCTCTCCATGAAACGCTATAACCTGCATTACCGCCACTTCAAGAATGCCCGCGAGGTCATCCATGCAGACGGCGGGCGGTATGTCCAGAAGGTGTTCAATGTCATCAACAAAGCCTATGCAGAGCTATACGGCTACAGCGAGATGAACGAGCGCCAGATTCAGCAGTATGCCGACACTTATCTGCAATTCCTGGATATGCGGCTGCTGTCTGTGGTGGAGAACGAGGAGGGCGAACCCGTGGCTATGGGAGTGGGCATCGGCTCGCTGTCACGTCCCTTGCAGAAGGCCCACGGCAAGCTGTGGCCCTTCGGTTGGTGGCATCTGGCCAAGGCTATCTATTTCAAGCCGGAACCCATCATCGACTTGCTGCTGGTGGGCGTACTGCCAGAGTATCAGAACAAAGGTGTCAACGCCATGCTCTTTGCACAGATTATCCCGGCCGCACAGAAGATAGGGTTCAAGTTCGCAGAGACGCATCCGCAGCTGGAGACCAATGAGAAGAGCCAGGGACAGTGGGCGCACCTCGACTGCGTGGTGCATAAGCGGCGCCGCTGCTGGGAGAAGGATTTGAAAGTTGAAAGTTAAAAGCTGAAAGACGTGGCAGAGGAAACAGACATCATACAGCAACCCGTCGATTACGACGAGGAGAATATCCGGCACTTGTCGGATATGGAACATGTGCGAACCCGCCCGGGTATGTATATTGGCAAACTGGGCGACGGCACCCACGCCGAGGACGGCATCTATGTGCTCCTGAAGGAGGTCATAGACAACAGCATTGACGAGTTCAAGATGAATGCTGGCAAGCGCATAGAGGTGACCATTGAGGATAACCTGCGGGTAACGGTGCGTGACTACGGCCGCGGCATTCCGTTGGGAAAACTCATCGAGGCCGTGTCCATGCTGAACACGGGAGGCAAGTATGACAGCAAAGCCTTCAAGAAAAGTGTAGGCCTCAACGGCGTAGGCCTCAAAGCCGTCAATGCGCTCAGTGCCCACTTTGTGGCACAGAGCTTCCGTGACGGCGAGACACGTCGCGCAGAGTTTGAGAAGGGGGAACTGGTCTCCGATGTCTCCTCCTCGTCTTCCCCTTCGTCTGCGTTGGTGCCCGTCGGTTCTCCCGACGGGGCAGAGAACGGCACCCTCATCTTCTTCGAACCCGACTCCACCCTTTTCAAGAACTACCGCTTCCAAGACGAGTTCGTGGAAACGATGCTCCGCAACTATACCTACCTGAATACCGGTCTCGCCATCATCTTCAATGACCGACGCATCCTCTCGCGCAACGGACTGGTCGATTTGCTCACAGACACCATGACCACCCAGCCGCTGTACCCCATCGTGCACCTGAAGGGCGAGGATATTGAAATCGCCTTCACCCACACCAACGGGCAGTACGGCGAGGAGTATCACAGTTTTGTCAACGGCCAGCACACCACACAGGGCGGCACACACCAGAGCGCGTTCAAGAAGTATATCGCCGAGACCATCAAGGATTTCTCGGGCAAGAACTACGACTACGCCGACATCCGCAACGGCATCGTCGCGGCCATCAGCATAGACATTCAGGAACCGCTCTTCGAGAGCCAGACCAAGATCAAGCTGGGTTCGCTCACCACGGAACCCAACGGCGGAGGCATCTCCATAGACAAGTTCATCGGTGATTTCGTGAAGGAGCAGGTTGATAACTACCTGCGACGCACACCTGACGTGGCAGAGGTCATCCTCCAGAAGGTCAGCGAGAGCGAGCGAGAGCGCAAAGCCATCGCTGGTGTGGCCAAACTGGCCCGCGAGCGCAGCAAGAAGGCCAACCTGCACAACCGCAAGCTGCGCGACTGCCGCATCCATTTCAACGACCCCAAGGGCGACCGCCAAGAGGACAGCTGCATCTTCATCACCGAGGGCGACTCCGCCAGCGGCAGCATCACCAAGAGCCGCGATGTGTTGACACAGGCCGTTTTCAGCCTGCGTGGTAAACCCCTCAACTGCTTCGGTCTCACCAAGAAGGTGGTCTATGAGAACGAGGAGTTCAACCTCCTGCAGGCAGCCCTCAACATCGAGGACGGCCTTGACGGGCTGCGCTATAACAAGGTGATTGTGGCCACAGATGCCGATGTTGATGGTATGCACATACGCCTCCTGATGATTACCTTCTTCCTCCAGTTCTTCCCCGAGCTCATCAAGAAAGGGCATGTCTATATCCTCCAGACACCCCTCTTCCGCGTGCGCCAACGACGTAAGAAGATGTCCCGTGCCAAGCTCGAAGCCATCGGCGAAGCCGACACCAAGGGCGACTTCATCACCCGCTACTGCTACAGCGAGGAAGAACGTCTGCAGAACATTGAGGCCCTCGGTCCCGAACCGGAAATCACCCGCTTCAAAGGTCTTGGAGAAATCAGCCCCGATGAGTTCCGCGGCTTCATAGGTCCCGACATCCGGCTGGAACAAGTCACCCTTCACAAGTCCGACTTAGTGGCAGAGCTCTTGGAGTACTACATGGGCAAGAATACCATGGAACGCCAGAACTTCATCATCGACAACCTCGTCATCGAAGAAGACAGACCCGAAGAGGAAGAGGAGCATGAATACAACAGCCTCACCCCCAACCCCTCTCCGATTGGAGAGGGGAGTATATACCAATAGCAAATGAAAGACAATCATAATCAACAGTCAAAGGTAACTACTCCCCTCTCCAATCAGAGAGGGGGCGGGGGTGAGGCTGTACTTTTTCCCGGCTCCTTTGACCCGTTTACCATAGGCCATTACAACCTGGTGGAGCGAGCACTGCGGCTCTTCGATGAAGTCATTATTGCCGTGGGCGTGAACGAGCGCAAGCCTGGATGGATTCCTGTGGAGGAGCGAGTGCAAGCCATTCGCACCTTATATAATAATAACGCGTGTGTGCGCGTGGAGACCTACACGGGCCTCACCACCGACTTCGCCACCGCCGTGGGTGCCACTGCCATCCTGCGCGGTGTGCGCTCAATACAAGATTTCGAGTACGAGTGCCAGATGGCCGACATCAACCGCCGCCTCACTGGCATCGAGACCATCTGTCTCTTTGCAGACCCTGCACTGGCCGACATCTCCAGTAGCGTCGTCCGCGAACTCGCCCACTTCGGACACGACATCGCACCATACCTGCCCCCCAAGCCGTCCGATACAAGCCGGGAATCCAGAGGGAACAAAGGATAGACGCTCTCTCCACTTAACATTATTTATGTCCTTGGTTATTGGCCATTTCAAGGAATTGCCGTACTTTTGCGCCCACAATTATGGCAAGCACAAAGGACGAACTTCTGTTGCGCATCCGCGAGGGTGGCAAGTTGACGACCGCCGAGCAGCTGCGGCTCACGGCGGCGTTGTCTATTCCTGCCATTCTCGCACAGATATCCAGCATCCTGATGTTCTACATCGACGATGCCATGGTGGGGTCACTGGGCGCACGCGCTTCGGCCAGCATCGGCATCGTGGCCACGTCCATCTGGCTCTTCTGGAGCATCATCTCCTGTGCGGCCACGGGCTTTTCTGTGCAGGTCGCACATAGGGTGGGGGGCAACGACATCGAGGAGGCCCGCAACGTCTTCCGGCAGAGCCTGATAGCCTCCATGACGCTGGCCGTGGTCACGGGATTGGTGGGGGCGGTGATCTCGTCCTCGCTGCCGCGCTGGCTGGGCGGTGAGGCAGAAATCTGCGCCGATGCCTCCAACTATTTCCTCATCTTTGTCCTTGGCGCGCCGCTGGCCATGCTGGGCATGTTGGCGGGGTCCATGTTGCGCTGTGCGGGCAACATCAAGGTGCCCTCGCTGGCCAACATCGCTTCCTGTGTACTGGATGTGCTGTTCAACTTCTTCCTGATTTTCCCCACACGCACCATTTCCCTCGACCTCTCCACTCTCTCAACTCTCTCAACTCTCAACTCTCAACTCACAACTCTCACCTTCACCCTTCCCGGTGCCGGCTTGGGTGTGGTGGGAGCTGCCATCGGCACCGTCACTGCCGAGGGACTGATAGCCCTGTATATGATGTGGTATGCCGCCGTCCGCCAGCCCGAATTGCGGCTGAAGGGCAACCCTGGTTCCTTCAAACCACAGAAGCCTGTTTTGCGCATAGCCGGCAACATCGCGGGCCCCATTCTCATGCAGCGCGTGCTCATGAACGTGGCACAGATCACCGTCACCGTCATCGTGGCACCGCTCGGAGCCGTGGCCATCGCTGCCAATGCGCTGGGTATCACGGCGGAAAGTCTGTGCTATATGCCCGGCTATGGCATTGGCGAGGCCGCTACCACGTTGGTGGGGCAGAGCATCGGGGCCCGTCGCCGCCGCCTGACAGAGCGCTTCGCATGGATGACCACAATGCTGGGCGTGGCGGTGATGACGCTCATGGGCGTGGTGATGTATATGGCTGCGCCGCTGATGATGGCCTCGCTGACACCCGACGAGGCTGTGCGGCAGTTGGGCACGGAGTGTCTGCGCATCGAGGCATGGGCCGAGCCTGGCTTCGCCGCCAGTATTGTGGCCATGAGCTGTTTTGTGGGAGCCGGCGACACCCGCAAGCCCGCTTTCATGAACCTCTTCTCCATGTGGGCCGTGCGCGTGACACTTGCCGCCTTACTTGCGCCCAAGTATGGCCTCCACGGCGTGTGGATGGGTATGGCCATCGAGCTCACCTTCCGTGGTGTCATCTTCCTTCTCCGCCTGAAGTGGGGACACTGGAAGAAAGTGAAGGAGGACGTTTGAACTGGGGTGTTTTGTCCAAAGCGAAAAAAATTCCGCCAAAAGCGATGTTCTTCTCAGATTTTATGCTTACCTTTGCCATGTCATTGATGAATTTGCTTGTCTTGATTGAGCAGCACTGAGGTAAGTGAAGTTTCTGATATGGCCACATCCTGAACATCTTCTTGTTGATCAGGTACTTGTAAAGGAGGTTAAACTAAAGTGCTGCGGAATATGGAATCTACAACAAAATGAAGAATCTGCTATCTCTGTTAACTCTGTGTCTCCTCATACTGTCCTGCTCTACGAAGAGCAGAGAGGTATGTCCGGAGGAAGATGCCAGCCAGTTCGTAACCCTTACGGATGTGGTACCCGATGTCATCCTTGAGATCCGTTACTTCGGCACGTATAACTTTGTGGGTACTCGCATCGATGGCTACGAGGAGCCGACGGCATTGCTCACCCGTCAGGCCGCTGACAGTCTGAAGGCCGTGAGTGACGACGTAATGAAGCTGGGTTATCGCCTGAAGATCTACGATGCCTACCGCCCGCAGAAAGGCGTTGACCACTTCGTGCGCTGGGCAGAGGACGTTGCCGACACGCTGATGAAGCCCTACTTCTATCCCGACCTCGACAAGAGCGTGCTCTTTCCGCAGGACTACATCTGTCTGAAGAGCGGCCATACACGCGGCTCCACCCTCGACCTGACGCTCTTCGACATGGCGACGGAGAAGGAAGTCGATATGGGCGGCACCTTCGACTGGTTCGGCCCGGAGAGTCATCCCGACTTCTGCGGCAATCCGGAGACGGGCACATATAAGGCCCCCCTTGACCCCTCGGCGGGGGACAAGGTGAGTGGCAACCAAGTTCCCCCCGCCGGGGGGCCACGGGGGGCTGCCGGGGAACCACAGAGGGCTATCACTCCAGAGCAGTTCCAGAACCGCATGATTCTGCGTCAGGCCATGCTCCGCCACGGCTTCAAGCCTTTCGACACCGAGTGGTGGCACTTCACGCTGAAGGACGAACCCTTCCCCGATACCTACTTCACCTTCCCCGTGAAGCAGTTGAACAACTAACGATATACATAACCGCCAAGCACTTATGCACACGCCCACTGACCTCTGTCGCCTGGCCTATGGCGACGTCCGCGACACGAACTACGAGGTGGCTATCCTGCCTTGGGGAGCCACAGAACCGCATAACCTGCACCTGCCGTACCTCACTGACAGCATGCTGGCGCACGACATTGCCTGCGATGCGGCTGAGAGGGCCTGGGAGCAGTTCGGCACTCGCGCCATGGTGCTGCCTCCCATGCCGCTGGGCGCGCAGAATCCCGGACAGCGCGACCTGCCGTTCTGCATCCACTACCACCACGCCACGCAGCAGGCGGTGCTGGCAGACATCGTGGCATCACTCCACCATCAGGGGATGCGGCGGTTGCTCATCGTGAATGGCCACGGCGGCAACTCCTTCAAGGACATCATTCGGGACCTCTCTGTCGATTTCCCCGACTTCATCATCATGGCCAGCGAGTGGTACAAGGTGCTGCCTCCGGCGCAGTACTTCGAGCAGCCGGGCGACCATGCCGACGAGGTGGAAACCAGCGTGATGATGCACTATCATCCCGAACTCGTCGATCTCTCCCGGGCCGGCGAAGGGCTGGCACGGCCCTTTGCCCTACAGGGCCTGCGGGAGGGCGTGGCCTGGGTGCCGCGCCACTGGACCATGGTCACCACAGACACTGGCATCGGCAATCCGCGCCTCTCGACAGCCGAGAAGGGTAAGCGGTTCGCGGCAGCCGTGGCTGAGAAATATGCCTGTCTGCTGCATGAGTTTACCGCCGTCTCGTCGGTCGGCGACCTCTATGCAGATGCTTGAAATGTCCATTGACCCCGACACTTGGGTGACCACCGGCGACACCGCCCCCAACCGCCGCTTCCGCTACCCTTTCCGTTGGAAACAATGACATGCCGGCAGTTGCATATCAACAGAAATTGTTGTACCTTTGCACCGTCATAGAGAGATAAAAGCCCCGTTTGTGCAATAACTCATTCCCCGCCAGAGGACCATGGTTCGCCGGCGGGGATTTGCTATTCGCCGACGGCGAATGGCGGTTTGCCGCCCCAAAATTTGCCAATACGCCTAAGTCTTCGTAACTTTGCGACCGGTTCCGGGGAGGAATACGCCTACCCCCAACAAGGTTTACACCCGCTCATATTTCATTTCCATCCATGCCTTACTACTACAAACGCGAAATCAATGACCTCAACGGTACGGGCAAGACGCAGTACCGCTATGAAGTGCGCTCCGAGGGGCGTGTGGGCCTCGACTATCTGGCACACGTCGTGCAGCGCCGCCACCGTGCCCTCAGCGAGGGCGAAGTCTATGGCATCGTCTGCAGTACCATCGATGCCTTGACGAGTGCCCTGGCCGAAGGACACAGCGTGACGCTGGACGGGCTTGGCAACTTCTCCGTCGGCATCGGGCTGATAGACAGGACCTCCATGCGACGCAGATGGGGTTTCCCAGACATTCCTTCGGCGCTGGCCGGGGAAGAGACGGAAGAGGGGGAGGCAGAGCCCAATGCCCGCAGCATCGGTGTGCGCACGGTTCACTTCAAGGCCTCCCCCGACCTCATCGGCGAAGTGGACCGTCGTTGCAAACTCAAGCGCGAACCGGGCGGAGCGGCACACATCCGTCAGAGTCCCTACACCCGCGAAGAGCGCATCCACCGCGCCCTTGCCCACATTGACATGAACGGTTTCATGCGTCTGGACGACTACGCACGCCTCGGAGGACTCTCCCGCACCGTTGCCAGTCAGGAGCTGCGCGCCATCTGCGCCGACCCCGGCTCGCCCGTCACCAGCAATGGAGCCGGAAGCGCGAAGGTCTATGTCAGAAGAACGTCGGCATTGTGACAACACACGGCTCTCACCGGATAATTAGCGAAAGGCATCGAGTAGGCGAGAGCAGACGAAAGCGTGCTTTCAGTATGCCGAGCGTAAGCAGGCCCGACCAGAGGCCAAGGCTGCGATTAAGCGAGAGCAGACGAAAGCGTGCTTTCAGTATGCCGAGCGTAAGCAGGCTCGACCAAAGGTCAAGGCTGCGAGCTATGCCCAGGCGATACGTCTTCTGGATGCGGTGTTGGTGCATGAGGACGTCAAAATGCGGAAAATGCAGGTAGAACGGGGCTTCGGGAACAACTTATTGAAGATTTCTGACTGAATGTGGAAGGAAATGAGTATTTTTGCAGCAGCATAGGTCTGGCACATAGTGCCAGACCTGAGAGACAAGAAGCAATCTTAAGAAAATGGATATACAGAAGATACAACAGTACAAGTCTGCGTTTGACCAGATTGTAAAGTCGGTCAAGGACGATGACGGCAAAAACATAGAAGTGTGGTATGCCCGTGAGTTGCAATCACAGTTGGGTTATGCCCGCTGGGAGAATTTCGCTGTGGCTATTGGCAGAGCCATTGAACCATGTAAGACACTGGGGATCAGCGTTGCTAACCGTACTGAAGAAGATGGGACGCTCGTGGGACGACGTGACCAACGACCGTGCCACGATAGATGATTTGGACAAGTCGGCAATTGATTACTTCTTGCGCAAGGGGTATGAAAACGGGCGAATAAGTGACGAAGAGCGAAACCTCCCCGTTGAAACACTTCTGGAAAACCTCGATCTCATCAATGATGAAGGGAAGCTCAAAAATGCTGCCCTCTTACTGTTCGCCAAGAGGCCACAGCGTTATTTCACCAGTGTACGGTTACACATAGGTCGTTTCAGCGGAAGCGAATCCAACCTCATCACGCAAGATGTCATCGAGGGCAACATCATCCAGATGGCAGACAGGGTTGTTGAGATATTGAAGTCGAAATACTTGACGATGCCTATCATCTTCAAGGGCATGAACCGCATTGAGAAACTGGAAGTACCCGAAGAAGCCTTACGTGAGATACTCTATAACGCCATCATTCATAAAGACTATACAGGTGTTCACATTCAGATGCGAGTTTGGGATGATTATTGTGAGGTTTGGAATGAAGGTGAACTGCCCATAGGCTTTACGCCTGAGACACTGCTTAAACAGCACTCATCCCGTCCTCGCAACAGGAATATAGCCAATGCCTTCTTCAAGGCAGGCTTCATCGATGCCTGGGGACGTGGCTACAAGAAGATACGCGAAGGTTTTGAGGGAGCAGGATTGCCCATGCCCAAGATAGAGTCTGCTTTTGGCGGTGTTATGGTGACGTTCCAGAGAAACAACGTGAACATAGCCAGCAAACATCCCGAAGATGGCGGTGATGTCGGCATAGATTTTGTCGCAGAAAAACTAACTGAAAGACAGAGGGATATTCTGGGAATTCTACAGGATGTCGCACAAAATGTCGCACAAAATGTCGCACAAAATGTCGCACAAAATGTCGCAGTAAATACAAAATATCTTTCGGAAAAACTGAATGTAAACAGGAAAACCATTCAGCGGGATATGGCGTATTTGCAAGAGAGAAAACTCATACAATGGGTAGGTCCAGACAAAGGTGGTCATTGGGAAATCATCATTGAAGAAAGCAACAACGAATAAAACGCAGAGATATGGACCGACAGGGTTTTATAAGATTATACACACAATAAAATGCAGGTAAAACGGGACTTTGGGAGCAGATTATTGATGTTTTCTGCACGAATGTGGAAAGAAATTAGTATTTTTGCAACGGCATAGAACTGGCACAAGTCCCAGAGCTGAAGAGATAAGTTACAATAGTGGATCGATTTAAAACGATGAATATGACATAAAAAGATATAGAGTCTTTAACATCCTTGACGAGACTGATTAAGCAGAACTACCACTTCACAGAACACATCGGTTAGACAAGACAACGGGTGTTTGCGCTCTTCATCATGAGG
>JAFSZU010000192.1 GCA_017455585.1 Bacteroidaceae bacterium | reverse complement strand
TACGGCGGCAGCCACATCGTGATGAGCTGCAAGCAGCTGCGTGGCGACATGAACTACGCATGGCCCTCCGCTGAGATTGCCGTGATGGGTGCTGCCGGTGCTGCTGCCGTCCTCTATGCCAAGGAGGCCAAGGCCATCAAGGAGGAGAAGGGTCCCGAGGCTGCCAAGGAGTTCATCGCCGAGAAGGAGGCCGAATACACCAAGCTCTTTGCCAACCCCTACAACGCTGCCAAGTACGGCTACATCGACGATGTCATCGAGCCGCGCAACACCCGCTTCCGCGTCATCCGCGCCCTGGCACAGCTGGAGGACAAGCGTATGCACAACCCCGCCAAGAAGCACGGGAATATTCCGTTGTAAGTACAGTAAACAAGTTGAGAAGTTGACGAGTTGACAAGTTGTTTGTTAATATAAAGCACTGGTCAATCTGTCATTCAAATAAAAAAGAGACAACTCGTCAACTTGTCAGCTAATAACTCTTTAACCAAATTATGATAGTATTATATACCAACTGGTCCACTGTATGGCTGATGACAGGCTTGGGCATCGGGACAGTCTTCGTAATCCTAATCGTGCTCTTCGCTGTCCTGTCCGTCTTCAGCAAGGTGACGCGCAAGACACGTGACAAGGTGCTGACAGGCGTGGAAGCGGTGAAGAGCGTGGTGGAGAAAGAGGAGATTGCCGAGAGCACGCGCAATGCTGCCATCGCCACCGCCGTCTATCTCTACATGCAAGGCCGCCACGATGAGGAAAGCGGCATCATCACCATCCATCACCCCGACCATCCGCTCTGGCACGCCGAGCTGAATGAACATTTGTAATTATTTAAGTAAACAAGTTTACGAGTTGACAAGTAAACAAGTTGTTGGTTTTGGATACACTTGTCAATCTGTCACTCAAAAAACTAGGAAATAACTTGTCAACTCGTCAACTAATAACTCGTCAACTACAAAACAATGAAACAATTCAAATTCAATATCGACGGCAAGGAAATCAAGGCTACCGTGGCTCCCCAGGAGGACGGCAAGCTGGCCGTGACCGTCAATGATACCACCTACACGGTGGAGGTGCCCGAGCTGGTTAAGCAGGCACCACGTCCCGTCGTGAGTCACGCCGCTGCTCCCGCTGCCGTGGCCGCTAAACCCACCGCTGCCGCTCCCGTGGCCGCCAACGTCGTTGCTGCTCCGCTGCCCGGCACCATTACCAAGGTGCTCGTCAAGGAAGGTGACAAGGTGAAGAAGGGCGATACCCTGCTCACCATGGAAGCCATGAAGATGGAGAACGCCATCACTGCAGAGGCCGACGGCATCATCCGCAAGGTGCATGTGGGCGTGGGTGCCAGCGTCAATCAGGGAGATGCCCTCATCGACTTCGAGGGTCTCGGTGTGCCTCAGACCGTTCCCGCCGCTGCTCCTGCTGCTCCGAAGGCCGCTCCTGCTGCTGCACCCGCCGCTGCTGCTCCTGCTGCAGGTGCGCACGCCGTGGAAGCTCCTCTGCCCGGCACCATCAAGCAAGTGCTTGTGGCTGTTGGCCAAGACATTGCCGCTGGTGACACCGTTGTCATCATGGAAGCCATGAAGATGGAGAACAACATCACCGCCGAGTTCGGTGGCAAGGTCACCGTCGTGAAAGTGGCTGTCGGCGACCAGGTCCAGAGCGGACAGGTGCTGGTGGAAACCGCGTAAAAAGACCCCCCCTTACCCCTCCCTGTGAGGGAGGGAGTGGTCACCATTGATAATTAGTTATTTTTAAAGAACAATGAATAGAATATTTAACAACCTGCGAGAGTATATACTCCCCTCCCTCACAGGGAGGGGTAGAGGGGTGGGTCTGCTGCTTCTCATGCTGCTGCTCCCCTTTACTCTGCAAGCCCAGGACTTTGACTTCGCCTCGGCGATGACCAAGTTCTGGAACGATATGGCCATCACCAGCTTCTTTGTGGGCGACGGCTGGAAGAATGCGGTGATGATCTGCATCGCATGCCTCCTCTTGTACCTGGCCATCAAGAAGCAGTATGAACCCCTGCTGCTACTGCCCATCGCCTTCGGCATGTTGCTCTCCAACATCCCTGCCGGTGGCCTCTTCCACACCTCCATGTGGAACGATGAGTTCCTGAATCCCAACAGCCCCTTCTACCACAGCTACCGTCATGTGCTGGCAGAGGGCGGTCTGCTTGACATCCTCTATATCGGAGTCAAGGCTGGTGTCTATCCTTGCCTCATCTTCCTCGGCGTGGGTGCCATGACCGACTTTGGTCCGCTGATTGCTAACCCCAAGAGCCTGTTGCTCGGTGCCGCTGCACAACTGGGCATCTTTGTCACTTTCATCGTGGCGCACCTCATGGGCTTCACCTCGTCCGAGGCTGCTTCCATCGGCATCATCGGAGGTGCCGACGGCCCCACGGCCATCTTCCTCACCTCCAAGCTGGCTCCCCATCTCCTCGGCCCCATCGCCGTGGCTGCCTACAGCTACATGGCCCTTGTGCCCGTCATCCAGCCGCCTATCATGCGTGCCCTGACGACCGAGAAGGAGCGCAAGATCCAGATGAAGCAGCTGCGTGAGGTCTCCAAGCGCGAGAAGATTCTCTTCCCCATCATCGTGGCCATCATCGTCAGCCTCATCCTCCCCTCCGCTGCCACCCTCATCGGCTGCCTCATGCTGGGCAACCTCATGAAAGAGAGCGGTGTGGTGGAACGTCTGAGCAAAACAGCACAGAACGAGCTGAACAACATCGTGGTTATCTTCCTCGGCACCACCGTGGGTGCCACCGCCACCGCTGAGGCCTTCCTGAACTGGCAGACCATCGGCATCCTCACCGTGGGCATCGTGGCTTTCGGCTTCGGCACCGCCGGCGGTGTGCTGTTGGCCAAGCTGATGAACCTCTTTGTGAAGGAGAAGATCAACCCGCTCATCGGTTCCGCCGGTGTCAGTGCCGTGCCCATGGCCGCTCGCGTCTCACAGGCCGAGGGTGCCAAGGCCAACCCGCGCAACTTCCTTCTCATGCACGCCATGGGTCCGAACGTGGCCGGTGTCATCGGCTCCGCCGTTGCAGCTGGTATTCTCCTCAGCTTCCTCGGTTAACAGACTAGACTGAAAGTAGCGCGCTACTTGCGCTTATAATAATGAGGGCTGTGTTGGTAAATCTAACACAGCCCTCAATCTTAATATCCTCTTTAAAGAATCAATAGGCGAAGAGGGGATAGTCCTTCATGATGCCGTTGACCTCGGCGCGGACGGCGGCGATGACGGCTTCGTCCTCGGGTGCATTAAGCACGCGCTCAATGAGTTCGGCTATCTTCACCATCAGGTCCTCCTTGGCACCGCGGGTGGTGATGGCAGGTGTGCCCAGACGGATACCGGAGGTCTGGAAGGCGCTGCGGCTGTCGAAGGGCACCATGTTCTTGTTCACGGTGATGTCTGCGGCCACGAGGGCGTTCTCAGCCACCTTGCCGGTGAGATCGGGGTATTTGGTGCGCAGATCGACCAGCATCGAGTGGTTGTCTGTGCCGCCACTGACGATGTCGAAGCCGCGCTTGATGAGTTCCTCGGCCAACTTGGCGGCGTTCTTCTTTACTTGCAGTGCCCACTCCTTGAACTCGGGTTGCAGTGCCTCGCCGAAAGCCACGGCCTTGGCGGCAATGACGTGCTCCAGCGGGCCGCCCTGGATGCCGGGGAAGACAGCGGAGTTGAGCAGGGCAGACATCATCTTGACGGCACCCTTCGGTGTCTTCTTGCCCCATGGGTTCTCGAAGTCCTTGCCCATGAGGATGATGCCGCCGCGCGGACCGCGCAGGGTTTTGTGGGTGGTGGAGGTGACGATGTGGGCATACTTGAGCGGGTTGTCCAGCAAGCCGGCAGCGATGAGACCGGCGGGGTGAGCCATATCCACCATGAAGATGGCACCCACCTTGTCGGCAATCTCGCGCATCCGCTTGTAGTCCCACTCGCGGCTGTAGGCCGAGCCGCCGCCGATGATGAGCTTGGGCTGGTGCTCCAGGGCCAGCTTCTCCATCTCGTCATAATCCACGCGGCCAGTTTCCTTGTTGAGGTTGTAACCTACGGGACGATAGATGATGCCGCTGGTGTTGACGAGTGAGCCGTGGGAGAGGTGGCCGCCGTGGTCGAGGTTGAGTCCCATGAAGGTGTCGCCCGGATTGAGACAGGCGAGGAAGACGGCGGCGTTGGCCTGTGCGCCGGAGTGCGGCTGCACGTTGGCGTACTCTGCGCCAAACAGTTCGCAGACGCGGTCGATGGCCAGTTGCTCCACCTTATCGACCACCTGGCAACCGCCGTAGTAGCGGTGGCCGGGGTAGCCCTCGGCGTACTTGTTGGTGAGGGGTGAGCCCATGGCCTCCATGACCTGTGGGCTGACGAAGTTCTCGGATGCGATGAGCTCGATGCCGCGTTCCTGGCGGGCACGTTCCTGCTGGATAAGCTCGAAGATGGTGTTGTCTCTGTTCATACTATACTATTTTTACTTCCTTGATGTTCTGTTCGTGGTTGCAATAGTGGCAACGGACGATGCCCTGCTGCTTGTCTGTGACATGGAACAGGGTGCGCATGGGTTCGTTGTTGGTGATGCACTTGGGGTTGTTGCAGTGGATGATGCCGCGCAGTTCATCTGGTAGGCACACTTGTTTTTTCTCCACCACCTCGTAATCGCGGATAATGGATAGAGAGACGTTGGGAGCCACCACGGAGAGCTGGTTCAGCTCCTCGTCGGTGAAGAAGCGGTCTGCAATCTTGATGATGCTCTTGGTGCCCATCTTGTGGCTCTTGAGGTTGAAGCCGATGGTGACCTTGCTGGTCATCTGCTCCAGATGCAGGAGGCTGATGACCTGAAAGAGGCGGTCACAGGGGATGTGATCTATCACTGTGCCGTGGTCGAGGGCGGAGACGATGAGTTCTTGGCGTTTCATATTTCTTTTCCCGTCGGCGGAACCGACGGGCACACGGGATTATTGGATGATGGCTTGGTCTTCTTTTATTTGTTCGAGGGTGATGCCCAGCGTGTCGCAGATGATGGTCTGGCGGGCAAAGAGTCCGTTGCGTGCCTGCTGGAAGTAGTAGGCGTGCGGGTCGTCATCGATGGCGTAGTCGATCTCGTTGACGCGGGGCAGGGGGTGCAGGATGCGCATATTATCGCGTGCCTTGGAGAGCATGTCCAACTTGAGGAGGTAGCGATCCTTCACGCGCTCATACTCCATGAGGTCTGTGAAGCGCTCGCGCTGCACGCGCGTCATATATAAGATGTCTGCGCCGCTGATGACATCGGCATCAAAGTCCTGATGCTCCACATAGCGGATGCCGTGCTCGCGGCAGTAATCCTTGTAGGTGTCTGGCATGGCCAGTTCATCGGGAGCGATGAAGTGGAAGGTGGGGTTGAAGTGGCGCATGGCCTGCAGGAGCGAGTGCACCGTGCGGCCATATTTCAAGTCGCCGACGAGGTAGATATTCAGGTTGTCCAGCGTGCCCTGTGTCTGGTAGATGGTGTAGAGGTCGAGCATCGTCTGGGAGGGATGCTGGTTGGCACCGTCACCGGCGTTGATGATGGGCACTGGCGCAATCTCGCTGGCGTAGCGCGCGGCCCCTTCGAGGTAATGGCGCATGACGATGACATCGGCATAGTTGCTCACCATCATAATGGTGTCTTTGAGCGTCTCGCCCTTTGTGCCGCTGGTGACCTTGGGGTCTGCGAACCCGATGACGCGGGCTCCCAGACGGTTGGCGGCTGTCTCGAAGCTCAGTCGCGTGCGCGTGCTGGGTTCAAAGAAGAGGGTGGCCACAACGCGCCCTTGCAGCAGCAGACGGTTGGGATGTTGCTCAAACTCTTGAGCCATTCGGATGAGGTATTCTATCTTCTCGCGCGAATGGTCGGCAATGGTGACGAAACTGCGGAACATAGCTATATTTGACGATTTACGATTTGACAGTTCCTATATCTGGGTACAAATATAAATCAAAAGAGTGGAATACGCATCATATTTTGGGAAAGAAGTTGTGAAAGTATAAGCGAAAGAATAACTTTTTCTGTTTTTGTGTGGAGATTCCAGAATTTAGACGTACATTTGCAACCCAATATCACTCTTTTTCTACATGAGAAAAGGTTTCTTTATTTTTCTTTGGGTGCTCCTGTTTGTGGGGATTGGCGGCACAGCGTGGGCGTTCTGGGCCATCGCCACGGGTCGCATCGGCTATATGCCTGAGTTGCAGCAGTTGGAGAATCCTGTGAGCAAGTTTGCCTCGCAGGTCTTCACCTCCGACGGTCATCTGCTGGGCACATGGAGCTATCAGCGCGCCAACCGTGTCTTTGTGAGCTACGACGTGATAGCCCCCTCCACCATACAAGCCCTTGTGGCCACGGAGGATGTACGCTTCTACGAGCACTCGGGCATTGATTTCCGTGCCCTCCTGCGTGCCATCGTCAAACGCGGACTGCTGCGCCAGAAGAATGCGGGCGGCGGCAGCACGCTCACCCAGCAACTGGCCAAACAGGTTTATTCCTCACAGGCGGGCAGCGTGGAGGAACGTCTGACACAGAAGCCCATCGAGTGGGTGATTGCCGTGGAACTGGAACGCCTCTACACCAAGGAAGAGATTCTGACGATGTATCTCAACTACTTCGACTTCCTGCATAACGCCGTGGGCTTGAAGACGGCCGCCAAGACCTACTTCAACAAGGAACCCAAGGACTTGACCGTGAACGAGAGCGCTATGCTCGTGGGCATGTGCAAGAACCCCAGCTATTATAACCCCGTGCGTCATCTGGAGGTGGCCACGGCACGCCGCAACACCGTGTTGGGCCAGATGGTGAAAGCTGGTTATCTCTCCCGTAACGAGGCCGACTCGCTGGCAAAGGAACCTGTGCAGTTGAACTTCCACCGCACCGATCACAAGGAGGGTGAGGGCACCTACGTGCGCGAACTCCTGCGCACCATGCTGATGGCCCGCAAGCCCGAACGCAGCCAGTATGCCTCTTGGCAACACCAGAAATTCTTCGAGGACAGCCTGGCGTGGGCCACAGACCCCCTTTATGGCTGGTGCAACAAGAACAAGAAGAAAGACGGCACATCTTATAATATATATACAGACGGCTTGAAGATTTACACCACCATCGACAGTCGCATGCAGCGCTATGCCGAAGAGGCTGTGGTGACCCATGTGGCCGACGAGCTGCAACCTCTCTTCGATGCCGAGCGGCGGGGCAAGGCCAATGCGCCCTATGCCGCCAGCATTCCGATGGACAAGGTGAAGGCCAACTTGCAGCGCGCCATGCGCCAGAGTGAGCGCTATATCATGATGCAGAAGGCTGGTGCCAGCGAACAAGAGATACAAAAGGCGTTCGAGACTCCTGTGGAAATGACCGTCTATGCGCGCAAGGGCGACATCGAC
Organism: Bacteroidaceae bacterium; assembly: GCA_017455585.1. Lineage (GTDB taxonomy): Bacteria > Bacteroidota > Bacteroidia > Bacteroidales > Bacteroidaceae > Physcousia. Next base: position 2,454 of record JAFSZU010000192.1, on the reverse strand, counting down.
ACGATGATGACGCCCATGGACAGCATCAGGTATTATAAGAAGTTCCTGCGTTCGGGATTTGTCTGCATGGACACCCGAACAGGGGCTGTCAAGGCTTACGTGGGTGGCCTCAACTACCGTCACTTCCAGTATGATATGGCGGGCATGGGGCGTCGGCAGGTGGGCTCCACTATCAAACCCTATCTCTACGCCTTGGCCATGGAGAACGGTTGGAGTCCCTGTGACGTAGCCCCCAACGTGCAACAGACCTATCAAGTGGGCAATCAGACGTGGACACCCCGCAACGGCAGCCGTGCCCGTTACGGTGAGATGGTGACATTGAAATGGGGACTGGCGCAGTCCAACAACTGGATTTCTGCATACCTGATGAGCCAGCTCAACCCCTCTGCCTTCGTGCGCCTGTTGCATGAGTTCGGCATCTTGAACCAGGACATTCACCCTTCCATGTCCCTCTGTCTGGGACCCTGCGACATCTCTGTCATGGAGATGGTGTCGGCCTACACCGCCTTCTCCAACCGCGGCATCCGCTCGGCACCCATGTTTGTCTCGCGCATCGAGGACGGCGAGGGTAACATTGTCGCGCAGTTCTCACCCCGCATGAACGAGGTCATCAGTGACCAAAGTGCTCTGAAGATGATTGTGCTCATGCGCGGTGTCATTGACGGCGGCACGGGTGCCCGTATGCGGTTCCGTTACAATATCACCGCTCCCATGGGCGGCAAGACGGGAACCACCAACGACAACTCCGACGGCTGGTTCATTGGCTACACTCCTTCGCTGGCCTTTGGTGCCTGGGTGGGCGGCGACGAGCGCGACGTACACTTTAACAGCATGGCCTACGGACAGGGAGCGTCGGCCTCGCTCCCCATTTGTGCCAAGTTCTTGAAGAAAGTCTATGCTGATGCCCGTCTGGGCTACAGCCAGAGCGAGCAGTTTGACATGCCCGCCGGCTTCGACCCGTGTGCCACGCAGATGGACAACATATATGAAGAAATCGACGAATCCGTGGGACTCGACGATTTATTTGACTGATGATGAGCCTTCAATGAATTTGCGAAAGAACATCTGGAAAGTATGGGGCATTGAGCCTGCTGGTGGCTCAAGGCTCGTCGGGTGTCTGTTCCCATGGTGGCACCTGTGTCCTCAGTTCCTCCAATCCTTGCTTGATATAATCCAGTTCCCACTGTTCCGGGCGCAGCAGCTCGCCGTCCATCCACATCAAATCCAAGTCCAGACGCACGATGCCCCGTCGAACATCTTCTTCTGTACGTCCCAGCTGCCGCTCCAGATTCTTCAACAGGGGATTGGCCAACTTGGTGGGCACCGTCGTCTCAATGGCCACCACCTGATTCGTGAACGGGTCACTGGACGGGAAATTGATGGGCTCGGTTTTCATGGGTGTGCTGAAATAAGCATTCCCGCGAAATGCTTCGGAGAGTTTGCGCTTGGTCCAAAGCAGCACTTGCTCTGCCGTGGGCAGGTTCGTGCCAATACTGATATATAACAGGTGCTTCTTCATTTCAAAGACAAAAGTACTACTTTTTTCTGATACGACAATCAAAACAGATATTTTTTTAACAAAAGTTTTATGACATACATAGGAATCATTCCCGCCCGCTATGCCTCCACACGTTTCCCCGCCAAGCCGTTGGCGTTGCTTGGAGGCATGACCGTCATCGAGCGTGTTTACCGGGCCGTAGTTGGTGTGCTGGATGAGACAGTGGTGGCCACCGATGACCAGCGCATCTTTGACACGGTAGAGGCTTTCGGCGGCAGGGCTGTCATGACGGGTCTCCATCACAAGAGCGGCACAGACCGCGTTTGCGAGGCCTACGAACTGCTGGGCCACGAGCACGACGTGATTGTCAACGTCCAGGGCGACGAGCCCTTCATACAGCCCTCGCAGCTTCATGCCATCCAGCAGTGCTTCGAGGATGCGCAGACACAGATTGCCACCTTGGTGAAGCCCTTTACGCTCCAAGATGGTCTGGCAGCGCTGGAGAACCCTAACTCCCCCAAGGTGGTTCTCGACGACAACCGGCGCGCCATGTATTTCAGCCGTAGCGTCATCCCCTATCTGCGTGGCATCGACCGTGAGCAATGGCTGGCCACGCAGACGTTCTACAAGCACATCGGCCTCTATGCCTACCGGCCGGAGGTGTTGCGCGAGATCACGTCGCTGCCGCAGTCTCCACTGGAGATGGCTGAGAGTCTGGAGCAGCTGCGCTGGCTGCAGGCGGGCTATCATATCCAGGTGGGCATCACACAGGTCGAGACCATCGGCATCGACACGCCTGCCGACCTGGCACGCGCCGAGGAGTTCCTGCAAGGACGCGAGCAGAGCTCGCAGTTTAAAGTTTAAGGTTTAATGTTTAATGCCAATACCTTTAACTTTTCTTAGTCTGTCATCATTAAACATTAAACATTAATCATTAAACATTAAACATTATACAT
>JAFSZU010000025.1 GCA_017455585.1 Bacteroidaceae bacterium | reverse complement strand
GTAGTAGGAAGGATAAAGCTCGTCCATAGTCTTTGTCTTTGTCGGGGCGGAACGTTGATCTCCATCGTTAGTTACGGCACCATCAGCCAAACCCACCTTTGTTGCGGTTTGGTTGGGATAGACCTCATCCGTCATCCAGATATGCCACGTCCAGAGGACATCCTCCTGGGCTGGCGAAGCGGTCGTCACCGTAGTTTTCGTCAGCGAAGTGATTTCGTTACCCCCTGAGTCATAAGCCTTCGTCGTGACAATATCGCACAAGCGTCCTTTCAGTGCAATAACGCAGTTGGCCGGTTTTGCCGTATTCACTGTAAAACTTATATCACTGCAGCCGCTATCTTCAAGTGTAGGTTGTGTGATACCTGTTGATGCTACGGTGAAGACCCCACTGGCATCCTGCCAGATCAGTTCTACAGAAAGTCCTGGCGTCGTACCTAAATCCGAGACAACATACCGATAGCCTTGGTGTGTAAATTTCTTCTTCGTTGTGGCACCAGCACCTTTCTCTGAAGCTGTAAGTTCGAAAGTAATATCTGTTTCTATATCAGCAGCTTCGGTTTCATAAAGCTGTTTATATATGTTTGCGAACTTGATTGCATTGCCTCGGTGGTCAAGGAAGAGCGTGTTCGCAGTGAGGTCGGCCACGCTGCCGCCAGTGATGCCGTTGCCATAGACGGCCGGAAACTTATATGTTCCTGTAGCATTGACGATGTAGCAGTTGGCAGACTCGCGTGTCTTAGGGATGCCGTCGAGAGTGCCGTCAGGCTGTTTCTTCGAGAGGTCAAAGTTACTAACTTCGACATTTGAAGCCAGCACAGTGGAGTGTGTGGTTTTATGTGTATAAGACTGGGCTTCGAGCACATATTTAATGGTCTGCTGCCCTTGCGCATCCGACGGTGTCTTATTGCCTGCGGACTGCCCCACCTCATGCGAGACATTGGTCCACCCAGTAATGCTCTGCAACCATGCAGGTCGGTTGTTGGCGCTGTAGCTGTCAGCAGCTCCTGTCCACGAGAAGCCCGTCATCTTCCAGTCGGCTTTCTGGTGCTTGTTCGTGCCGCTGGATGACGTGGAGTAGTCCTTGGCGTTGCGGAAGCTGTGGATGGTAAAGCTTCCAGAGGTCGTGCTTGTGCTCGTCTCATGAGTGGCAGCACCGTTGCTGTATTTCGTCTCATTGCCTGTTTCACCGTGTTTTGGAATGTTGACCTCATCCGTGCCCGTGTCAAGCACCAGATAGTACTCTCCCTTCAGCTCGCCTATCGTCACCTTGTAGGTCACGGTGTAGCCAGGATTCCAGACATCGTCCTTGAGGCTGCACTTGAGCGTGCGCTCCACCGTGGGCGTACTGGCTTCCGTACTGGCTTCCGTCAGAACGATTTGCAGTTCTGCGCCTTCGACCAGCGTCTGCGGCATGAGGAAGATGACGCTGTCTCCGTCGATATAGACGTTCTCCTCATAGCTTGTGATGCTTTTGTTGGGATAGATGGTGTAGGTGGAATATTTGTCCGGCAAGTCATCTGACCATGTCAACGGATCGCCTGTCATATTTCCCCACTTCCCTTGGGCGGGGTCATAGACGCCCTGGCTCTTGATATGTGCCAGTGTGATGCGCTTGATGGTGACGTCCTTAGGCATCTTGCCCTGTGCGAAGCGCACGGCGGTGAGGATATGTTTGAAGGATATGTTGATGACCTTGTCGTCCTGTCCCAGGTGCTGCTGCTTCTCCGTCGATACCTCGTCCTCGTAGTAGCCCTTGCCGCTGCCGCCATATCCGGGTGTGGGGCCGTCCGTAACGCTGATGGCCGGGTCTGCTCCTGCGCAGCCAAACAGGAGGTCGCGCTGCTCGCCGGGGTTCTCCGGCACGTTGTAGCGGAAGGTGGGAGGGGTGAGCGTGCCGCCCTCTTCATACTTGGGTGGGGTCACGAGTGTGATGTCCAGGTTCTCGAACGCGGGGGAGATGGCGCAGAAGCGCATCTTGTCGCCCTGGCCGTCATCGTAGGGCCAGTGGACACTGGAGCGCCATCCGCGCACTTTCTTCAACAGCGTCTGGTTGAAAAGGAAGCGGTGGTAGTCGTTGTTATCGCCCTCAATGACTTTATAGACGCAGCCCCAGATGGTGAGCGAGTCGTGGAAGAGCAGGTCGTTGCCGGCAATCTCGCTGAGGGGTGCGCGCGTGGCGAGCTGTTCCTTGTCGGTGGAGGCACTGCCCGGGTGTATGCCCACGAAGGGCAGGGGCATGCGGTGGATGTTCACGCCCCAGGGGTTGTCGCCCTCCATGGCATGAGCGCCGAAGGTGTTGGCGACGATGGTGGCGCTGTCCAATGCGGGTTCGCCGGCGGCGGCACGTGTGCGGCCATAGTCATAAATCATGTCGGCCTGTTCCACGACGCTGACGCCGAAGGCTATGCCGTCGGCATCGTCTGCCGCATCGGACGTGCTGTTGCTGATGAGGTCGTCGGTGCAGGAGGCGCAGAGGAGACCTGCCAGGTACATTCCTATAATAGCTGTTTTCTTCATCTGTTACGATAATACGATAGTTGATTATTCATTGACGGTCTTGCCCTGCCATTCTGAAGGCGTCTGTGCACCTTTATTATAATCCACATCCTTGAATGCGTCGATGCCCGGCGTGAAGCGGAGCGGGAAGTCCCAGTCCTCGATGCTGATGACCTGGAACTGCACGCTCTCCACGCCGATGTAGCAGACGAGGATGTAGCGGTAGCCCGGCAGCCGCTCATAGTTGCCTGGCGATGTCTCTGTGCCGATGATGACTTGTGCGCCTGTCACCTCGTGGGTGATGCGGGAGAAGTTAGCGGTGCCAGAGCTGTTAGGGATGTCCAGCACAAGCGACGGGTCTTTGGTCACGAAGCTGTAGGTGAGGGATGGTGTCACGGGGATTCCCGTGTTGCCGTCCCAGGGAATGAGCATCGTGGCGTATGGTAGCGCCGTCAGCCGTCGTAGATTCTCGTCGCAGCCCGTCTTTGAGTCGAAATTATCCAACT
>JAFSZU010000191.1 GCA_017455585.1 Bacteroidaceae bacterium | reverse complement strand
CGGCATAGACCACGGCCTCGATGAGTGAGTTGCTGGCCAGGCGGTTGCCGCCGTGTAGGCCTGTGCAGGAGCACTCGCCCACGGCGTAGAGGCGGTGGATGGTGCTCTCGCCGTTGAGGTCCACCTTGATGCCGCCGCACATGTAGTGGGCGCAAGGCACCACGGGAATGTATTGTTTCGTAATATCGATGCCGATGCTCAAGCACTTGGCATAGATGTTGGGGAAGTGGTGCTTGGTCTCCTCGGCATCCTTGTGCGTGACATCCAGACAGACGTGGTCGAGGCCGTGGATCTTCATCTCCTTGTCGATGGCGCGTGCCACGATGTCGCGCGGTGCCAGCGAGAGACGCTTGTCATACTTCTGCATGAACTCCTCGCCGTTGGGCAGCCGCAGGATGCCGCCGTAGCCGCGCATGGCCTCGGTGATGAGGTAGGCGGGATGCGTCTCGGCGGGGTTGTAGAGGGCGGTGGGATGGAACTGCACGAATTCCATGTCCTTGACGATGCCCTTGGCGCGATAGACCATGGCGATGCCGTCGCCCGTGGCGATGTTTGGGTTCGTGGTGGTGGCATAGACAGCCCCTGTTCCGCCGGTGGCCATGAGGGTGACACGCGAGAGGAAGGTGTCTATCTTCTGGGTGTCGGGGTCGAGGACATAGGCTCCGTAGCACTCGATGTCTGTCTGGTGGCGGTTCACCTCGCGCCCCAGGTGGTGCTGGGTGATGATCTCCACGGCGAAGTGGTTCTCCAGCACGGTGATGCGTTTGTTGCGGCGCACGGCGCGGATGAGGCCCTGCTGGATCTCGTGACCCGTGTCGTCGGCATGGTGCAGGATGCGGAACTCGCTGTGTCCGCCCTCGCGGTGGAGGTCGAACTCGCCATCCTCGTTCTTGTCGAAGTTCACGCCCCACCGCACCAGATCGGCAATGCCCTTGGGGGCGTTGCGCACCACCTGCTCCACGGCAGCGGGATTGCTGATGAAGTCACCGGCCACCATCGTGTCCTGGATGTGCTTCTCGAAATTGTCCACCTTCAGGTTGGTGACACTGGCCACGCCGCCCTGGGCCTTGTCCGTGTTGGCTTCGTCGATGGTGGTCTTGCAGATGAGCGCTACCTTGCCCTTGCCGCTCTGTGCGACCTTGAGGGCATAGCTCATCCCGGCCACGCCCGAGCCGATGATGAGGAAGTCAAACTTGCGTATCATGATTATTGGAATTCACAATTCATAATTCATAATTGCCTCCTGCTTACTGCCTGATGAATTATGAATTATGAATTGTGCATTATGAATTGTGCATTATGAATTATCATTTAACCCTGACTTTCTGCCCGTTCATGATGTAGAGTCCCGGACGCAGGCCGCGGGTGCCTTCTTGAGCTTTGCGGACGAGGAGGCCGTCGAGACTGTAGATGTCGGCCGTCACGGGCACGGCAATGTCGATGACGGCGTCTTCGCTGCCGATGCGTATGCCCATCTGCTTGACGAGGTCACTGCCATCGACATGGAAGTATCCGCGGAAGCGCCCTGCGCTGACGCGGGCATCGGCATCGATGTAGTAGAGCTGGTCGCTGGAGATGTAGAAGTAGCCGGCACCTGCTGGCACGAGGGTGCTCACATAGCTGCCCACAAACTGCACACCCTGTCCGGTATCGTCGATGGGGCCATCGGCATCCGGCACTTCGATGGCGGTTCCTGGGATGTCGAAGACAGCGGCCTTTGTCTCGCCGTCGGCGACGAGCGAGGAGTTCATGAGGTTGCCGGGCTTGATGAGGTAGGGAACGTTGGCCTCCATCTGCTCGGCGAGGTCAAACTGCATCACGTCGCCGTCGAAGGTGGTGAGGCGCGCCAGCAGTGTCCCGGCGCCGAATACCGTCTGCGGGTGTTCAACGGCACAGGGCAGGACGATGGTGTTCCATGTGCCCTTGCGGAAACTGCGCTGGAGCTTGACGTTGGCGACCTCGACGGCCTCGGGAACGTAGTCGCGTGTATCCTGCAGGATGACATTCTGCGGGCTGAGGTTCTTGAAGCGCACCGCGATGGTGTCGTTGCCGCCCACGGTGTATTCATACTTGCCGTCCTCGCTGGCGACTTCCGTGCCGTTGATGACGAATCCGAGGAGGCGGTATCCGTCGTTGGCGGCAGCCTCGAGGTTGACGACGGTGCCGTAGTCATAGATGCCGGAGCCGAAGTTGACGGTGCCGGCCTGGGCATCGCACTCCACACTGACGGTGTACTTCTGTGGCTTGAAGACTGCATAGAGGTCCTGCACCTGATTCAGTTCCACCTCGATGGTGGGACTGGTGGAGAACGACTCTATCTGATCCTCGGTGAGGGTGACCTGCTCAGGAGCCCTGCGGGCACGGATGCCGATGGCGTGAGAAGTCAGGAATGGTGTCTTGAGCCTGCCCCAATAGTCAAAGACATAGTTAGCCTTTGGCATTGCGCTCATGTTGATAGTGCTGCCGTAGGTTCCCCATCCAGACGTTTTCGTGATGCTGGAAGTTACGCTACCCGCCCAGGCACCAGGCCACGGGGCGATGTTGTATTGCACGAGGGCATCCTTGAAGAACATCCATTTCACCTGTTTGCCGTTGTAGCCGAGGAAGCCTTCCTGGTCGCGGATGCTGTCTGTCTTGACCTGCAGGACATAGTAGCCGTTGTCGGTCAATGCACTGGTGTCGAGATAGAAGATGCTGTCATTGTCCTCGGCCTTGGTGATGGGCAGGTCGGTGGTCTGCTGCTCGCCATCGTGGCGCAGGACGATATCGTCGCGGGTGAAGGTCTCGGGCTGGATGGGTTTGTTGAAGCGCACGGTGAGCTGCTCGATTACCTTGGTGGCGATGTCCTTGTCATCGGGGACGGTGTCGATGGATGCCACGTCGAGTCGCAACTGCGGCGTGGGTTCAAACTCGACGACGAAGTTCTTGGTGACAGGTGCGTCGGCGTAGGCCACGATGTGCAGCTTGTTCTCGGCCAGCGGGTCGAATCCGTCCTGCATGGTGTACTGTGTCTTCCAGAAGTTCTGCGGGTCGAGGCTCTCGCCCGTGCTCTCATCGGTGATGCCTACAATCTTGGCGATGCCGCCCGTGGGGTCGGCAATGGCGGTGTAGAACCATAGGCGCTGCGGCACCTTCACGGAGATGCGCCACTTGGAGTCGCCGAGGGCGGTGACCGTGGAGATGTCGGAGAGGGTCTTCAGTGCCTCGTCGGTGCCGTTGTTGAAGTAGATGTGGTCGGGTTCGGCGTGACCGTCCTCCACATCGTTGCAGACCCATCCGCGGTACTGCACATCGCCGAACTTGACGTTGACGCTGTGGATGAGCTCGTGGATGGTGACATCATCGAGAAGCGAGAGGTCGGGATTGCCGTAGCTGGTGACATGGTTGACGCGCACGTCATATTCCACGAAGTGCCCAAGCAACGAGCTGGTGAGGTCCCAGGTGGCGTAGCTGCCCGTTCCGGCCTTGATATCGCCGAACTGTGTGACGATGGTGCTGTCGAGTGCCATGGCCTTCTCGCCGCCGTTGAGGCTGGAGCTGACGATGGCGAAGTCAACCAACAGTCCCTTCTCGTTCTCTACAATCCTGGGTTGCTTGGTGAACATGCGCACGTTGGTGGCATCGCCCTTGCCCTTGTTATACAGGAGGACACTGAACTCTGCCGGCACGATGGGTTCCACGACGTCCTTCGTCAGCGGGTTGTCGCCATAGATGTCGCGCTGCATGAAGTAGGTGAGGTCGAGTTCAGGCGACGGTTTCACCTGGAGGCTGACGGGATAGAGGTTACGCGACTGGATGGTTGACCCGTCATACCAGGTCAGTGTGCCGCCGAAGCTGTAGGTCGTCAGCGTGTCGGGAGCCGCATACTTGGTGGGGATGAAGAGGATGGTGGCCACACCCTTGCTGTTGCCTGGCAGTGTCCATGGGCCATCCACCGTGCCTTCGAAGCCGTCTATGCTCTCGAAGTTGATCTGGAACTCGTGGCTGGTGGCTTGTTCGCCAAGCAGGTTGGTGACGACCACACTGAGGTCGATGTCCGAGAGCTGTGTGGAGGTGCCGTTCTCCATCGTCAGCGTGCCTCTGAATGCCTGACGGGTGAGCACGAGTTTCTGCTCAATCTCGAGCTTGACGGTGGCGCAGACGTTCTTGGACAAGCCATCTGTGTATTCAAGGTAGTCGGCGTTCATGCTCTCGACCAGCTCGTCCCAGGTGGCGAAGCCCAGGTTGACGAGTGCCATCTTGCAGGAATCCTCGCGCTCAATCAGCTGCTCGATGTGGTTGTTGTCGATGAAGTTGCTGCTGTCGATGGTTTGTCCGAGGAGCAGACGGCGCGTGTTGATGCAGCGCTCCACGTACTGGCGGACATCGAAGTCATAGAAGACAGCCTGCTTCTGCGGCAACATCTCCAGAATGCCGTAGGGATCCTTGAGGGCCTCGGTCTCTACATCAGGAATCTCTGTGCGGGGGTTCATGGTGAAGAGCTTGCCCTCGTCTGCCAGTTCATCGATCCGGATATCCACGAGTTCCAGTGCATTGACAAACTCGTCGGTGAGGTTGGCCAGCATCTCAGGTGCGGCATAGAGTTCTTCCAGGTAGTCCAGATGTGTGCGCAAATGCGTGGCGTAGGGTTTCAGCTTGTCATAGTAGCTCTGCATCAGTGCCGGAATAGGACTGCTGCCGGCCTTGGCGGGAGCGTTGCGACGGGCGGGTGCATGGTAAATGCTCGCCATGAGGCAGTCGAAGGCCACTTCCAGGCAGTTCTCGACGGCCATGGCAGTGCCCGCGGCTCCGTACTTCTTTCCCACATAGCACTTTGCAAGAGATTTTTCAGCTTCTTCCCGGTCACCCTTGTAGGCGTGTATGCCTGCATCGCCGCAATCGGAGTAGGGGACAAAGCCCTTGGGGCATTCCCAGGGTTCACATTTGTCGGGCGGGCAGGGGACGTTGAGCTTGCTCCAGTCGGCCAGTTGTCCACCGGCAGCTGCGCCACCACCCAGCGAGCTCTGCTGGGGACTGCCCACGCCGCCGCCGATGCCGCCGCCACCATACCAGCCGGTGCCGCCGCCACTGCTGGCACCGCAACCGGTGGCACCTGTGGCCATATTGCCGCCCATGCTGGCTTTCTTCTTGAAGATGGAGCACGTCCAGGAGTAGCCGCCGTCCATCATGAGGCCGCAGGGGACATAGCCCGTGCCACCGCCATCACCGGAACCGCCGTCGCCGGAACCGCCGTCGCCAGAGCCACTGCCACTGCCGCCACCGCCGCCGGAACCTCCGTCGCCAGTGCCGCTGCCACCGCCGGTGCCACCGCCACCACCGGTGCCACCGCCACCATCACCCGTGCCGGAACCGCCGCCGGAACCGCCGGAGCCGCCACCGTTGCCGTCACCACCAGATGGAGGTGTGCCGCCAATCTGCACGTTCTTGGCCGTGCGGACGATGCGCACAGGAATGGTGTAGCTCTGCTGGGCGCCAATCTTGAAGTCGCTGGCCTCGACGAGGGGCGTGAAGGTGAAGCCTTTCACCGAAGGCATGTTGACGTAGCAGTCCTCGGCTGCAATCAGACCGTCGTTGCGCAAGATGACGTTGAACAGCGAGGAGTGACCGTAGTCGATCTTGCGGAAGTCAATCGTGTCTGGCAAGGTCATGCGCACCACAGGCACCGGCACGTGGGTCTCGTAGGTCAGCGAGGTGACAATCTCATACTCATCCTCGACCTCTGTCTCCACGACATCCCATGAGACGCTGATGGCCTGATAGGAGATGACGGCCGTGTGGTCGGTCGTTTCGCCCGGGTTGATGAGGATATTCTGCCGATAGCTGTCATGCCTGTCGGCCGTGACATAGAGCTGATAGACACCTTCGTTGATGTTCTCGAAGAGGATGCCGTCGGCACTCTCATCGGTTGTCTTTCCGCTGACAATGACAGCTCCCGTGTTGTAATCCTTCAGCTGCACGGTGGCATCCTTGACGTAGGGTTTCTGGCCGTCCTTGTTGCCATAGAGGGTGTTCTCGTCCTGCACACGGACGCGCAAGTTACCCTTGGACTCGGAGACAACCTTCACGTTGAAATAGACCGACAGGCCATTGCCGCGCTCGCAGTTGATGGCGATGTTACCCTTCTGGATGACGTTGACATCAAAGTCACCCGGGTTGAAGCGCAGCATCACCTGAGCCGTGTCGCCCGGTTGCAGGCTGGGCATGTCTGCCGGTGTGGCGAGGCTGACGAAACCGGCCATGCTCTGCGGCAGGTCAATGCTGATGCGCCCCGTCTCGGCCATGCCGGCATTGGTGATGTTCAGGGGATAGTTGCGGACAGCGCCCTTCGTCACCGTGGTATTGATGCTGGTTGTAGAGGCCACGAGCTTGGGCGTGTGCAGACGCGTATAATTATAGGTGTTGACCACCAACTGTGCACCCTCGTCGGAGGTGAAGGTGATGGCGATGCGCTCCCATCCGCTGCCCGTCGAGACAGCTTTGCCAGTGATGCGATAGGTGACGTAGGCCGTGGAATCTCCCTTCAGCAGGTCGATGGAGCCCACTTCAAGGTCATAGTTGGCATCATCACCACTGATGGCGGGACGGATATTCGTCAGCGTCAGGGGACTCAGGTTCTTGATGCCGATGGTTCCCTCGTAGGGTTCGTCCTTGAAGAGCTCGTGCTTGAGATAGTTGGTGGAGGTGCGCTCCATGCCATAGACGTCAAAGGTTCCAGCCTGAGTGGTCATGCCCTCGCCGGGATTGCAGACGCCATAGATGAAGTGGCCGCGGAAACCTTCGGGACGTTCATAAATCACGTTGTAGTGACCCGTCTGGTCGGTCACACCCTCGAGGGCCTTGCGCTGGCCGTTGAAGATCACGTAGGGCTCCACATGGACACCGGCCACCGAGGCACTGCCCGTGGCGGTCACCATGCCCGAGAGGGTGATGATGTCATCGTCCTTGTAGGTGCTCTTGTCTGCGGCCACCGTGAAGCTGTAGAGCGAGGTGACAGCCAGCGTCTGCGGCTCCGACGTGTTGTTGACGTAGAGCAGTTCGGCCACGGTGCTCTGCGGGTTGACCACCGCCTTGAGGGTGTAGGTGCCCGGCACGTCGCTGGCTTGCAAGTGGGCCGTCATGTTGAGTGTTTCGCCCGCAGGAATGGCCGACGGCGTATTCATGCTGCTGACAGCTGTGCCGTTCTGCAGCACCTGCACCAGCGTTCCGGCGGGCAGGGTGGAGGCACCAATATTCTTGATGACGACCTCCACGGAGAAGGACCCTCCGGCAGGTGCCTCGGTCCGGCTCAGCGTGGCACGCTCGATGATGGCGTCTGGCAGCGTGCGGTCACTGATGAGTAGCCATGTGGAGCCACTGCTGAAGCCATCGGCTTTGGCCACAATACTGATGGTGCGATCGCCTTCCTCCAAGCTGTTGGCGGGCGCTGTGATGACTGCTGTACCTTTGGTCTGTCCAGCAGGAATGGTTACCGTGGCAGGGAAGGTGACGTCCGTGGCATCGCTCTCCAGCGCGACGGTCAAGGGTTCACTGTTCTCCGTCGTGTTGCGGGTGATGGTCAGTGTGGCACCTGTCTCGTCGCCTTCGAGGATGGTGCTGCGGCTGAGGCTCAGCGAGAGTGCCGGACCGTCATCATCTGTAATGGTGATGGGCACTTCCACCGAGGACTGCTTGTCGCCGATGGCCGAGCAGTTGCAGTCGGTGATATAGACGGCAGCGCGGATGTTGACAGTGCGGTCGCCATCCACGGTAGCATTGTCGCGCACGCCCAGCGGGAAGTTGATGGTTGTCGTTCCGGCGGGCATCGTCAAAGTCGTCTGTGAGTAGTAGATGTCATTGTTGCCGTCATCGGTGAGCTTGATGGTGATCTTGTTGTTTGTCACGCCAGTGCGGGTGACGGTGCCGAGAATGGCCGAGGGGCCGGCACCCTCGCTGACGGTTGTCGGCGAGAGCGACATGGAGATGGCGGGGGTGTCGTCATCGTTCAGTACGAAGAGTGCTTCGGCCTTCTGGTGGCGGTCGGCGGTGGCCGTGAGTTTCACGCCCACGGGGTTGGCCGGTGTCTTGTCCTGCAGGACGTTGACATAGACGGATGCCGATGTCTCTCCATCTGGAATGACGATGCGCTGCGGCAATTTGAACCGCTTGGGCTGCTCAATATTCAGATAGACATAGATGTCGCCTGGATAATAGTGCTCCGGCACCGTGGCGGTGACCATCATCACATCGCCCTCGTTATACTCTTCCTTGTCGGTGACAAGGGTGAGGGGGATGAGGTCGTCATCCTCGATGGACACGCTGTCGGTGACCGTGTCATAACCGTTGTTCTTGTCCTGATTGACAATGACTGCCACACGCGGATCCACGTTGATGTCCTCGTTGTTAACGGGGTAGAGGTAGAAGTTGACCTTTGAGACGTTCTTGTCGAAGCGCACGGTGCCGCTGCCGTCGGAGTTGACACGCAGACGGCCAGTATTACCTGCTTTGTCGCGGGTGATGACAGAGAAGGTCTGCGTGACGCTGAGGTCGCCGGAACGGCGCAGCTCACAGGCGTAGCCGCTGTTGACGTTCTTCTCTGGAATGGTGTTCTTGTAGGCCGTCAGTTGCAGGTATTTCCGGACATTGAGGCTGTAGGCCGAACCCACGGCGGTGTTGTTGTCCTGGTCGAGGGCTATTTCTCCGCAGTCGGCAGCTGGCAGCAGTTGCACGACAGGTCGGCATGCTCCGCTGATACCCGGGAACTCATCCAGATTGAGCGAGAAGCTACGCTGCACGCTGGCACCCACTTCGAGGGTTCCCTCGTAGGCCGTGGTGCCTACATACACACGGTTCTTGTTCTCGTTCTCGAGGAAGAGCTTCTCTGTCCAGCCGGCACCCGTGGCGAGGTCGCCCTGGTTGGTGACCGTCCACGTGAAGTCCAGCTGGTCGCCGGGACGGGCCAGCGTCTGAGCGACCTTCACGTCGGAGGGCACAATATCTGGACGCGGAATCACCTCGATGGTGATTTTTCCGCCCGTGGTGCCGGAAATGACGTTGTTACCCTCGCGGTCGGTGAGGATGGTCACTCCGTGGCTGGAGACATAATAGTTATTGGTGTCCTCGTAGAACGAGACATTGAGCACTTGCCCATTGGTCAGCGTCTCGGGCATGTCCATCTGCAGGGTGAGCAGTGTGCCGCTGCTGCCGCTGAACTTCTCGTTGGTCTCGGAGTAGATCATGACGCGGTAGCGCTGGTAGCTACCATTATAGGTCCTGATGACGCTTACGGCATGGTTGGCAGCACGCTGGGGATTCAGCTTCACCAGCCCCGCATCGTTGCCGTCCTCGTCGGT
>JAFSZU010000190.1 GCA_017455585.1 Bacteroidaceae bacterium | reverse complement strand
GGTGCAAGAGGTGGGGTCTGTGTTCTTCACACAGACGACACATATCCTCATCTCGTTCATAGCCGCCAAATCAGTTGTGGATGGTGTGATGACACTCGGCATGATGATGTCGCTCACATACATCATCGGACAGGTGACGGCACCTATCGGGCAGTTCATCGGCTTCGCACAGAGTCTGCAGGATGCGAAAATTAGTCTGGAACGTCTCAATGAGGTACACACGCATGAGGACGAGGAGATGAAGACAGATGGGCAGCTGAACAAGTTGCCCCGACAGCGAGACATCCAAGTGGAGGACGTGTCGTTCAGCTACAGCGGTGCCAACCGAGACTATGCCCTCGAACACCTCTCTGTGAAAATACCCGCTGGCAAAGTGACGGCCATTGTGGGCGCAAGCGGAAGCGGCAAGACGACATTGGTAAAGTTAATTCTGGGATTCTACAATCCTCAGCGCGGCCATATCCGTGTGGGTGGCACTCCGTTGACACTCATCAATCCTCATGTGTGGCGAGGAGCTACAGGCAGCGTGATGCAGGACGGTTTCATCTTCTCAGACACCATAGCGAGGAATATCGCCGTGGCAGACGACCACGTGGATACAGAACGTCTGCGCCATGCTGTGGATGTAGCCAATATCGGCGATTTCATTGAGAGTCTTCCATTAGGTTTCAGCACAAAGATTGGCATGGAGGGCAATGGCATCAGTCAGGGACAGCGGCAGCGCTTGCTCATCGCCAGGGCGGTCTATAAGCAGCCGGAATACCTCTTCTTCGACGAGGCCACGAACGCACTGGACACCAACAACGAGCGCATCATCATGGAGCACCTCCGCGAGTTTTATCGCGGGCGCACAGTGGTTATCGTGGCACACCGCCTTTCCACGGTGCGCGATGCAGACAATATCATCGTGCTCGACCACGGAAAGATGGTGGAACAGGGGACGCATGAAGAACTAACGGCACTGAAAGGAGTTTACTTTAAATTAGTCAAGAATCAATTGGAGTTGGGAAAATAGAACATGAAAAAGGAGAACGAGTTAAAGGGTCTGCGGAAACGCAGCGAGGAAATGGAGGATGTGATGGGGCAAACTCCGTCATGGGTATTCCGCTGGGGCATAATAACAATGGCTGTCATTGTAGCGTGTTTGCTCGCATCTACATGGTTTTTACAGTGGCCTGACACGCTGACAGCGCATGGCTACATAGAAGTGACACGTTCTTCATGCCCCTGGACAGATATGGTGATTCAACTGTCTGCACAGCAAATTTGCTCCCTGCGGGAAGGGATGGAAGCACAAATCTCCCTCAATGCCAGAGACAAAGAATGGGGGCTTTATCAAGGAGTGCTCATGCCCATCCCGCTGATGACCGACTCCACAGGCTTATATACCGTGCATATCCGCATGAACAAATACGAGAGGACAACTGAAGGACATGCCTCCATCGCTGCACTCGAACGAGAACCCAGCCGCTTCCAGCATCCCAGACTGGAAGCCACCGCCATCATCATACTGTCAGACAAACGTCTGTTGCTGCGCATCATGGGGAGATAGCCACACCGTCGGATGCTGTACCGCTAAAAACACTTAAAAATTCCCGTATCTTTTGGTCATGACGCCATAAAGCCTTACCTTTGCGGTCGATATTGAAATAACCCAATCATCACTTATAAAACCATACAGACTCATGAGAAAGAAAATCGTGGCAGGCAACTGGAAGATGAACCTGAACCTGCAAGAAGGCTTGGCACTGGCCAATGAACTTAAAGCTGCCCTTGCAGCAGACAAGCCCAACTGTGATGTCGTTATTTGCACACCCTTTATCCATCTGGCTAAAGTGGCTGATGTGGTCGAGGGCACCGTCATTGGACTTGGTGCTGAGAACTGCGCCGACAAAGAGAAAGGTGCCTACACAGGTGAAGTCAGTGCTGCTCAGGTCAAGAGCACGGGTGCGCAATATGTGATTCTCGGTCACAGCGAACGTCGTGCCTACTATGGTGAGACTGCTGAGATCCTGAAAGAGAAGGTCAACCTCGCGCTGGCCAACGGCTTGAAGGTTATCTTCTGTATCGGCGAAGTGCTGGAAGAGCGCGAGGCCGGCAAGCAGAACGAGGTCGTGGGCGGACAGCTCGCAGACAGCCTCTTCGACCTCACCGACGAACAGTTTGCCAATATCATTCTGGCCTATGAGCCCGTGTGGGCTATCGGTACCGGCAAGACTGCTACCGCCGAGCAGGCCGAGGACATGCACGCATTCATCCGTGGCGTCATCGCCGGTCGCTTCGGCGAGGCTGCTGCCGAGAACGTCAGCATCCTCTATGGCGGCAGCTGCAAGCCCAGCAACGCCAAGGAAATCTTCTCCAAGCCCGACGTCGATGGCGGCCTCATCGGTGGTGCCGCCCTCAAGTGCGCCGACTTCAAGGGCATCATCGATGCCTGGAAGTAGGCTTACTCACGAAATGATAAATAAGAAATAATAAATGATAAATAATAATAGGTATATGAAGCGGCTAATTCCAGATGACAGCTTACTGTCACCTACCTATTATTTCTTATTTATTATTTCTTATTTATTATTTTGTTTGCCCGTGGTTTCCACGGCCCAAGAAACCTTCACCCGTCATCTCACCCGCAGCAACGCGGGTGAGGGACGGGTGATTCTTTATCAGGATGCCCAGATTGACGCTTTGGTCAACGGCATCTCCACGGCCTCAACAAGCCCGGTCTCGAAGACGAGCACGACTGCTGCCAGCAAGACGAGCACGACTACTGCCAGCAAGACGAGCAGCCAGCTCACCGGGAAGTCCGACACCTTGTCCACCGACACGGCCATCAATGCCTCAATGCGACGTGTTCGCGTCAACGGCTACCGCATCCAGGTCTATGCCGGCGGCAACAACCGCCAGTCGAAGTCCGAGGCCTACCGCATGGCATCGCTTGTACGCTCCACTTTTGACGACGTACAAGTCTATACCCATTTCATCAGCCCACGATGGATTTGTCGCGTGGGCGACTTCAGAACTTACGAGGAAGCCACCGAGATGCTGCGCCGTATGCGCGAGACGCAGAAATTCCGCGAGGCCTCCATCGTCAAGAGCAAAATCATCCTCCTGTACTGATGACCGAAGAACAGCGACAGCAGCAGTTGGCTCAACATTACAGTGCCATCCT
>JAFSZU010000189.1 GCA_017455585.1 Bacteroidaceae bacterium | reverse complement strand
TGCAGCGTGGAGCGCAAGAGCACGCCCTCATCTGGCTCAACGAGTGGAACTACCACAAGCTCGATGCCGAGTTCAAGAAGACACAAAATACCAGCATCGATGAGCTGATTCATTCTTCCGGGCGGCACCAGCAGCTCATGCTCCGCCACAGCCGCATGGAGCATCAACGCATTCATCCGTTCTCCTTCATGCAGATGCACATCGTCCGCACCTTGCAGACCGAGGAGAGCGAAGCCCAGACGGCGGAGAGGCTGGCACGCGAGGACATCGTCGTGCGACGCGCAGAGACGGAAGTGAGGGAACGTGACCTGGAGGCTCATATCCTCAGCACATACACCATTGACGGCAAAGACACGGAACCGGCATCCCTGAACCGATGGCTCCACCAGATGGTCAAGGAGACGCTGGGCATGACATCTATCCAGCAGCTGCGCCAACACCTGTCACGCCTCACACAAATCTTCCACGCTATTACTACCGAGCGCGACGGACAGCGTTACTACAGCCACCTCATCGACCAGGAGGCTGTGCGCAGGAATATTCGCGTGGCCTTCGCCACACGCAGGAACTATGTCTCCGAGGTCATCATGGAGCCGCAAGAGGTGAAATGGCTGGCCATCACACGTCAGGAGCTGGAACAGCCCTTCATCACCAACAGCCCGCAGGACTACTACCCCGACCAGCATCAGGTGCAGGCCACCGTGACAGCAGACAAGGGTGACGGGGAGGAACCCCATGCAGACCTGGAGGTGCTCGCCGATACCATCGCACGCATCAAGAGCCTGGGGCTTTTTGCAGCTGAGGAGAAAGCCATTATTGCCAAGCTCCGGGAAGGCCAGGAACACAAGGAACGTGCACGGCAGGTCAAGGACCGCACCTATCATTATCTGCCCTATCACTTCGACAGCCCCCTGGAGCGCACCTTCTTCGTGGAGACGGCACTCCCCATGCGTGAACTGCAGGAGCAGGGCATAGAGGTCTATTACAATGGCGACCGTGCCGTCACCGACTTCAAGATCGAATGCTACACCGAGACGTCACCCGGCCACTGGACCTACGTGGGACGCTACACGCCCGACTTCCTGCTCTGCCAGCGAGGCCGCAACGGCAATATCTGCAAGATACTCATCGTGGAGACCAAGGGCGAGGGCTATGAGCGTAACTTCCGCGAGCGCAACGACTTCATGCGCGGACGCTTCCTGCGCGACAACCCCGACTTCTTCGACTACCTCTACCTGCCCGAAAGGCGGCAGACAGAGTTCGCGGCCCTGCTCCGTGACAAGATACGCACCTTCTTCAACCCGACAACACACTGAACGCACTTATGCCCATCCGATACGAAAACTACCAACCCCACCACCTCGCCGGCATGGCGTGGTTAGACAACTTCCAGCGCACACGTCGCACGCTGGCCTACCGCGGCAGCGACGACACCACACGACGCATCCTACGGGGGATGCCCCTCCACGAGGTGACGCTGACGGAACCCGTGGGCAGCCAGGCCGGCGAGAGCGGCAATCTGCTCATTCACGGAGAGTGCATCGCCACTTGCGCCTACCTCAAGAGCCGCAATGTGAAGGTCGATCTCGTGTATATCGACCCGCCCTTTGCCAGCGGAGCCGACTATGCCAAGAAGATACGGCTGCGCAGTGCTGCACTGCAGAATGTGCAGCTGGAAGGGGAGACAGGGGCCGACATGGAGGAGAAGATGTATAGCGACATCTGGACCAAGGAACAGTACCTCAATTGGATGTACGAGAACCTCATGGCCATCAAGACTGTTATGAGCGAGAACGCCACCATCTATGTCCACCTTGACTGGCATATCGGGCACTACGTGAAGATACTCTTGGACGAGGTGTTTGGGGAACAGAACTTCCGCAATGAGATTATCTGGCATTATAATAACAAGATGACAGGGAATCCGAATCCTCACGATTTCGTTTGTGAACATGATACCATTTTCAGGTACTCTAAATGCAATGATTATTTATATAATATTGTGAGGGAACCAAGAGATGAACCTGTTATGCAGAGCAAACGGGTCAAGGTTGATGGGAAGAATATGCGAGCACGTGATGACAATGGCAATATCATTTATGAATTGTCCGAAGATAAGAAAGTTAAGGATGTATGGCAGATACCCTATATTCCCTCTACAGATGCTCAACGTGTTGACTATGCCACCCAGAAGCCCGAAGCCTTGTTGGAACGCATCATCAGTGCCAGTTCAGACGAGGGTATGGTGGTGGCCGACTTCTTCGGCGGCAGCGGCACCACGGCCGTGGTGGCACAGCGACTGGGGCGCCGCTTCATCACCTGCGACATCAACCAGAACAGCATACAGACCACGCGAGACCGCCTCGTGGCAGCAGGAGCGTCGTTCCAGAAGATGATGGTGAAGGACGGTGTGCAGCTCTTCCGCAACCCTGTGCAGACCGAGGAACGGCTGCCCGCCATGATTGGTATGTACCAGGATGCCACACTGCCGCCTGTGTGGTCGGGCTACATCGTCAACTCCCGTGGCAAGCAACCCGTCTATCTGCCCTCACTCACACAATATGAGCGCGTGCTGGATCCCGCCACCATGAGCACCCTCATCTTCGACGGCATGATGGACTTGCCGGAGGACACGCGCAATGTGATTATCTATTATGTCGATGTCGAGGACTGGGAGGCTATCAACGACCTCATCGCCCGGCGACCCGACCCGCGCATCACCGTGGAGTTGCGAGACTTGAAGCAACTCTTGGACGAGTATGTTTTCGAGGACGATGCCGACTTCACGGCCCCTGCACAGGTGATGCGGGCAGATGACATGTTCCCCGTCTGGCAGGTGCAGCTGCGCAGTTTCCACAGCGACCGCGTGTGCCGGATGCTCGACGAGTTCAACCAGAAACGCTATGCTCAGGCCGTGAAGCGCGCAGAGCGGGAGGGCGGAGATCTCAACTACACCCCCATCAGCATGAGCGAGAGCCAGCTGGAAGCCATCGAGTGGGTGAGCCTGGACTGCACAGAGGCCGACGCGGCAGCACCGTGGCACAGCGATGCCGAGGTGAAGATAGAACCCGACTGCACGGTGCGGCTCAATGGCGGTCAGAAGAACAAGATGCTGTGGGACGGCATCATACAAACCCTCGACGACCGATGTCCACGCCGCATGAGGATACGCAACATCTGCGGCGACGAGACAACCTACTTATTCAATTCATAAGTAAATGGAGACAAATATCTTATACTAACCACAGATTACACGGATTACACAGACCTGAGTCCTTTCCATCTTAGGAAATCTGTGAAATAAAGATTATAATTACACAGATGAGAAGCAGTAGAGAATCTGTTTAATCCGTGAAATCTGTGGTTTATGTTAGAAACTAATTTTTAATTCACAATTCATCATTCACAATGGAGACTCAACCTTTATTGATTTACAATACCCTTTCCCGTCAGAAAGAACTGTTCCGCCCGTTGGTGGAAGGCCGCGTGGGCATGTACGTCTGCGGCCCCACCGTTTATGGCGATGCCCATCTGGGTCACGCCCGTCCCGCCATCACCTTCGACCTGCTGTTCCGTTATTTGCAGCACCTTGGCTACAAAGTGCGCTACGTCCGCAACATCACAGACGTGGGACATCTGGAGCACGATGCCGACGAGGGCGAGGACAAGATAGCCAAGAAGGCTCGCGTGGAGCAGCTGGAACCCATGGAGGTGGCGCAGTATTATACGAATCGCTTCCATGATGCCATGCGCGCCCTCAACTGTCTGCCACCCAGCATAGAGCCGCATGCCACCGGGCACATCATCGAGCAGATTCAGCTCGTCAAGGAAATCCTGGCCAACGGCTATGCCTACGAGAGCCACGGCAGTGTCTATTTCGACGTGGAGAAGTACAATGAGAAATATCGCTATGGTAAGCTCTCGGGCCGCAACCTTACGGATGTCATCAACAACTCACGCGAGCTGGACGGCGTGGGCGAGAAGCGCAACCAAGTCGATTTCGCCCTGTGGAAAGCCGCACAGCCCGAACATATCATGCGCTGGCCGTCACCTTGGAGCAACGGCTTCCCCGGCTGGCACTGCGAGTGCACCGCCATG
>JAFSZU010000188.1 GCA_017455585.1 Bacteroidaceae bacterium | reverse complement strand
GGCGTGAAGACAGGTATGGATGAGTGAAAAAAGTCCTTGGCGTTGCGGGTGATGATGATGTCAGAGGACGCATGTCGCGCAGAGGAATATTGCATGGCATCTTCAAAGTCCTCCAAATCTGACACAATCGCCTCTGAGACCGTCCGTGAGTCAATGGTCGTAATGCTACATAAGCGAATTATTGTGCAGAACAACTCCCTAATGGCTTTGGGTGTCATTTTGTAATGAGTCTGCAGGATGAAACTTGCTGTGGCAAACGACATTGATGCAACAGACAATTGACATTTCTTCCTCTGTCCCAGCTGTAAAAGCAGGGCCGCAGGTTCAAAGAAAGGCTCTCTGTGGGAGAGGTAGTCAATGAGTATGTTGGTATCGAGAAAGACTTTTATCATCCGTATTTTTGCATGATGTAGTTCGTCCGGGCTTGGTTGAAGTCGAAATCTTGTGGCAGCGGTGCAATGTCCTTGACAGGCTCCAATATTTCAGGGGAGAGTACGAGATCCTCTTTATTGATATGAAAGTCCACTGGTGGAGTTGCTTGTCCCTCTTTGCTCGCGGCCTCATACAGATGTTCTGCCAGCCACCTCTTGTTGCTGGTGGTCAGTGCCAGACCTTGGATGTAGGACCATAGGTTATTGAGTGAAAGTGCGTTCATTGTTTGATGTCTGTTCCTAATGAAGTTTGATTTTCTTCATGTTGGTTAATAAATTAAGTGAATAAAAAGGGTTGATAAAAAGGATTGTTTGGTTAGTATATTTTGTTTATTTCCTGTTATATATAAGGTTAAGTCCTTGATTTCGATAGAATGGGAACTTTCGGTCGGATGATATGAGAGTTAATTTCTCAGTAATAGCATGGGCAATGATAATCAGGTCAGTAGTGTCGCGATGATTTTCTTCGATGTTCCATTCCAAATGGATGAATGTATGGTAATGCTCACGATGTGGATAAAGGATATCAATGAAATAGTTGTCATAAAGATACTCAAACATCAAGTCTGGGGTTCTCCATTGCTTCTGCATATAAGCGTACTTACACCAATTGGCTACCAGTTCGCGGATACTGGCAGCACTCATAAACAACCGATTTCCAAAGTCGCCTACGATGTCTTCGACCTCGGAAGTCATTTCTCCTGTATCATTGAGAATATACATGAGAATATTGGTATCCAGCAGATAGCGTTGCATTCTAAATCCTCATAAGTTCGTACAATCTGCTATTGCTCTCCAGAACTCTACCTTTTCCTCTGCTGTCAAGGGCGTCCATCCATGCTCACAAGCCCAAGCTTGTGCCTCTTCAATTCTGTTTCTGTTTTCTTTCATTTGATATCTATTTTAATGAAGTTTGATTTTCTTCATGTTGGTTAATAAATTAGGTGAATAAAAAGGGTTAATAAAAAGGAATTGTTATTTGGGGTAATATGAGTGTATTGGAGCTGTGGTTATAGGTTTCGCATAGGTGTTCAAGAACTGTTCTGGAGCAAGAACGGGAATGGAGCCTAATGGGAAGTGCCTGTTGGCATCTCTGGTCACTATTACTCCACATAATGCTGCGCGTGCGGCTTCGTATTGCAACATATCCTCGAAGTCTGGCATATTACTGTTCAGGGCTCGCAGACACTGTTCATCATCCATGGCCGCTATTGTGACATATTTCTTGATGAACTTTAAGCCTTCGATTGCTTTCTCATATCCTACGTGTTTCCTTGCTACATACATGCAATTGGCCAATGTTAGGGGCGAAGCATACATCTCTATCTTTCCCCTCATGCCGAGATCAAATATATTCAATGCTGGCATCAGGAAAGGTTCTCTTTCTTCTATGATGTCCAAAAGAAGATTGGTGTCTAAGAAGACCTTCATTGCTGAGTGTACTTTGCTGTCAGATAATCCTCTCTGGCTTTGTCGCCATTAAGGTCACCGTCGTAATGTTTGGGTTTTGCGAACCCTACGTATTTGAGGAGTTCTGGTGACAACTCATTCCTGTTTTTCATCCTGTAACCCTTCGAGGGTGATGGGATGAAACGTATGATGAGGGACGTTACCCATTCCTCCACGCTGATGTTCTCTGCCGTGGCATAGGCTTGAGCTTCTTTATATATTTCGGGGTTCAGAGTGAGCGTTGCCATACTTGTTTCAGTTTCTAACGAAGTTTGATTTTCTTCATGTTGTTTCATCAATGCAGTGAATAAAAAGGGTCGCATATATCGGGTACAAAGATAGTGGGTAATGCAATAGGTTGTGCGGGATTTTTGTTAAAAATATTTAAATGGAGCCGTTTCGCGTGCAGAATGTCCTGATGGGACAAATGTGTGCGGGGCGCGCTCCGAGTGGAGTGCGCCCCGCAGGTGTTGTTGCTGAGGGGTTATTCTTCCCCGACGGTGTATTCTCCGAAGATGTCCCATTCATTGCCTTTGACGAGGGCATCGCCGCCATCTACGGTGACGCTACTGTTGATGGCCAGGCTCTCTGCCACCATCTGCTCTGTGTCCATGTGAAGTTCTTTCACAACGGGACTGCTATATGTCTTTTTCATTGTTCTAAGACCCACCCCGCCTTGCGGCACCCCTCCCGTAATGGAGGGGAAGGCTGGCGCCTGGGGGCTATAGGGTCATTCTTTTTAATGGATTACAAATCATTTTATTATTGTTGCTACTACCCAGAGGACCGCCCCTCTCTCACGGGAGGGGCAGGGGGTGGGTCTTTATTTCACAACCTTCTTGCCGTTCACGATGTAGATGCCCTTCTGAGCCTTTCTCACGCGCTGACCGGCCACGTTATACCATTTGCCAGTTAATGCGTTAGCATTTACGGTTTCGCTGATGCCAGTGGCGTCGTTGAAGACGATGCTCAGGCCCTTGACCTCTCCAGCAGCTGGCAGTGTGATGTATGCCTTGTAGGCAGCGATGTTTCCGCTTGCGGCCTTGTAGAAACCTGCGGCCTCGCCGTCGGGCTGAGCCAGGACATACTGGCCTGCGGCTGCAACCTCTTGGTAGGTGCCCTTCAGGTCGTTGGCCTCGATGGCCTCCACGTCGTCAGCGAAGGCGAAGGTGTATGTGGCGGGGTCTCCCGCGAGGACGACGGGTGTGGTCGCGGGGATGGTGCTGCCCTCGATTTTGTTCAAGGTCAAGTAGCTGTAATCCTTGCCTTCAGGTGTCGTTATAGTGCCTGTGTATGCCGTCACGCCGTCGGGAATGGCGACGGGCCAGAGGGCGTTGAGGGTGGCGTAGCCGGCAGCTCCGATGGTGACATCAACGCTGGCGGGGATGGTGGCATCCTCGACAATCCACTGGGAGCCGTCGGAAGTGTTGCTCCATCCCACGCAATTTCCAGAGCTGGCACAGTGCAGCGCGTTGTAATTGTCTCCCGTGGTGAATACGACGTATCCGGGTTTGCTGATGATAACCTGGAACTCAGTCTCGGTTGTGGCCAGTTGGTTCACCACGTTCTGCTCCGGTGCGCTGGCATAGCGTCCGCCCACGGCAATGGTGTACTTGTAGTCTTCCAGCTGGCTGAGTTTGACCACATTGCCGATGGCCTCGGCTGGGCTCTTGGATGTGGCGATGATGGGTGTGCCATCTTTTTCGCCATATTGGAGATAGGAACCGCTTTCTCTCTTGTTGCTGATTCGGTAATATCCGGTCTCTGGCAGCACGAAGTTGGCGAGGTCTGCCTTCTTGGCATCCACTGCAGCTTTCATGCTCTCATACTGTGCCTGTGTGCACGCTGTCTTGTAACTTTCCTGATAGCCGATGGCCGTTGGTTTGAGGACGAAGTATGTGCCTTCAACCCAAGGAGTAATCTCATCCACTACAAACTTTGAATAGTCTGCGGGAACCTCAGATACGCGGAAGGTGGAGCCGTCGCTGGTAAGGGAACCGTCTTGCCATAGGCCAAGGGTAACTTGGCTCCTATGGTTGATGACGTTAATATCCGAGCTGGTTTCCCTGAGTGTGAAGCCGTCACTATTCTTGCCAAGTGTCCAGCTGTAGGTGCCTTCTCTCATGACGGTATTCTGTTCATCCTTGGTCAGTGTCCACCCGGCACCTTTTGCCTTGTTGTAGAGTACTATGCCGTAGGCATCGCCCGCGAAGGCCCATTGATATTCATCGGCCATCTTGTCGGCGGCTGTGGCATCTTTCTTCGGAGTATAAGGCTCTGCAGAATCCATAAAGACGCTATAATTGGAGCGGATGGTCATATTGTACCACTTGGCATTATCCAAATCGTCAGGGTCAGAGAGCTCGAATGGCGCATTCTTCTCATCCCATGTGGCGGTGAACTCAATCGTAGTAGCTTTGCTGACAGTCACATCCACCTCACTATACTGGGTAAAAGGACGCTGGAGGTTTGTTGGCAGCGCGGTAATCTGTGTGCCTTTCTCGGTGGGAACAACGTTTGTTTCAAGCGTGTTTCCATTGGCATCCTTCACCACGTATGTGATGTCAACGATGTTTGAGGTATCATAGAAGCGCGAATATACTTCTGCCGCTTCCAGTGTGAGGGGAGTGCCCTTGGAGGAGCAGGAAGCCACGGCCAGGTCGCTGATGTGGGTGCGGCCGTCAGAATTAGAACCTGCTGTGTAGGATTCTGTTTCGAAGGTGAAACGCTGTCCAGCTTCCATCTTGATATAGAAATCGAGGGTCTGAGGAACTTGCCCGTTGTCGTTGTCAATGGCCACAGTGCCGTATGCCTTGTCGAAGATATAAGTTCCCTTATCACACTGCATCGTCTCGCCTTTATCCAGAACACGACTGCGGAGGTAGAGGGTGTTCGATTTATTCGCTTTATCACGCCACACAGTCATGGTGGCAAAGTAGATGCCGTCGGCCGGGGCGGTGAAGACGATGGCGGGAGAATAGCTGGTGGTGGAGTGGTAGTGGCCAGTACTGGAAACGAAACAGTACTCTTTTTCTGTGTACCAGGCAATTCCACGCTCTGTTGCTGTTCCATTACTGCCGCCGGTGTCGTATGTGGTGAACTTGGTGTAGGTGCCGTCACTCACTTTATAGCGGTAGAAGCCCCAGGGAGTGTCGGTGTTGATGTTTTGCAGATCAGTCTCGGGGTAGGAGGCTCCCTCTGCCGTCTTGAAGAGGTGATAGTTGCCTTCGGCATCGAAGTCGATGGCCTCTGTCTGTGCCATTGCACCTGTCCATGCTGTCAAAGACAGCAGGGCAGCAAGGATGAGTTTGATTCTTTTCATGTTAGTTTAGTTTGATGAGTTAATGATAAGGTGATTGGATGTTTAGTCGCACAATTCGGGTACAAAGGTATGAAAAGTTGAACAGTGTGGACGCTCTGGCGTGTTAATTTATGTTAATTGTCCGCTCCGCCCAGCAGTACATGTCCATTCCTTCGGGTGTGAGCTTTTGAACGTGCGGACGCGATGGCCATCACGTGCAGACGTGATGAACTTCGCGTGCGGACGTGATGAGCTTTACGCGCGGACGTGTTTTTGGGTGTTGCCGCTCGCAATAATCTGGTGAAAAAGGCGAATATCTGTTCAAAGTGGGGTGGGAGAGGGGT
The DNA here is from genome assembly GCA_017455585.1 of Bacteroidaceae bacterium. Lineage (GTDB taxonomy): Bacteria > Bacteroidota > Bacteroidia > Bacteroidales > Bacteroidaceae > Physcousia. The sequence continues at coordinate 25,386 of JAFSZU010000188.1, read as the reverse complement.
TTTGACCGAAAAGTGTTGTGGGCGGTCGGGGGAATCTTTGTACTTTTGCGGGCAGAAGAACATCAACCCAAATAGTTTGGTTACATCCATGAAGAAAGTATCATTTTTGTTGTGCGCGGTGGCGATGTTGCTGCCCCAACGCATGATGGCACAAGGTGCCGCGACCGAGGACGTTGACTATTTCGCTCCCTATCAGCAGACGAGTCTGCGTCTGCCGTCTGTGCCGCTGATCACCAATGACCCCTATCTCTCGTTCTGGTCGCCCTGCGACCAGCTGACCGACGGCCCGACGCGCCACTGGTCGAACATCGAGAAGCCCATGACGGGTCTGCTGCGCGTCGATGGCCAGGCCTACCGCTTCATGGGCACCGGCCAGGGCTGTCTGCTCTCCTCCATCGCTCCCATGGCCGGTGAAGAGGTGTGGGAGGGGCGTGTCTGCCATGACTATCAGGAGGGCACGGACTGGACCCGGGCCGACTTCGACGACAGCGCGTGGGCGGTGGAGCAGGCGGCGTGGGGCACCCCCAACGAATATCCCAGCGTGCGCAACGCCTGGACGGCCACCAACTCCGATATCTACGTGCGCCGCTCGGTGGCGCTGACGGCCGGTGACCTGCAGAAGGACCTGTGGGTGCAGTACAGCCACGACGATGTCTTTGAACTATTTATTAACGGTTCGCGCGTGGTGCGCACCGGCGAGACATGGCTACAGGGCGAGACCCACGCCCTCTCGGCCGCCGAGCGCGCCTTGCTGCACGAGGGCGACAACATCATCGCCGCCCACTGCCACAACACGGCGGGCGGGGCCTACATCGACTTCGGCCTCTTCGAGAACACCTTCCAGACTCCCGAGGGCGTGAAGACCGCCACGCAGCAGGACGTCAACGTGCTGGCCACCAGCACCTACTACACCTTCCTCTGCGGCCCCGTGCGCCTTGACGTGGTATTCACGGCCCCCATGGTCATCACCGATCTGGACCTCATCTCCACGCCTGTCAACTATATCTCCTACCGCGTGCGCAGCATAGACAACCGGGCGCACGACGTGCAGTTCTACTTCGCCACCACGCCCATCCTCTGCGTCAACGAGGCCTTTCAGGCCGTGGATGTGGAGCGCATCACCGAGAACGGCGTACCCTATCTGCGTGCCGGCAGCACGGCACAGCCCGTACTGGGGCGCACGGGCGACCTCATCAGCATCGACTGGGGCTATCTCTACCTGCCCGGCGTGAACGGCGAGGTGAGCTTTGCGCCCACGGCCACCATGGAGCAGCACTTCGTCTCCACGGGCCGGCTGCCCGCGTGCGGCGAGAAGGTGACGGGACAGTCGCCCGCCAACCACACCACGCTGGCCTACCTGCACGACTTCGGCACCGTCTCCGCCGAAGGTTCAGCCTCCTATATGATGCTGGGCTATGACGAGGTCTATGACATCCGCTACTTCGGCAAGGACTACAAGGGCTACTGGGCACGCAACGGCAAGACCATCACCCAGGCCATTGAGGACTTCCGCGACCACTATGACGAGAACATGCAGCGTGCCCGCCAGCAGGACCAGACCATCTATGACGATGCGCTGGAGGCTGCCAACGTGAAGTATGCCGAGTTGCTCTCCGGCTCCTACCGCCATGTGCTGGCGGCCCACAAGCTCTTCGAGGACGACGGCGGCCGTCTGCTCTACTTCTCCAAGGAGAACAATTCCAACGGCTGTGTGAACACGGTGGATCTGACCTACCCCTCGGCACCGCTCTTCCTGCTCTACAACACCGACTTGCAGAAGGCCATGATGACCAGCATCTTCGAGTACAGCAGGAGCGGCCGCTGGACCAAGGGCTTTGCGGCGCACGACCTGGGCACCTATCCACATGCCAACGGCCAGGTCTATGGCGGTGACATGCCGCTGGAGGAGAGCGGCAACATGCTCACGCTGGCCGCCATGATCTGCCTCATCGACGGCAACACAGACTGGATAGAAACCTACTGGCGCGTGTGCCGCACATGGGCTTCCTACCTCTCACAGAACGGTCAGGACCCGGCCAACCAACTCTGCACCGACGACTTCGCCGGGCACTGGGCGCACAATGCCAACCTGAGCATCAAGGCCATCATGGGCGTGGCGGCCTACGCCCTCATCTCACGCATGAGGGGGCAGGAGAGCACCTACGAAAGCTATATGGAGAAAGCCCGCACGATGGCTGCCCAGTGGATGCAGGATGCCGACGACGGCAACCACTACCGCCTGGCCTTCGACCGCGAGGGCACGTGGAGCCAGAAGTATAACCTCGTGTGGGACAAGCTGTGGGGGCTGGAACTGTTCCCCGGTGTGGCGCAGAAGGAGATTTCCTATTACCGCAGCAAACAGAATCTCTACGGCCTGCCCCTCGACAGCCGCAGCGTCTATACAAAAAGTGACTGGATTATGTGGACCGCCTCGATGGCCGACACCAAGCGTGTGTTCCAGAGTTTCTCAGACCCCGTGTATAAATGGGCCAACGAGGCCACGACGCGGTGGCCGCTCAGTGACTGGTACTATACCGACGGCACCACGGCCGTGGGCTTCCGGGCCCGCAGTGTCATCGGCGGCTTCTGGATGAAGATTCTCGTGGACCGCTATGCCGGGATTGGCACGGGGGTGCAGGACATTGATGGGAGTCATAGAATCTATGAGACCTATGAGACTTATGGGGGTGCTGTGCACTATGACCTGAGCGGGCGCGCCGTCGATGCCGGCACGCCGGGGCTGCACATCGTGCGCCGTGCCGACGGCACCACCGCCAAGGTGCTGGTGCGCTGACCCATTATAGGTCGGGCAGGCCGTCGGCGTTGAAGGAGAGGGATTTGAGATAGACGGCGCGTTGCTCCTGTCCCTGCTGAATGCTTTTGGCCTCGAAGAGCAGGGCGTGCCCCCCGTCCTTCTCGGGCACGATACAAATGTTTGATGTGCCATAGAAGACGGAGTCCACAATGCAGATGGGCTCCGTCGTCTTGTTCCACACGGCGGGGTCCAGCAGGTTCGCATCGGCGAGGGCTGTGAGACACCCCAGCGCGTTATAGACCGACCAGATGCCGCTGGCCGAATAGAAGATGCAGACATGGCGGCCATCGGGTGTCAGGAACGCCTGCGGGTTCTCGTTGACATAGATGGGATAGGCGGCGCGGCTTCCGTCGGGGTTGATCCATTGCCGCTCCCATTCCAGGTCGGGCTTGGAGAGCAGCACGCGCTGCGACCCCACAGTGCACGGGTCACTCATGCGGGCGATGTAGATACACTGCGTCTCGGTCTCGGCCCGGCGGCTGGGCCACCCAGACCACAGGAGGTATAGCGCGCCGCCGGGCATCTGCAGGACGGTGGGGTGGAGCCCGAAGTTCCATTCCTCGTTGGTGCGCAGGGTGCCGCAGAGATGCCAATGCCCGTGAACGGGATCGGCATCGGTGCATTCCAGCACGTAGAGCTGATGGTCGTCGGTGTTGCCGTCGTCGCCCTCGAAGTAGATGTACCAGCTGTCGTTGATGCGGTGGATTTCCGGTGCCCAGATATGCTGCAGACGCGGGCTGTCCGGCGTCCAGACGGTGTGAACTTCTGCCGTGGGGAGCTCGTGCAGGTCTTCCACCACCCGAAACCCGATGGTTTCACCCTCGCTCTGGCAGGTGAAATAGTATTTGCCCTCGTGCAGGATGGCAAAGGGATAGCTGCCGGGATTCATCAGCAATGTGGCACCTTGCGGTGCCGGTGCAGCGGTGTCTGGCCGGTGCCCCTGGCAGCTGGCGAGGACGAACGCAAAGAATAAAGAGACGAAGATGAGGAATGAAATATGGTGACGCATGATGCTTACGTGGGTGTGAATGGTGAATAGTTCTTCGAATCGCGGTACAAAGGTAGTCAAAATATGGCTCTGAACAATTATTTTTGAGAAATGATGAGCATTTTTCCTTCTTTTAATACACTTTTTCTTATTTTTGCAGCGGATTCAGACGATAAGCCTGAGCATAGAGAGCCATCAAGGCTGCCAGACATACGGATAAACAACATCAATATTATAAATCTTCAATTCACCAATGAAAGTTAAAAGTGTTTTCCTGAATGTTTCCTTCGGCGTTGCCGCTGTGGCGGCGATGCTGATGGCTGGCAGTTGTGGCCGTGGGGCGGTGGAGCCCTCTGCCACCCTGTTTGAACCCTATCAGGCCACGGCTCTGCGTGCACCGTCCGTGCCTCTGATTGTCTCAGACCCCTATTTCTCCATCTGGTCACCTTATGACAAACTGACCGACGGCACCACGCGCCACTGGACCAACGACGAGAAACCCCTGGACGGCTTCCTCACCGTCGATGGCCAGCAGTACCGCTGGATGGGTGCCGACCGTGTGGTGTTCAAGACCCTGGTGCCGATGGCCGACGAGGAGGCCTGGGAGGGCCTCTACACCCGTGCCGTGCAGCGCGACGGCTGGCAGCAGCCTGCCTACACCGCCGGTGCCGACTGGCAGACGGGACGCGCCGCCTGGGGCAGCGACGGTCTCAGCTATGTCCGAACCCACTGGAGTGACCTCAACAGCGACCTCTATGTGCGCCGCCCCTTCACCCTCACGGCAGAGGACCTGCAGAAAGACCTCTGGATTGTCTATTCACACGACGATGTCTTTGAACTCTACCTCAACGGCCAGAAGGTGGCCGACACCGGCGAGACATGGGTGGATGGCGTGCAGCTGCATCTCACGGGCGAGTTGAAGGCGCTCCTGCACGAAGGCGAGAACCTGCTGGCCGCCCACTGCCACAACACCACCGGCGGGGCCTATACCGACTTCGGACTCTACCAGAACACCAACGTGGGCGGTCCCGAGGTGAAAGTGGCCGAGCAGAAGAGTGTCAGCGTGCTGGCCACCAACACCTATTATACTTTCGCGTGCGGACCCGTGGAGCTGGATGTAGTCTTCACCGCTCCCATGCTCATGGACGACTATGACCTGCTCTCCTCGCCCGTGAACTACATCTCCTATCAGGTGCGCTCGACCGACGGCCAGGCACACAGCGTGCAGTTCAGCGTCACTGCCGCCCGCGAGCTGGCAGTGAACAAGAAGAGCCAGCGCACCACGACCGAGCTCATCACCGAGGGCGGCATTCAGTATGGCAAGTGCGGCACCGTGGACCAGCCCATTCTGGCCAAGAAGGGCGACGGCATCTGCATCGACTGGGGTTACCTCTACGTGCCCGCCATCAACGGCGACGTCAGCACAGGCGATGATGGCAGCATCACCTTCTGCCGCGACCTGGGTCAGACCAGCAACACTGCCAGCTTCATGATGCTGGGCTATGACGAGGTGCAGGACATCGAATATATGTATAAGCGCTACAAGGGCTACTGGGCACACGAGGGCAAGGTCACCATCTTCGACATGTTCGGCCGTCTGGCTCGCGACTACGCCAGCATCATGGATCGCTGCCGAGCACTGGACAAGACCATCTATGACGATGCCCTGGCCGCCGGCAACGAGCACTATGCCGAGGTCCTCTCGGCCTCCTACCGCCACGTCATCGCTGCCCACAAGCTCTTCCAGGACGAGGACGGCAACCTGCTGTTCTTCTCCAAGGAGAACAACTCCAACGGCTGTGTGAACACCGTGGATTTGACCTACCCCGAGTCTCCCCTTTTCCTCATCTACAACCCCGAGTTGCAGAAGGCACAGATGACCAGCATCTTCGACTACAGCCTCAGCGGTCGCTGGACAAAGCCCTTTGCCGCCCACGACCTGGGCACCTACCCCATCGCCAACGGACAGGTCTATGGCGGCGACATGCCGCTGGAGGAGGCTGGCAACATGCTCACGCTGGCCGCGCACCTCTGCCGCATCGACGGCAACACCAAGTATGTGGATAAGTATTGGGACATCATCACCACCTGGGCCGACTACCTCTCCGAGAACGGGCAGGATCCCGCCAACCAGCTCTGCACCGATGATTTCGCCGGACACTGGGCACATAACTGCAATCTCAGCGTCAAGGCCATCATGGGCGTGGCCGGCTATGCCGAGATGGCACGTATCCGTGGCGATCAGGAAACCGCTAATAAATATATGGAACGCGCGCGTGAGATGGCACAGCAGTGGGAGCGCGATGCCCGCGAGGACGACCACTACCGTCTGGCCTTCGACCGCGAGGGCACCTGGAGCCAGAAGTACAACATGATCTGGGACAAGCTCTGGGGTCTGAACCTCTTCCCGGGTGATGCCATGGAGCGCGACGTGCAGTACTATCTGGGAAGCCAGAACAAATATGGTCTGCCCCTCGACTGCCGCAAGGACTACACCAAGAGCGACTGGATCATGTGGACGGCCGGCATGGCCAAGGAGAAGGCCGACTTCCTGAAGTTCGTGGAACCGCTTTACGACTACATGAACGAGACGGGTTCACGTGTGCCGACCAGTGACTGGTATGACACCAAGACCGGACTGATGGTGGGCTTCAAGGCCCGCAGCGTCATCGGCGGCCACTGGATGCGCGTGCTGGTGGAGAAGGAATGTAAGTAAAATGATAAAATGAATGCTATTATCTTATACACACCACAGATTACACAGATTACACGGATTTATCCTTTCCCATTATAGGAAATCTGTGAAATAAAAAAACAATTACACAGATGAGAAGTAGTAAAGAATCTGTATAATCCGTGTAATCTGTGGTTCTTGTTAGAAACTAAATACAAACCTAATTATGAAAGAAAGAACAACCTGTCAAATTCATTTCACTATCCCCCTTGCAGGGGGAGTGAGGAGGGAGGCTTTGACTCTACTGCTCATTGCCGTTTTGGCGACCATGGGTAGTGTCATGGTCAGCTGCGAGTCCTCGACGACAGCCGAGGACTATCAGGGTGTGCAGAGTTCTGCGGCCTACGACCCGTCGCAACCCGTTGTCGTGCAAAGTATCACGCCTGACCGCGGCAGTGTGGGGCAGCAGATCTGCATCGCCGGTTCCAATTTCGGCAACGACACGTCGCTGGTAAATGTCACCGTGGGCGGCAAGAAGGCCGTGCTCGTCAGCGTGAAGAGCAATGCCATCTACGCCTACATCCCCAGCGCCGCCTACAACAAGGTGGAGGGTACCATCCTCAAGGGCGATGTCACGGTGAACGTCTCGGACAAGAGCGCCAACGCGCCCGTGGCCTTCACCTACGAGCGCAAGATGGTGGCCGGTCGCCTCTGCGGCAAACGCTATGAACGCGAGGACGATGTGGTGTGGGCCGACGGCTCCTTTGCCGGTGACATGGAGAATGTCAGCGGCTTCAAGAACGACGGCGTTATGCAGTTCTCGCCCTATAACCATGACCACCTCTTCATCGTCTATGATCAGGAACCCCACTTTGGCCGCGTGGCCCACGGCATCCAGCTCCTGGATCTGAAGAACAAGACCGTGGAGACCATCCTGCCGCTCTCCATGTTCAGCAACGAGCGTCTGCGCACCATCGACTTTGCCGTGGATCCCTTCGCCTACAATGAGGACGGCTCCTTTGAGAAGACCGTCAATGCAGAAGGTGACAGTGTGCTCGTGGGACGCTCGCCCGAGGGATGGGAGAACCGTGCCACAGCCAACCAGAAGCGTTGGCGCGAGCACCTCATCATCTCGGCTGACAATGATGACAGCAACTACCGTGCTCACTCTGTGTACATCGTTGACCGTGATGCCAGCGGCAACTTCAGCCGCAACTCACAGGTGCGTCAACTGGCCAACTACCGGCAGTGCAACGGAGCCAGCCTGCATCCCGTCAATGGGGAACTCTACTTCACCAGCTACCAGAAAGGTGAGGTCCTGCGTCTGGACATGGACAAATACTGGGACACCTTGCTGCCAGACAGCACGGGGCGCACCCGCACTTGGGACCCCTACGTGAACAACAACCTCAGCAACCTGGCCGCCGGCACCAGTAGCGGCAGCGGTGCCTTCGAGATCCTGTTCACCGTGCAGGATACCTACTGGGAATTCCAGATTGACATCCATCCCTCCGGCAAGTTCGCCTATATCGTGGTCATCAACCGCAGTTATATCCTGCGTACCGACTACAACGAGCAGACCAAACGCTTCTCGGCTCCCTACGTCATCGCCGGTGACATGAGTTCACGGGGATTCCAGGATGGCGTGGGCAAGAGTGCGCTTCTCAAACGTCCCTATCAGGGCACTTTCGTCAAGAACGATGCCTATGAGGCTGCGGGCAACCCCGATGTCTATGACTTCTACTTCTGTGACAGTGAGAACCATGCCATCCGCCTGTTGACACCAGAAGGTATCGTGAAGACCTACGCCGGCGGCAGTGCCGCCACCCATGCCGACGGCAACACCTACGGCGACGAGAACGGCGAACTGCGCGACTTCGCACGCTTCCACCGTCCTACAGGCCTGGTCAACGACGTGCACCGCGATGCCATCACGGGCGAGAACACACTCATCTTCTACATCCTCGACACCAGTAACTACTGCATTCGCACCATCACCATGGAGGAGAATCTGGATGCGACACAAGAGGAGGAGGGAGAAGAGTAGATGACCCACCCCAACCCTCCCTTGTAGGGAGGGAGTGGTCACCATTCAAGAACAGATAACCATACATCTATACATTATATATGATAATATGAAAACATATTTGAGCTATATACAAAGGTATATACTCCCCTCCCTACAAGGGAGGGGCAGGGGGGTGGGTCTCCTTCTCCTGTTCCTCGTTATGGCCCTCACGGCCACGGCTCAGGACATCACTGTGACCGGTACTGTCACCGATGACACCGGTGAACCGCTGCCCGGTGCCAACGTCATCGTCAAGAACGCCACCGGTCTGGGCACCATCACCAACATGGATGGTAAATATACCATCAAGGTGAAGCAGTATCAGACCCTTGTCTATTCCTTCATGGGCTTCCAGTCACAGGAAGTCATGATCAAGGGCGACAAGAAGGTCATCGACGTGCAACTGGCGGAGGCCAAGACCAGTGCCATGGACGAGGTGGTGGTCACGGGTATGCAGGCCCAGAAGAAGCTCACGCTCACCGGTGCCATCACCAACGTGAAGATGGATGAGCTGAAACACTTCTCCACCTCCAGCCTCACCAATACGCTGGCCGGTAACGTGGCCGGTATCATGGCCTACCAGAAGAGCGGACAGCCCGGCAAGAACACCTCGGAGTTCTGGATCCGCGGTATCTCCACCTTCGGTGCCAGCAGCAAGGCATACATCCTCGTCGATGGCTTCGAGCGCGACAACCTCGACGACATCAACATCGAGGACATCGAGTCCTTCTCCGTGCTGAAGGACGCCTCCGCCACCGCCATCTACGGTAGCAAGGGTGCCAACGGCGTCGTCCTCATCACCACCCGCCACGGCAAGGCCGGCAAGGTCAACATCAATGCCAAGTTGGAGACCAGCTACAACACCCGCACCATCACGCCAGAGTTTGTCAGCGGCTTCGACTATGCCAACTACCTCAATGAGGCACGCATCACCCGCAACCTCGGCGTGCTCTATCAGCCCGTGGAACTGGACATCATCCGCTACGGCCTCGACCCCGACCTCTATCCCAACGTGGATTGGCAGGACCTGCTGCTCAAGGACGGTGCCATGAGCTACCGCGCCAACCTGAACATCAGCGGTGGTGGAGAGACGGCCCGCTACTATGTCTCCATGGCCTACACCCAGGACGAGGGTATGTACAAGACCGACAAGACCCTGAAGGACAAGTATGACACCAATGCCAACTACGACCGCTGGAACTACCGCATGAATGTGGATGTGGATATCACCAAGACCACCGTCCTGAGGCTGGGCGTCAGCGGAAACCTCAACAAGCGCAACAGTCCGGGTATCGGCGACGACAAGGTGTGGGGACAGATGTTCGGTTATAACCCGCTCTACTCACCCGTGCTCTACAGCAATGGCCTCTTCCCCGCCAAGGGCGTCTTCAATGTAAGCACAGAGAACGGTGTCACCACCTATACACTGGACGAGAACTATATCAACCCTTGGGTCAGCTCCACACAGACAGGCTACAACACCGAGTGGCAGAACAACATCCAGACCAACATCACCCTGGAACAGAACCTGAGCTTCATCACCAAGGGGCTGACCTTCACCGGACGCTTCGGCTATGACACCTATAACAACAACGCCATCCATCACCACCGTCTGCCCGCCCTCTACGCCGCCCGCTCCCGCAACACCGAGACCGGCCAGCTGGACTTCCAGCAAGTACAGTCGGTGCGCGACATGAACCAGACCAGCAGCAACGACGGCTCACGCCGTGAGTTCCTGGACTTCTTGCTCCACTGGGACCGTCAGTTCTGGGACTATCACAACTTCGCCGCCAACGTGAAGTTCACACAGGACCAGAACATCAGCACACAGAACCTGGGCGAGGACATCAAGAACTCCGTCTCCCGCAAGAACAAGGGTCTGGCCGCACAGTTTACCTACAACTTCGCTTCACGCTACTTCATTGACTACAACTTCGGTTACAACGGTTCCGAGAACTTCGCCGACGGACACCGCTGGGGCTTCTTCCCCGCCTGGTCCGTGGCGTGGAACGTGGGCGAGGAGCCGTGGGTGAAGGACAAGGTCAAGTGGATGGATATGTTCAAGATCCGCTTCTCTCACGGTAAGGTGGGTTCCGATGCCACCGGCGATAACCGTTTCCCCTACCTCTATACACTGGAGAACTCTGGCAACGGCTACATCTGGGGACAGAACGGACAGAACAGCTACGGCAGCGTGCGCTACCGCCAGGTGGCCTCCAACAATGTAACCTGGGAAGTGGCCACGAAGAACGACCTCGGTATCGACCTGGTGCTCTTCGACAACAAGTTCTCCCTCACCCTCGACTACTTCGATGAGAAGCGTACCGGCATCTTCCAGGAGCGCCGCTTCCTGCCCACCACCGTCGGTCTGGAATACTGGGCGGTAGATAACAACTGGAATTACCCGAAGGCCAACGTGGGTTCAGTGAAGTCTCGTGGTTTCGACGGCAACTTCTCCTATACCGACAAGTTCGGCTACGTGGGCCTGACCGTCCGTGGCAACATCACCTACAGCAAGAACAAGATTGGCGAGTATGACGAGGAGAACAATGTCTATGGCTACCAGAACCAGAGCGGCTACCGCGTTGACCAAGTGCGCGGTCTCATCGCCCTCGGCCTCTTCAAGGACTATGATGACATCCGCAACTCCCCCACACAGGAGTTCGGCACCGTGCAACCCGGTGACATCAAGTACAAAGATGTCAACGGCGACGGCGTGGTTAACGACGGTGACATCTGCGCCATCGGTGCCACCAGCCGTCCCAGCCTCATCTACGGTCTCGGCTTCACCGTCACCTACAAGGGCTTCGATGTCAATGTCCACCTGCAAGGTGCCGGCAAGAGCACCTTCTCCACCTACGGCAAGTGTGTCTGGGCCTTCAGCGAGAGCCAGTGGGGTAACATCTTCAAGGGACAGTTGGATAACCGCTGGGTCGATGCCGGCACGGCAGAGATGCTGGGCATCCCCGCCAACGAGGATGTCAACGCCTCCTATCCACGTCTGAGCTACGGCGGCAACAGCAACAACGACCGCAACAGCACCTTCTGGCTGCGCGACGGCCGTTACCTGCGCCTGAAGAACCTCGACATCGGCTACACGCTGCCGCGCAGTGTTGTCAACAAGATTCACTTCCAGAATATCCGCGTCTATGTATCCGGCACCAACCTCTTCTTCCTCCACAAGAAGTTCGACACATGGGATCCCGAGTCCCTGCAGCCCAGAGGCGAGGACTATCCCATCACCAAGGCCATCACTGCCGGTCTGCAAGTGAATATTTAGACCCTCCCCAACCCTCCCTCGTTGGGAGGGAGTGGTTACCAAACAAGAATTGAAAACCATATATACTATATTTATTTAATATGAAATCAATGATGAGCAATATACAAAGGTATATACTCCCCTCCCTACAAGAGTGGGGCAGGGGGGTGGGTCTTCTTCTGACCCTCTTCCTCATTACCTCTTGCGCCGACCTCGACTCCGACAAGTACTTCGGTGACCGCAAGACGCTGGAGAGTGTGTTCACAGACCGCACACAGGTCGATCAGTGGCTGGCACACGCCTATTCCTTCCTGACCGGTCCCAACTTCGAGGTCTGCTCCAAGGGCGGCACCGGCGGCGAGAACAGCACATGGAACCCCTTCTGTTTTGCCGATGACATCTACTATGGCGACCGTGACTATGCCTACGGCGATGCCAAGGACAAGGGCTACACGTCCTACAACACCTTCCGCGAGGGCGGCTACACCGAGGCGGTGGGGCAGAACGCATGGGTGCGCTGCTATCAGGGCATCTATCAGGCCAGTCAGTTCATTCAGAACATAGACATCAACACCGACCTCAGCGATGAGGACCGGCTGGATCGCAAGGGGCAGGCCCGCTTCGTGCGCGCCTACTATTATTGGTTGCTGCTGCGCAAGTTCGGCCCGGTGCCCATCATGCCCGATGAGGGTGCCGACTACACGCTGGAGTATGACGAGCTGGCTACGCCGCGCTCGACCTACGAGGAGTGTGCCACCTACATTGCAGACGAGATGGTAAAGGCCGCTGCCGAGATTTCCCCGCGCTGGGTCATCAAACGTGACGAGGCCAATATCGCCCGTCCCACACGCGGTGCCTGTCTGGCCACACGCGCCCTGGCACTCATCTATGCTGCCAGCCCTCTGGCCAACGGACAGTTGCAGAACGGCAAGCACCCCTCCAACGTGACAGATGACATCGCCAAACTGCTGACCAACTTCGACGGCACACACCTTCTCTCTCTCACGTATGACGAGTCCAAGTGGGCACGTGCCGCCGCCGCCTGCTATGATGTCATGCAACTGGGGTATGAACTGTACCATGCCGGGCGCAACACCGTGGCGGCGGATGGTATGCCCATCACCATCGAGCCGGACTCCGATGCCGTGTTCACCGAGGCATACTGGCCCAACGGATGGAAGGACATCGACCCTTATCTTTCCTACCGCAACCTCTTCAACGGCGTGGCCAGTGCCGTGGACAATCCGGAACTCATCTTCACCCGTGGCAGCAACATGAGCGGTTCGGACAACGATAACTCGCTGGCTGCACTCATCGCACATGCCATGCCCGTCTCCCTCAGCGGATGGAACACCCACGGCATGACCCAGAAGATGTGTGACACCTATTATATGCGTGACGGCTCTGACTGCCCAGGCATGTACCGCGAGTGGCGCGATTCCACCAAGGCTGACGAGCCGGGCAACAACCTGCCCCGTGTCACCGGATGGACAGAACGTGGTGAAATCCGTGATGGCAAGTATCCTGAACTCTCACAGGACTTCCGCAACATTCCCGGTATCAATGTCAGCAAGCAATATGTGCGTCGCGAACCGCGCTTCTATGCCAGTGTGGCCTTCAGCGGAAGCTACTGGGAACAACTGCAGAACCCCACTGCCAGCCAGCGTAATGCCCAGGTGTTCTATTATCGCGGTAGCGGTAACGGATACATCAACGCCTTTTCCTACCTGCGTACAGGTATCGGACTGAAGAAGTACTATCACCCGGATGACTTCCGTGATGCTCAGCATGACTACAGCCACATCCGCGAGAAATTCGAACCCGCCATCCGCTATGCCGACATCCTGCTGATGTATGCCGAGGCTCTCAACGAGCTCTCCAACAGCTACACCATGAAGACCTGGCAGGGCGAGGACATCACCGTCAGCCGCGACATCAACGAGATGAAGAAGGGCATCCAGCCCATCCGCATCCGTGCCGGGCTGCATGACTACACCGCCGAGGAGTATGCCGATGCCGACAAGCTCCGTGCCAAGATCAAGCGTGAGCGCATGATTGAGTTCATGGGCGAGGGTAAGCGTTACTTCGACCTGCGTCGCTGGATGGATGCACCCGTGGAGGAGAACAAGCGCGTCTATGGCCTCAACGTCTTCCAGACGGTTGGCAAGCGCGACGAGTTCATGCAGGTCATCCCCGTCTATAACCTCTCTGCCAACTTCAACGACAAGATGTACTTCTGGCCCATCTCACATACCGACCTCAAGCGCAATAAGAACCTTACGCAGAACCCGGGGTGGACGTATAATGACTAATTCATAATGCATAATTCACAATTGAAAGCATTGACAATTATGAAAGACAGTATAATCAGAACTATCCTATTAGGGGGCGTGGCTGTTGTGGGAATGACGTTTTTCACCGCCTGCAACGACGAGTGGAAGGAGGAGCAGTATGCCCACTACATCAGCTTCAAGGCTCCCCTGAATGACAATGGTGTCACAGCCGTCTATGTGCCCTTCACCCGCCATGGCGATGACGGCACGCCGCTCTACGGGGCTGAAGGCAAGTCACACTATGATCTTCCGGTCATTGTCAGCGGAACCACCACCAATGACAAGAACCTTACCGTCTATTTCGGTCCCAGCGACACGCTCTCCATCTTGAATGTGGAACGCTTCGGCAAACCTGAGTACCGCGCAGACATCGTGGATCTGTATTACAAGGACATGGCAGCCTATGCCACCTATCCCGCATCGCTGGATATTCCCAGCGGTCAGGACGTGGCTTTGTTGAGGATCCAGTTTGACTTCAACGGCATCGACATGAAGGACAAGTGGGTGCTGCCCATCGAGATACTGAAGCACGACGGCTATACGCCCCATCCGCGTAAGAACTACGCCAAGGCCATGCTGCGTGTCTATCCCTTCAACGACTATTCCGGCAACTACAGTGCCACCACCCTCACCGTCACCAACGCCGATGACCCCGACAATGCCACCGGTATGGAGACCGCACGCGGCTATGTGGTGGATGAGAACACCATCTTCTTCTATGCCGGGACGATGGACGAGACCCGCGTGGATCGTCAGAACTACAAGGTTTACTTCCACTTCATCCCAGAAAACGAGGAGAAGACCGTGGGACGCATTGAGCTGTACTCCGACAATCCCGCCAACGGATTCGTGGATAACGGTCAGGCCGCCTACCGCATCTATGAGCAGATGGACGAGGTGCAGCCTTGGCTCATGCACCGCTATGTCATCATCTCGGGCATCAACTACAACTACACCGACTACACCTCCGTTGACGGCTACCCCATGGAATACACCGCCAAGGGCATCCTCACCCTCGAACGCCAGCTGAACACGCAGATTCCGAACGAGGATCAGGCGATTCAGTGGTAAGAGACTACCTCCAACAGACCCACCCCCCTTACCCCTCCCTGTGAGGGAGGGGAGTAGTTACCAAACAAGAATTGCAAACATAACCCTGCAAACGAAGCATGATGAAATATATAAAGAGTGCGTTTATCCTATTATCTTTCTCTCTCATTCTCACAATACCCAGCCTGTCTGCAAAGGTAACTACTCCCCTCCCTCATAGGGAGGGGCAGGGGGGTGGGGCTGTTGGGGGTGGGGCTCCTGTCGATTACGTCTCCACTCTCGTGGGCACCATGTCCAAGCACTCCCTCTCCACAGGCAACACCTACCCTGCTGTGGCACTGCCGTGGGGCATGAACTTCTGGACACCCCAGACGGGTCGCATGGGCGACGGATGGGCCTACGTCTATACCGAGGACAAACTGCGTGGCATCAAGCAGACACACCAGCCTTCGCCGTGGATCAACGACTACGGGCAGTTTGCCATCATGCCCACCACGCGCACCGTCTTCCGTGAGGACGACCGCGCCTCGTGGTTCAGTCACAAGGCCGAGGTGGCTACACCTTATTATTATAAGGTATATCTGGCCGACTGGGATGTCACGGCAGAACTCACGCCCACCGATCGCGCGGCCATCATGCGGCTGACCTATCCCGAGACCAATGAGGGCCGCGTGGTTATCGACCCCTTTGACAAGGGCTCATGTCTGCAGATCGACGAGAGCCATCGCCGTGTGATGGGCTACACCACCAAGAACAGTGGCGGTGTGCCAGAGAACTTCAAGAATTATTTCATTATTGAGTTCTCCCATCCCTTCACCTATCAGGCCCTCTATGGCGACAAGCAGGGCGGTGACAAGCTCGTGGAGAATGTCGTGATGATGGCCGACAACCATGTCATCGGTGTCGTGGGCTTTCCGTCCTTGAAGCGCGGCGAGCAAGTCACCCTGCGCATCGCCTCCTCCTTTGTCAGCTATGAGCAGGCCGAGCGCAACCTCCAGGAGCTGGCTGGCCGCTCCTTCGATGAGGTGTGTGCCGCCGGGCGCGACCGCTGGAACGAGGTGCTGGGACACATCCAGGTGGAGGACGACAACATCGACCACCTGCGCACCTTCTACTCCTGTCTTTACCGCTCGGTGCTCTTCCCCCGTGCCTTCTTCGAGTATGATGCGGAGGGGCAGCCCATCCACTACAGCCCCCACACAGGCGAGACACTGCCCGGCCGCTACTTCACCGACACGGGCTTCTGGGACACCTTCCGCTGCCTCTTCCCCCTGCTGAACCTTGTCTATCCCGAGATGAACATGCAGATGCAGGAAGGCCTTGTCAACTGCTACAAGGAGAGCGGCTTCCTGCCCGAATGGGCCAGCCCCGGACACCGCGGCTGCATGGTGGGCAACAACTCCGCCTCCGTGGTCGCTGATGCGTATCTTAAGTTAGTTGACGAGTTGACAAGTAAACAAGTTGACGAGTTGACAAGTAAACAAGTTGACGAGTTGACAAGTAAACAAGTTGACGAGTTGACAAGTAAACAAGTTGACAAGTTGAATCCTCGAAACAAACAACTCGTCAACTCGTCAACTAATAACTTGTCAACTCTCCCTTACGACATCGAAACCCTCTGGCAAGCCGTGACTCACGGGGCAAACGCCGTGCACCCGCACGTGTCCTCCACCGGCCGCCTCGGCTTCGATTACTACAACAAGCTCGGCTATGTCCCCTACGATGTGGATATCCGGGAGTCCGTGGCCCGCACGCTGGAATATGCCTACGATGACTGGTGCATCTATCAGCTGGGCAAGAAACTGGGCAAGAAGGAGAAGGAACTGAAGCCCTACCGCCAGCACGCCATGAACTACAAGAATGTCTTCGACCCGGAGACCAAACTGATGCGCGGCCGCAACAAGGACGGACAGTTCCAAGGGCCTTTTAACCCGCTCAAGTGGGGCGATGCCTTCACCGAGGGCAATGCCTGGCACTACACCTGGTCTGTCTTCCACGACCCCGCAGGACTCATCCAGCTCATGGGCGGTCGCAGCAGCTTCGTGGCCATGCTGGACTCCGTGTTCAATGTGCCACCCCTTTTCGATGAGAGCTACTATGGCGGCGTTATCCACGAGATTCGCGAGATGCAGATCATGAACATGGGCAACTATGCCCACGGCAACCAGCCCATCCAGCACATGATCTATCTCTATGACTGGGCGGGTGAACCGTGGAAGGCACAGCAGCGCGTGCGCGAGGTCATGGACCGCTTCTACACCTCCGCACCCGACGGCTACTGCGGCGACGAGGACAACGGACAGACCTCTGCCTGGTATGTCTTCTCCGCGCTCGGCTTCTATCCCGTATGCCCTGGCTCCGGCGAGTATGCCCTCGGCACCCCCTATTTCCGCAAGACCACCGTTGCCCTCCCCGCCGGTAAGACCCTCACCATCGAGGCCACAGTCCAGAGTTCCGTGTCCGGCGTTCCCTCTGCTGAGACCGCCCCGTGCACTGTGTCCGGCGGTTTGTCCGCCGGAGCCTCCCTCCCCCCCTTCATCCAGCGCATGACCTTCAACGGGCAACCCTACGACCGCAACTACCTCCGCCACGAAGACCTCCTGCGCGGCGGCACCATTCGCTTCGACCTCGACTCGCAGCCCAACCGTCAGCGCGGAACCACAGAGGATGCAGCCCCCTACAGCTTCAGCAAGGAGAAATAAGAGCAACAAACAAGGCTCATGACGACCAACCCCAAACAACACAAACCACATGACCAACCACATCGCTTATTTCTTATTCCTTATCTGTTATTTCATATTTCCCGTCGCTTGCACGGCAGAGGAGTCCGAGGCCATGACCGACCTGCGGCGCGCCATTGCCCTGACGGATGCCACGATGGAGAAGAGCTTCACGGGCAATGACCTGCGGATGTATGACACCTACGACGTGAGCACCCAGAAGGGCAGCGGCACCGCCGATGTGTGGCCCTATACCGCCGCCCTGGAGGCACATTGCTCGGTGCTCGAGGCCCTGGAACTGTTGTCCTCCGGCGGTTTCCCCGCCGGAACCGTGTTGTCCTCCGGCGGTTCTCCCGCCGGAACCGTGTTGTCCTCCGGCGGTTCTCCCGCCGGAACCATGTCGGCCTCCGGCGGTTCTCCCGCCGGAACTGCGTTGGTGTCCGGCGGTTTCCCCGCCGGAACTGCGTTGGTGTCCGGCGGTTTCCCCGCCGGAACCTCCCCCGACGACATCGAAACCCTCTACGCCGAGACCCACGACCGCTATGTCAAACGTCTCAAGAGCCTCTTCAACAATCTGGCTTTCTATGCCGGCACCTATACCCTCACCTCCTACGCCTCCGCCCGCCGCTGGACCATCTATGGCGTGCACCGTGCCGGCGAGAAGGGGCGCGCCACCGTCACCGGCATCGAGAATGTCTATGACGACCAGATGTGGCTCTGCCGCGAGATGGTGAGGGCCTACCGCCTGACGGGTGACAAGGCTTATCTGACCGAGGCCACCATGTTGGCCGACTACTGCATTGACGGCTGGGACTGCTGTCTCGATGCCGACGGCAACGAATATGGCGGCATCAGCTGGGGACCGGGCTACAACAGCAAGCACTCCTGCTCCAACGGCCCCCTCATCCAGCCCCTCGTCTGGCTGGCCGACATCTACCGCAGCGACGACGAGGCCGAGGACCTGAAATACTACTACATCCTGCCGGACGGCACCCGCACCAGCCGCATGCGCCGTCATAGCGAGGTCTATCTGGAGATGGCCCGCAAGATTTATCTTTGGCAGAAGGAGAAACTGCTCAACCGCGGCACAGGTGTCTATTGGGACATGCTCGGCGCGCCGGGCGAGATCCAGTATGTCACGGTCAACCGCCGCCAATACCGCACGCATGTTGATACGGGCGGACCCTCTGGCACGGCCTATACCTATAACACCGGTACCATGCTGGGCGGAGCCGCAGAACTGTACCGTGTAACGGGAGAGGCCCAGTTCCTCGACGACCTCAACGAGCTCTGTCGCAGCAGCGTGAACCAGTTTGCCAAGCGACGCCGCCTCAACGGCACGGTCTATCGGGAATGGCCCACGGATGACGTGGCCACCAGCGGCTTCAACACCTGGTTTGATGATGTCCTCATGCGTGCCTTTGTCGATGCACACCCCTACAACACCACCATGACGGCACAGGTCACCTTTGCTGCTACGGCCCTCGCCTCGTTCCAGCAGAACCTGGACTATGCCTGGGAGAACCACTTGCGTGACCAGTTCCTGCCCATCCATCTACTCGACGGCTGGGGCGATGCCACCGTCACCAAGGGCTTCCACCAGCTGGCTTTCGCTTCCGAGCTGGCCATGCTGGCCGTGTGGCAGCAGCGATGTCAGACCGTGGATGGCATCCCCCGATTGAGAACAGATGCCACGCGACCGAACGCCACCAAATGCTGTGACTTACTGGGCCGTTATCTCAAATCGCACATAGGCTGTGCTGGTCTCTATGTGGCTCAGGGCCGCAAGATTCTTGTCCGATAGTATAGCCTTGACCTGTTTTTTCTGAAAAAAGATGAGATTTTGTGCATTCGAATCATAAATAATGTCTATTTTTGCAGCATCAATCGCTTATAAAGAAGTGTATAATACCTTATATTATTAACCAAAACCTAACAATTATGAAACAGAAGTTACTTCTTTTGTTGGCCATGCTCCTCTGGGGCTTTGACGCTAACGTGGTTCTGGCCGACGAACCCACAGTGGTCGTCATCGAGGACCTGAAGGGCTACACGGGCACCGACCCCTACGTCTTCAATCAGGCAGACGGCAAGGTCTATGTCCGCAACAACGTGAACGAGTATGAGCGCTACGGCATCTTCGAGACCACTTCCACACTGAAGGTGGCCGGTGGCGGTGACACCGAGATCGAGTACATCGAAGCGCTGGAAAGCAACACACACCCCTACATCAATACGGAGTACATCCACAAAGCCAATACCCGTATTGTGGCCGAGGTGAACCTGACAGCGAACAGCTTCCAATCCTACGAGGCTGTGTTCGGCGCACGTCGCAACATCACCAACAACGCGCTCATCTTCTTCTCCCGCTTCGGCGGTGACGATGCCGGCTGCTATGCCCGTGCCACACAGGAGATGCGTGGCACCACCGTCCTGCCTTTTGGCGAGAAAATCACCATCGACGTGAAGGACTCCACCCTCAATGTCTTCACCGAAGGCGATGAAGAGCCCTACACCTCCATCATCACCACGAATGGTTTTGATGACGGCACACACCCCCTGTATATCTTCGACCTCAACAATGGCGGCAACTTGGATAACTCCAGGGGCTTCTTCAAACTCTATAGCTTCCAGATCTATGAGGGTGAGGAGCTGGTCATGGACCTCAAGCCCTTTGTGTCCTCCACGGGTCAGGCCGGTCTGAAGGACAAGGTCAGTGGCAAGAAGTTCTTCTCTGGCAACGCTGCCACCTTTGCCGTCAGCCCCGATGGCGAGAAACTCATCGGCGAGGCTGGCATCACCGTCTATGAGGGTAAGATGTTCTACAACACCACCGACAGCAAGATCTACAAGTGGACCAATGGTGAGTTCAAGAGCCTCGGCGGACGCACGCTGTCACCCATTGAGTTCACCGACTACAAGAACATGGGCAACTGGCTGACCAACGAGAGCCACATGGGCATCTTCTTCGGCGAGAACGGATGCCATGAGTATGACGAGGCAGAAGATGCCAATTACTTTACAGGATATACGGGCACTGCCTACTATGAGCCTCTGATGATTCAGATCCCGACCGTTGAGAACGAGGATTACAACTTCTCATTCGGCTACATCGGCGGTGCATACGAGAGCTGGCACAATACGCCCATGCACGTCTTCGTCACCAATAAGTATGACCTGAACATGAACGACGTCGGCGACGTCGTGGGTGGTGACATCCTGGCCACCTATGAGTGTCCGTTTGCCGGCACCAACGAGGAGCTCGTGAATGTGTCCATGGACTTCACGGCCCAGAAGGATATGGAGACCCTCGTGGCTCAGTTCGGTGATGTGGATGATGGCAAATACTACTGGTTTGAGTTCTATTCACTGCAGGTGTCCAAGTACGGCTATCCCGAGGCATATCCCGTGCTGAATCCCTTCGGACCCCAGCTGGCGCTGCTGATTCCCGAGGCCGAGGCATTCGACGGCAACACCACAACCGCTCTGAAGGCTGCGCTGGCAGAGGCTGTGGCCGAGGCTAAGGCTGCAATGACCAACGAAGACCTGCTCGTGCAGCGTGCCGCCCTGGAGAAACTGCAGCAAGTGCTGGCCGAGGCCAAGGCTGCCGACATCACCTTCCTGCAGGAGGTCATCACATACTGCCAGGCTGACGAGGTGGATGTCACCGAGGCACAGCGCATCATCGAGGAAGGCATGACGGCCGCCGAGGTCAACGGTGCTGTCTATGACCTGCGTGCCGCCCGCAAGATCAAGAACCTGACACTGGTGGGCGAGAGCTTCACGGGTTCTGCTGCTGAGGCCGGTGAGTTCTGGCTTTTCAATGTCGGCACGGGGCTCTACCTCAGCATGGGTTCCGACTGGAACACCCACGCTGCCGTTGACCAGACGGGCTGGCCCATCACCATTGAACCTGCCGAGGGCGGCTACACCCTCCACACAGCATGGGGCTCCTTCAACAACAGCCCGTATGTCGATACTCCGGTCAACACCGTCTATACCTTCCAGATGGTAGAGGGCAAGGAGAATGTCTATAACATCCTCGAGGGCGAGCGCCTTCTGGGCTGGAACCCCAACGGACACACAGACGGCAACCACTTCTGGTCATCCATCTCCAACACCGCCGGTGCCGATCCCACCGACCCGAACTTCCAGTGGATCTTCGTGACACGCGAGGAGCGCGAAGCCAAGATGGAGAGCGCCAGCCTGGAGAATCCCGTGGATGCCACCTTCTATCTCGACAACCCCAACCTGCTGAAGCTCCCCGGACTGGACATGTGGGAGAAGTGGGCCGTGGGCGGCAACGGTGGCGCACGTGTCTCTGACAACAACAACAGCGAGCGCTCCTCTGACTTCGCCTACGAGTTCTGGAACACAGACAGCCTCCACTTCGGTCAGGTCGTCGAAGGCCTGAAGCCCGGCGCATATCTCGTGGCCGTCAATGCCTTCTACCGCGACGGTGACGGTGGACATCAGGCAGAAATCGTCAACAGCGGCGAGGCCCGTCTGCGCCTGGCATACCTCTATGCCAACGGCAACAAGACCCCGCTGGTGAACATCGCTGAATACACCGACAAGGTGCCCGGCGTGGCCTCACAGCCCTCAGATGCCGGCTACATCGTCAACTGGCCATGGGAGGCTATCGAGTACTTCCAGCACAGTCTCTACCAGAACGTTGTCATGTGCGTGGTCGGTGAAGACGGCATCCTGGACTTCGGTATCGCCAAGGACGAGAAGGCCAACTACGGCGACTGGGTGGTGCTGGATAACTTCCATCTCGCTTATTTGGGTGAAGCCGTTCAGATGCAGCAGGATATCGTTGTCAACCGCTACACCGGCATGGGATATGGTGTCACAGAAGCCGAAGTTGACCTCGAACCCGCCAAGGAGTTCCTCGGTGTGAGCGAACTCACCACAGACATGCTCCGCATCGTCAACCCGGACGGCACACAGATTTCCGACTATGCTCCCTTCGACGGTTGGTTCGATGCCAACGGCGTGGCCACCACATGGGGCTCCACTACCGCCATCTGCGTCAAGTTCTTCCAGGCTATCCCCGACGGCAAGTTCGAGATTTGCGACATGAACGGTGCCGACGAGGCTGGCAAGTCCTATCAGGTATCCTGGGCACTCACCGCCAACAACCTCACCTACTTCTACAACATCACAGTGACATTCGCCAACAAGCCCGTCCTCGACCTGACCTTCGACAACCTCAATGTCCTGGACGAGCAGACCATCGCATTCACCTCTGAACTGGGCAAGTGCTATGAGGGCCTCAAGTCAGATGTTGACGTGGATGCCATTCTTGCCAAACTCGGTGTTTCAACACTGAAGGATGTCACCGTCTATGCAGTACAGCCCGACGGCTCGCTGGACGACAACTACAAGCTCGGTACCACCGACGGCTGGCGCAACGCAGAAGGCGCATGGCAGAGTTGGGGTCCAGATGCCCGCTTCTATGTCAAGGCCAACTTCGAACTCGAGAGCGGCCAGATCTATGAGGTCGGCGGCATGGACGGCCAGAACACCAAGGATGCTGCCCTCTACACGGCCATCTACGCCTTCGTGAAGAACGAGACTGCAGACGCTGTGCTCCTCAAGGTTACGCTGACCTACGGCGACATCGTCGGCGTCCAGGCTATTGCTGCTGAGAAGGATCTCCAGCTCTTCGACCTCATGGGTCGCAAGGTGAACCGTGCTCAGAAGGGCATCTACATCCAGGACGGCAAGAAGGTTACTCTCAAGTAAGCCTTAATCCTGATAGCATATAGTGACAGAGAGAGGGGCAGCACCAATCGTGCTGCCCCTCTCTGTCACTATATGGATTTGTAACATGAGTGCGCGATGGACTTCATGAGCGCGCGAGGCGCCCTTCACGAGCGCACGAGACGTCTTTCACGAGCGCACGAGGCGTCCTTCACGAGCGCACGATAATCTTTTCGCGCGCGCGTACCTTTTTTATTATTATATATTATTATAGGACGAGGCCGACAGAGAGGGTCGAGAGACGGGGATGAGCGGCCCTGCAAACAGCTTGTATTTCGGGTGTGATGTGGCCAAAAAAAGGTTTGTGTGGAGCTGTTTTGGGTTATGATTGTGTTAAATATTCTTAAATATTGCACATTTTGCACCCGATTAACACCATTCAAGGGATTTTTTGGTCTTGGGCGCATTGCTGTATCAAATATTTTGCGTACCTTTGCCGCCCGAATGGGCATAATATGCCCGTTTACATCATGCTCTGATTCAAAATATACAATAATATAATTATAAAAACAAACAACAATGCCTACAATTCAACAACTCGTGCGGAAAGGCCGCAAGGTGCTTGTTGACAAGAGCAAGAGCCCTGCGCTGGACAACTGCCCTCAGCGTCGTGGCGTCTGTGTTCGCGTCTATACGACCACCCCTAAGAAGCCTAATTCCGCCATGCGTAAGGTGGCCCGTGTGCGCCTTACCAACACAAAGGAAGTCAACAGCTACATCCCCGGAGAGGGACACAACCTGCAGGAGCACAGCATCGTGCTGGTGCGCGGCGGACGTGTCAAGGATCTGCCTGGTGTGCGTTATCACATCGTCCGCGGCACCCTGGACACCGCCGGCGTGGCCAACCGCACACAGCGCCGCTCCAAGTACGGTGCCAAGCGCCCGAAGGCTGCAAAGAAAAAGTAAAGTAATTTAAAGATTTGAGGATTTGAAGATTTGAGGATTGAGAGCTGAAAGACCAATGCTCGCCGAGCGCAGCCAATCATGAAATCTAAAATCATAAAATCATGAAATCAAATCGTTTTGTGCTAGTATAAACGCGGTTGAGTAAATGCGCCGGATACTCGTGATGAAGCGGAGGCGCGTTGAAGACAAACGAATACAGCCAAACAAGTTAAAACCACAAAACAATGCGTAAAGCAAAACCAAAGAAAAGACAAGTCCTTCCCGATCCCGTCTATGGCGACGTGAAGGTGTCGAAGTTCGTCAACCATTTGATGTATGACGGCAAGAAGAGCATCAGCTATCGTATCTTCTATGATGCTCTCGAAATCGTAAAGAACAAGATGCAGAGCGAGGAGAAGAGCTCCCTCGAGATCTGGAAGGAGGCCCTCCAGAAGGTGACGCCGCAGGTGGAGGTCAAGAGCCGCCGCATCGGTGGTGCCACATTCCAGGTGCCTACCGAGATCCGTCCCAGCCGTAAGGAGAGCGTCAGCATGAAGAATCTCATCCAGTATGCCCGCAAGCGCGGTGGCAAGACCATGGCCGACAAGCTTGCTGCTGAGATCATGGATGCCTACAACGAGCAGGGCGGCGCCTTCAAGCGCAAGGAGGACATGCACCGCATGGCCGAGGCTAACCGTGCATTCGCACACTTCCGCTTCTGATTATTAAAGTAAAAAGATTATTTCAAGATAACACCAATCGAATGGCAAAACAAGATTTGCATCTGACCCGTAACATCGGCATCATGGCTCACATCGATGCCGG
>JAFSZU010000187.1 GCA_017455585.1 Bacteroidaceae bacterium | reverse complement strand
GTGTTGCGGGCTTGCTTGAGTGTGGGGCTGACGCCAGAGGTGTGCAGCCGCAGGTGTCCGGGGTTCTCCAGTAGGCTCCAGGCGGCGTTGTCGGGCTGGTGGTTCCACTGCCACTGCTTGCCCAGGTGCAGGTCACAGAAGTTGTCGTTGGTGGGCAGGTAGGTGGTGGGATAGCTCACGCCGTCGCCCATCGTGGGCTTCTTGTAAGTGGTGTAGGGCACGCCCTTGTTGCCGATGACGGGCCATCCGTCTTCCCACCGCACCGGTTGCAGGTTGGGCAGGCGACCGTAGGCGCCCTTGTCCTCCATGAGGAATGTCCACCATTCTCCCGTGGGGGTATCCACGAGTGCTCCCTGGTGCACGGTGTTGGCTTTGCCGTTGATGGTTTTCTCCACGAGCAGTTTCTCCTCATAGGGTCCCCAGACATTCTTCGAGCGGAAGATGGTCTGTGCGGTGGGCCAACCGCCGTAGGTGGAGTAGATGTAGTAGTAGTCGCCGATATGATACATGTGGCTGCCTTCCAGCCCCGCGCCGTCACGCACGATGACCTCACGGCTCTCCTGGAAGTTGAAGTCCCGATCCAGTTTACACACTGATAGGTGATTGATGCCGTAGGCAATATAGACGGAACCGTCTGTGTCAAACAACATGCCGCCGTCATAGTAGCCACGGTCCAATTTCCTGCTGCTCCACGTACCAGCCGGGTCTGTGGCCGTCAGCAAAAAGGCCCCCTGGTCATTAGTGTTCAGCAAGAGGTGGAACCGCCCATCATGATACTGCAGGGCCGAGGCCCACATGCCCACACCGTAGCGGCTTTCGCCATTCAAGAGGTTGTATGCATCGCCTCCCGAAAGACGTTCCAGCGGGTTAGAACAGTATTCCCAGTTCACGAGGTCGCGGGACTTCAGGATGGTGGCACCGGGGAAGTGGTGCATGGTGGTGGAGAGAAAGTAGAAGGTATCACCCACGCGGATGACATCGGGGTCGGGGAAGTCTGCATCGATGACAGGGTTGGTATAGGTCCCAGCCACATTGTTGTCGGCAGTGGAGAGTTGGGTATATTCAGGTCGCGGATAGCGTGTCTTGGCATATTCCGGGAACCAGTCCCAGCAGACGGCGCATGTCTCCGCGTTGCCGTCGAAGGCGCGTGAGGGGTTGGTGATGCGCCCTTGGTCAATGAGACATGCCTCGCCAGAGAGGTTCCAGGAGATGTTGTCGAAATGATCCACCATATCCTTGAAGGTCTGTCCCCAGGGTGTCGTGGGTGCCGTGCCCCACGTGCCCCAGTTGGCGGGCACCCATTGGCCGAACTCGTTGTATTTGCCCTCGCCCTCCTTTTCCGGGCTCCAGTCATTTTCTGTGATGACCACGGGTGCACTGTTCACCACGGGCACCTGCTGCTGAAAGTGCTCGATGAAGCCTTCTGCCGTGGCTCCGGTGGCAGTCTGTTCAAACCATCCCGGATAGACATGGGCGGCATAGCCGATGTTACTGCCCTGAATGGGATTGCGCACCAGCCCTGTGAACAGGCTCTGGAAGCCCAGACCAGGAATCCAGATGACGTTTTCGGCACCGTTCTGGCGGATTCTATCGACAATGGGTTGGAAGACGGCGCACAGGGAGTCGAAGTGCTCCTGGGTGCCGGCACCGGCCGTGCCGTCGCTGATGCGGATATCCACGGGCTCGTTGGCCAACTCGAACATCACATGAGGGGCATTGCGGATATACTTGTTGCGGGAGACGATGTCCCACACCTTATATAAATAACGCGCGTAGTCACCGCCGGCCTCGATGACTTCAGGGCAGACACCTGGTGGACGCAGGATGACATAGAGGCCGTGCTTCTCGGCAGCCTGGATGAGACGCACGAAAAGGCTCTGGAGGTTGGTCTGGAAGAGCGTCTCGCTGAACTGCGAGATATTGGCCTCGCCCTCGGCATCACCCGTGCGGGGTAGGGTGGGGTCGTTGCTCCAGCAGGGATCCAGGTGCAGACGCACATAGTCGCACCGAGGTCCGGCGGGGTCGGCCAGAATGCCCATCACGGCATCCAAGTAGTTGAAGGCAGCATTGCGGCTGGCCTGGTCGGTAGGTCCCCGGAAGGTCCAATGACCATTGTTGAAATAGGAGTTGGGCGTCATCATAACCCCGTGCAGGTTGACGCGGTTGCCGTGGCAGTCCATGAGATAACGTCCCTCGGTGTGCAGCCGTGGCAGTGCCATCCCCTCCCAGGCCGCGGCTTGAACAGCGAAACAAAAGAGGAGAAATGAAACTTGGAACTTGAATCCTGAACCTTGAAACTTGAAGAATCTTTTCATGTTGTTCATTGTGCCTTTTTTTGGATGTTAATTGGAAACTGTTTAAGATGTCTGTAATCCGACTGCAAAAGTAGCGGGTTCGAGGTGGAGAAAGTTGACGTAGCGTCTCATGTGCTTTATCACACGTTACATGATTCTGCACTAAATGAGCCCTGCATGACGCATTTTTAGGAGAAAAAGCAATAGACTATCGTTTTTTATAGTTACCTTTGCGCCAACAATAAGATAGGTAGATGTCTAAAAATATCATTCCAGTTCTACACGTCCTTCTCTTGATCGGTCTGCCCGGCAGCGCACAGACGGGCATCTATTATTCCACGGACGATGTGCTGCCCAACAGCATGGTCAACCAGATCTATCAGGACAACTACGGCTATATCTGGATTTCCACCGAGGGGGGACTGTGTGCCTACGACGGTTATCAGTTTGCAACGTTCCAACACGATGCTGCCGCGGAGTCATCCATCAAGACGAACTATGTCACCTGTGTGGCACAGGACAGGAACGATGTCCTGTATGTGGGAACCAGCAACGGCATACAGATTACCGACGGCGAGGGGAAGTGGCAGAGTGTCCCCTACGAGGTCCGTCCCGGCGAGACGTTTGACAGCTATTTCGTCAGCTGCATCCTGTGTCGGCGCAACGGGCAGGTGCTCGTCGGCACCTCGGGCTACGGTGTGATGCGTATGGGTGAAGATGGCGGAGGTGTGAGAGCCCTGGATATCTCGGCCGATGCCAATCCTGTGGTGGCGATGGCCGAGGACGAGGACGGCTGGCTCTGGGTGGTCACCACCTTCAGGGGAATTATGGCTTGTCGCGACAGTCTGGTGCGTTCCTATCTCCATGAAGAGGCGACGGCTGCCACGCTGCAGACAGTCTGCATCGATGGTGAGGGGCGCATCTTCGTGGGCAGCAACAAGGGCTTGTATCAGTATGACAAACGGGCAGATACGTTCCGGCTCGTTCCCCAGACCAGCGGACTCAACATTGTCAGCCTGAGAGCGTCTGAGCGGCGAGGACTGCTGGTGGGCACCAACTGTGACGGACTCTTCATCCTCGACAAGGGGCAACTGATCCCTGCCCCCTACCACAGCAACGATGTGGACCTGCGACGTGCCAAAGTATATTCCATCCTGGAGGACCGAGCTGGCAATGTGTGGTTGGGACTGTTGCAGAAGGGAGTTTTCATGCACCCGGCACAGGATGGCGGCTTCCGCTACTTCGGTTATCGCCAAGGCCCCAAGAATCCCATTGGCAACGGCTGTGTCATGGCCACACTCTATGCGCCCGACGGCACCCTGTATGTGGGAACCGATGGTGATGGCATCTATGCCATTGACTCTGCAGGACAACTGCTGCGCCACTATGACCGCGTGCCGCGCACCGTACTCTGTCTAACCATGACCAGCGATGGGCGGCTGTGGATGGGTGGCTACGGCGATGGCTGCGGCGAGGTGGACCTGAAGACGGGGCAATACCATCGGCTGGACTTCTCCTATGGGCCTCTGGCCAATGTCTTCGGGCTCGATGTGGATGGGCGAGGCAACCTGTGGGTGGGGGCAATGGGTGGCGGTGTCGTCCGTTATCATCCACAGACCAGACAGCAAGAGCGTTATCTGACTCGCAGCGACAATGAAGACCCCCTGCACAGCAACAGCATCTGTAACGACTTTGTCTATACCATCAAATACTCAACGGAGGAGGATCGCGTGTATGTCTGCACCACCAGCGGTCTCTCCTGTTACGACTTCCAGACCGACAGTTGGCTCACGGCCTTCGGACGGAACCGCATCTTGGAAGCCGAGGGAGTGCAGTGTGTGTTGCCGCCAGCGGGCAACCGGCCCCTGTGGGTGGGCACTGCCGACAAGCTCTGCCGCTATGACAAGGACGGGACACTTCACTACTTCACGACAGCCGAAGGTCTGCCCAGCAACAATATTGTCTCCCTCACAGGCGGGGAGCAGGATGAACTGTGGGTGGCTACCACCCACGGCCTAAGCAGAATGAGATCGGCAGACGACAGTTTCGAGAACTTCTTTGCCAGCGACGGTCTGCAGGGCAACGAGTTCTCGCGCAATGCCGCCACACAGGTTGGGCGCCTACTGGCATTCGGCGGCACGGGCGGAGTCACCCTCTTCGACCCCGGCACGGTGCGATATGCTCCGATGCCCCCGACGCTCTATCTCTCCGAGATGAGGATTGGAGGGGTTCCTGTGACCACCGAGACCCGGTCGGGATGGCACAAGGCCACCCAGAAACCCGTGATGGAGACCGACTACATCAACCTCTCGCATAACGACAACAGCTTCAGCCTCTTCTTCACTGCCCTGACCTACGGACTGAACGACCGCGTGCAAATCCAGTACAGCATCAACGAGGGCCTATGGCAGACGATGGATGCAGGAAAGAACGAGTTGCAGTTCAGTCACTTGGGAACAGGGACTTATCACTTTCAGGTTCGGGCAACAGACGGGCGCACGCTGACAGACACGCGCGAGTTCACCATCCGAGTGCAGCCGCCATGGTATCTGTCCATCTATGCGTACCTCTTCTATCTGGCCGTCTTGGCCATAGCCATCTGGCGCTACTTCCTCTGGCGCAGACACCGTGAGCAACAGCGTTTGCTCCTGCAGGAAAGCATACACGCCGAACAGATGCAGGAACAGCGTCTGCAGTTCTTCATGAACATGGGACACGAGATACGCACGCCGTTGACGCTCATCGTCTCACCACTCGAAGTGCTCATGCGCGAAGATGAAGACCCGGCACGCAGCCGCATCTATCACCTCATACGCAGAAACGCAGAGCGCATCCTGAACACGGTCACACAGATGCTGGACATACACAAGATTGACAAGGGACAGATGCAGATACACCGCGAGGAGACAGACCTCATCGGATTCATCGGCGACCTGGTGCAGACCTTCCAGCCCAAGGCACAGGAGAAACGCATCACCTTCGCCTTCCACCATGACGGATTGCAGACCTTGCCCATGTGGATAGACCGACAGGCCTTTGACAAGGTGATGATGAACGTACTCTCCAATGCCTTCAAGTTCACAGGGTTGGACGGGCACATCGACATCACCGTGGAGGCGGGCCCGCAGACACGCATCACCGTGGCCGATGACGGCGAACAAATCCCGGCGGACAAGTTAGAGAGCATCTTCCAGCGCTTCTATCAGGTGCCGGGGACAGCCAAGGACAGATACACCGGAACGGGCATCGGTCTGGATCTGGCGCGCTCCCTCGTGGAGCTGCATCACGGAACCATTCATGCCGAGAACTTGCCAGAGCGAGGCTGCCTGTTCGTCATTGAGATTCCCGCGGGAAATCCCGCACCGATAGCAGAAGAGTCTGCCATAGCAAGCGAACAGCTGCCACAGACCGGGAAGGATATGCCTACAGCCGAAGCAGCACATGCGCATTCATCGCAGAAACGAAGACGATTGAAAGTGCTCATTGCAGAGGACGACCATGAAATCCGGGAGTATCTGACCTCGGAACTACAGAAAGAGTTCGACATCACCGCCACCGCCAATGGGCGCGAGGCACTAGACAGCGCGCTCCAACAGGGTCCCGACCTGCTCATCACAGATATCACCATGCCCGAGATGGACGGGCTGGAACTGCTCGCACGCGTGCGTTCCAATATCAATATCAGTGCCATACCCGTTATCCTGCTCACTGCCAGAGACTCCGATGACGACCGCATAGAGGGCATGGACGTGGGCGCAGATGCCTATATCACAAAACCCTTCAACATAGAACTTCTGCGGCGAACGACCATGAACCTGATTCACTCACGCCAGATGCTGGCCAACAAATTCAGCGGGGCTGAGAACCTTAATAGCTATATTGACGTGCAGGAACCCGTGCGGGAGAACCCCGACGAACGACTGCTCCAGAGGGTAATGGCCGTGATCAATGCACATCTGTCGGACCCTGAACTGGATGTGGAGGCCATCACCCACGAGGTAGGCATCAGTCGTGCCCACCTACACCGCAAGATGAAGGAACTTACCAACCAGTCCATGCGAGAACTTATCCGCAACGTCCGCCTCAAACAAGCTGCTGACCTCCTCCTGAGAAAACGCTACACAGTGGCAGAGGTGATGGACTTCTGCGGATTCAGCTCCCCCTCCTCCTTCGCCACACAATTCAAGAACTTCTACGGTGTCTCGCCATCCGAGTTCATGAAACGTAACCAAGCGGCAGGATAAACCCCAAGTCACGCTTAGATTATTACGCATGTGTTGGCAATCACGTCCGCACGTATTGACAAGTACAAACGGTGGAATTGTCGCAAAGGTGTGTGTGATCCCAGCCGTGCGTATCCAGACTCATGGATTGTTGCGGTAACAAAGTGTGTATTGGGTTGTCCCCAATCGTGGGACATGCTTACCATCTTCTCCCATGCTCACCACGTGAGACGCCAAATTCCAGTTGGCCAGAAGGACCACGGTGCAAGGTGCGAGGTGATGTCTTTGAAACGCTGGGGGCTGTGGTGGTAAACTGCAAGGGTGCACTCTCATTGCCGCAACGGTCAATGGCCGTAACGGCAAAGTGCAGGCCCATGAGGGCTACATACAGGGGATTATATTCGAAACGTGGTTCAGGCAGGAGTGTAGCCACCAGATTCTGAGGCTGCGACGTATCTACAGGCCACTCAGTGGAAGCATAGACGTTATAGCGCACGCCACCAGGAAGGTTGTCGGTGGAGGGTTGCCAAGTAAGAATACCCCCACCCCGCCTGGCCGTCCTCTGCTGAGGACGGCCAGGCGGGGTGGGGGTCTGTGGTGGTATGCTGTCTAACCATGTGCATGCTGGCGGCAAAGCGGGGAAGGCATAGAAAACGGAGTGCAGATAGTCATAGATGCCCTTGACGTTGTCTGTGAGGAAGCGGCTGCGGAAGTAGCACTCACCCGCTAAACCCTCGGCACGGAGGAAATGCAGTTGCCGCTGGATGGCACTGAGCGGCCAGTTGCGCTCGCGTGGATGCAGCATATAGACACCTAAGCCGGGCACCACGTGACGACCGGCGGACTGTTCCTGCCAGTCGGCGGCAAAGGGATAGAAGTGGTCGCCGTCGAAGTACATCATCGGGAACAGCAGGTCATGAAAGCCCTTGCGCAGCCACAACTGGGCATCCTGATGCACCGCATCGCGCGCGTTCCAGCCTCGGGAGCTGTAGCGGCTGAGGTCGGCGTGCTTGCCCACGGGTGAACTGCTGATGCGCACCCACGGTTTGCGCGCGTGTACCTTATTATATATATGTCGCACGATGCGTGTAATGTTCTCGCGCCGCCACGCAGCCTTCGCCATCCCCTTGGGAGCGTATTTCTTATAGGTGGCCGCATCTGAGAAGGAAGCCGCGTTCTCAGGGTAACGGATGTAGTCGAAGTGGAGACCATCCACATCATAGTTCTCCACAATCTCCATACAGATGTCGGCCAAGTAATCAGCCGTTCCCGGCTGACCTGGGTCGAGATAATAGGTGTCGCCGATACGTTTGCAGAGTGTGGGACGTGTACGTAGAATGCTCTTGCTACCCATCTGTCGCGCTATCGCCACCTTAAAGCAAGGAATGGTGACTACCCAGGCATGCAGCTCCATGCCGCGACGATGCGTTTCCTCAATGGCGAAACGCAAGGGGTCATAGCCGGGATTTTGCCCGATGGTACCGGTGAGTGCCCCGTCCCATGGCTCAATGGCCGAGGGATAGATGACCGACCCGCGAACACGCGTCTGCAACATAATCGTGTTGAAGTTGGCGGCCTTCAACAGATCTAAGATATGGCATAGTTCCTCTTGTTGCTGGCGACGGGAAGCCTCGGAGGTAGCCCGCGTCGTGGGCCAGTCCAGGCCGTTGAGCGTAGTCAGCCACACGGCTCTCACTTCACGCTTAGGGGGCGAAGGGAGTTGAGCCTGGAGCGGGAGGCACACCAGCAAAAAGAGATAAAGGAATAACGGACATCTCATTGTGGGCACAAAGGTACGGCAAATAAATGAATAATGAGCCATAAAACCAGGAAATTTACCATTTTACCATTTACCATTTGACCATCTACCATTTTACCATTTACTATTTATCATTTAACATTTACCATTTGGCCATGAAGGATTGGACGTGATTGAATGTGTTGATCATCCTGTGCACAATTGACAAAAAGCAAGAATTATTATGTTTTTGCTAACTTTTCTATACTTTTTTATGAATAAATGAAGTAAAACGGTTACCTTTGTGCCAAGTTACATGAACAACTCAACCAAACATCTATTATTATGGACGCAAAGTTAGTTTTAGAAGACCTCAAACGTCGTTTCCCCGGCGAGCCCGAGTATCATCAGGCTGTCGAAGAGGTGCTGGGCACCATCGAAGAAGAGTACAACAAACACCCCGAGTTCGATAAGGTGAACCTCATCGAGCGCCTGTGCATCCCCGACCGTGTCTATCAGTTCCGTGTGACGTGGACCGACGACAAGGGCAACGTGCAGACCAATATGGGTTATCGCATCCAGCACAACAACGCCATTGGCCCGTACAAAGGCGGCATCCGCTTCCACAAGAGCGTGAACCTGGGTATCCTGAAGTTCCTGGCCTTTGAGCAGACCTTCAAGAACTCCCTGACCACCCTGCCCATGGGCGGTGGCAAAGGCGGCTCCGACTTCAGCCCCCGTGGCAAGAGCAACGCCGAGGTGATGCGTTTCTGCCAGGCATTCATGCTTGAGCTGACACGTCACATCGGTCCCGACACCGACGTGCCCGCAGGTGACATCGGTGTGGGTGGCCGCGAAGTAGGCTATATGTTCGGCATGTATAAGAAGCTGACCCGCGAGTTCAGCGGCGTGCTGACAGGCAAGGGTCTGGAGTTCGGCGGTTCACTGATTCGTCCCGAGGCTACCGGTTACGGTACTGTCTATTTCCTCCGTGCCATGCTGAAGACCAAGGGCGAGACCGTTGAGGGCAAGAAGGTGCTCATCTCCGGTGCCGGCAACGTGGCCCAGTATGCAGCCGAGAAGGTGCTGCAGCTCGGTGGCAAGGTGATGACCATGTCCGACTCCGACGGTTACATCTACGACCCGGACGGCATCGACCGCAAGAAGCTCGACTACATCATGGAGCTGAAGAACGTCTATCGTGGCCGCATCCGCGAGTACGTGGAGGAATATCCCACTGCCAAGTACGTGGGCGACGGTGCCAAGCCTTGGTTCGAGAAGGCCGACATCGCCCTGCCTTGCGCCACACAGAACGAACTCAACGAGGAGCAGGCCAAGGCTCTGGTGGCTAACGGCGTGATTGCCGTGGCCGAGGGTGCCAACATGCCTTCCACACCGGGCGCCATCCGCGTGTTCCAGGAAGCCAAAATCCTCTATTCTCCGGGTAAGGCCAGCAACGCCGGCGGCGTGAGTGTCAGCGGTCTGGAGATGTCTCAGAACTCTGAGCGTCTGAGCTGGAGCTCCGAAGAGGTGGATGCCAAGCTGCTCTGGATCATGGAGAATATCCACGAAAACTGCGTGAAGTACGGCACAGAGCCCGACGGCTATGTTAACTACGTGAAGGGTGCCAACGTGGCCGGCTTCATGAAGGTGGCCAAGGCCATGATGGCCCAGGGTCTGGTATAAAACCTATTTACATCCATACAGATTGCAGAGAGACGCGGGAAATGATTCCCGCGTCTCTCTGTATGGTTTTACCAGACTATAACTCCTTGGCACAGGCCCTGTGCGCGAATCATAAATGTTAAATATAATGAATATCGATGAGCTATTGAGAATTATTCTTTACCTTTGCGACCACTATCAAGGTAAAGTCACTTGTAGAAACAACAGCTCATATAAACCCTTTTACAATCAATCAACCTATGAAGAAGATTATGCTATTGGCAGTAGCCGCCTTGATGGCTACACTGAGTGCTTCCGCACAGCATGAACCCGGCAAGTGGTCCTTTGACATCAATATCGGTCTGGGTGCTTCCTGGCTGAACAACGCAGAGAAGGCTGTTGTACAATTTGCCGGGGTGAATAGCCAGAATCTCATCTTAGATAAACAACTGGCCCCTTCTGCCCTTATCGGCTTAGGAGTAACCTATCAGGCGAACAAAATACTTGGCCTTTCCGCAGGTGTGAACTACGCCGTCCAGGGTCAAGGATATGAGAATCTCAAAGTGCAAGACATGAATGTCAAATATTCAAATAACGCACTGGAACTCACCTACGTCCAAGTCCCCCTTATGGCGCACCTCTATTTCTACAAAGGCTGGTCCTTCAACGCTGGTTTGCAGACTGGCTTCCTGGTGAATGCGGACATGACCAGCCGTGTGGAACAAGATCTGAAACGCAAGCAGACCGATAACATCCGCGTGGATTACATGGACGACCTGAAGAAATTCGACCTCACTATTCCTCTCGGCATTTCATACGAGTTCAGGGGGCACTTCGTCTTAGGTGCACAATACAACCTTGGTCTCCTCCCCGTGAACAAGAAGGGGAACGTCTATGAAGACCATGAGACCAAGAATGGAGCCTTCTACCTGATACTCGGCTGGAAGATAGGACTCTAATCTTCCACACAGTCCGTGGTCACATCGGTCTCCACCACACGGGGGAAGGCGGCGATACGGAGACGCGCAGCGCCCATGGGCACCAGCTGTAGCGTCTCCTTTTCTGTGTCGCGGGGACGGAACATGCTGGGGAGGGTGTCGGTCATGCCGGTGTCATCGAAGCCCCAAGCGGGCACGCGCTGTCCGGCGATGGTGAAGGTCAGGGGCACGGCATCGAGGGTGAAGGGGTAGTCGTCGGCGGGCCACTCGCGGCGCGTGACGGTGAACTGCTGCGGGCGGTTCTGGTCATCGACCACGGCGGCGTAGTTCCACGGTGTGGTGGCGAATATCTCATAAGCGGGCCAGAGGGAGGCATCCACGCCGTCCTGCCAGTGGGAGTCATCCTGCACGATTTCATGGTCGCGACTGTCTCGCTGGCGGTACTCCTCACCGATGTGCAGGGAGAGGGTCAATGGGCCGTAGTCGAAACTCACACTGCTCTTGTTCTCCGGCCAGACTCGCGAGCGCAACTGCATGGGCAGGTGCAGGGTCACGATGTCGCCGTCCTGCCATTCGCGGGTGATGCAGAGGTACTTGCTGGAGGAAGCGGGGGAGACCTGTTCCCCGTTAAGCATCAACGTTGCCCCCTCTGCCCATGCCGGAATGCGCAGGTAGAGCGGGAACTCCACAGGAGCGGTGGTGTGGATGGTCAGCGTCACGTCCTCCTCAAAGGGATAGCGGGTGTCCTCGGTGAGGCGGACTTGCTGGCCGTCGGCGACGAGGGCAGAGGTCTCGCTGGGCGCATAGAGCATGGTGGCCAGGCCGCCGTCGGTGGTGGCCATGACGAGGTGCTCGGTGTAGTAGGGCCAGCCCATGCCGTGGTTGTGCTGGCAGCAGCGGCTGCTGAAGGGACTCATGGAGAGCATCCCGCGCAGGCTGT
Source organism: Bacteroidaceae bacterium (assembly GCA_017455585.1). Taxonomy (GTDB): domain Bacteria; phylum Bacteroidota; class Bacteroidia; order Bacteroidales; family Bacteroidaceae; genus Physcousia. The sequence goes on along the minus strand of JAFSZU010000187.1, from coordinate 3,477 downwards.
TGTCGATGCTGGGGGCGTGGTTCTTGCCGTCGGTGACGGCCATGTTGGGCGAGGTGATGTAGCGCAACCCGCGCATATCCGGCATCATGGAGGCCGTGAAGGTGTTGAAGGCCACATCCTCGCAGTGGTCGGCCCACGCGGGGTCGCCCGTGATGCCCATCATAATCTCGTCCGATGCCATCTGCTCCACCAGCGCACAGGTCTCGGCACCCTGGCGGGGGTCGATGTAGCCCTTGCGGGCATTCTCGTCGGCACCATACATGCCGCCCGGCACCTGTCCGTAGCGCTCGCGCATGTATGCCTGATTGTCGTAAGCCGCCTGCAGCATCTTCTCGTCGCCCGTATAGACATAATAGGTGGCGGGTTCGCGGAAGCCCTGGGCCACATTCACGCCGTGCCAGTTGGGCAGGTCGCGCTGCAGCGTCCAGTCGGCAGTGTTGCGGTGCAGCTTCTCAATGAGTGGCAGCAGGGACGTGTCGCCCGTGCGGTTGTAGAGCCAGATGACGCTCCACTCGTTGTCGCTGCCGCGCTTGTTCTCCCAGTAGTCCTCCAGGAACTGGTCATCGGCCACCGTCATCTCCCACTTGAAATAGTTGGTCATGGCGGTGAGCACGCGCGGATCCTCGGTGAACTCATAGTAGGTCTGCAAGGCCCAGAGCATGATCATCTGCGCCCACACCTCCGGTCGTCCGTTGGAGGTGTTGTGGGGTCCCAGGAAGCCGTCGGCTTTCAGGTTGGCAAAGACACCCTCGAACCACGTCTGCGCCTCGGTCTTCAAGGCATCCTCATTCAGAATGTAGGCCATGCTGGCATAGCCTCGGAGCCAGTAGGGCACCTCCTCCCATCCGTGGTCGCCGCCGTCGCTGAGCCACTGGTTATTGCGTTTGTCCAACCACGCGCTGACGGTGCCCAGCTGGCCGTTCAGGCCGTCGCGCTGGCGCACAAGGAGTTCCCGCAGCCAGCCACGCGGCTGCACATGCCCCACGGGCAGTTTCAACAGTCGCCCACCATGCAGGGGTGCACGATACACGGGGTAATTGGCCTGATTGGCCAACGGCGGTCTGTCCACCACTTCCACGGATGCCGACACACTGACCGCCCACAACGCGGCCGACACAAACAATAAGCATTTTCTCATATCAGTAATAACTCTTTTAGTTTATATTGACGAACCACAGATTTCACAGATTACACGGATTCTTTACAGCTTCTCATTTGCATAATTGTTATCTGTATTTCACAGATTATCTAAGATGGAAAGGACTCATCCGTGTAATCCGTGTAATCCGTGGTTTGTAACATATATTGTGTAGTGTGCTGCACAGAAATCTGTGAAATATCATATATAATTGGAATAACCACAGGACCTGTAATCCGTGTAATTTGTGTAATCTGTGGTGCTAATAATCTCTCTCAGCGGTGCAAGTGCTTGGTGTCTTTCTGGACATAGACACCCTTGGGGTGCGGGGTGCGCGGATGGGCGGGTGTGCCGTCCAGTCGGAAAAGAGGCTGTGAGCCTTGAGGCGATTCTGTCTGCGGTGTCTGCACCCCGTCAGGAGTCACGGTGATGGTGGCCGTGAGTTCCATGTCCAGGTGCCCCGAACCTCCGCCGCTGGTGAGGGAGATGGCAATCACGTTGTCGCCCTCGCGCAGCAGTTTGCGATGGCGACTCGAGAGCGTGCTGGCGGCGTAGGCATTGTCATTCCAGCCCGATGCCCACCAGAAAGCCGTGCCGTTGAGATAGGCCTTGGGGTTCTCGTCATAGCTACAGCGGAAGGTGACCTTGCCGGCCCGCACGGCCTCCGCCTCAGCTGCCGTCAATGTGAAGTGGCGGCGCACCAGCAGTGCCTGTCGCGGGCTGCCCCAGTGGGTGTACAGGAAATGGTCATGCTCACTGCTGAAGGGACCCCACCCCTGCACCCAGTCCGTCTCGTCGGCGCAGACTCCCGCCCAGTCCTTCACCGTCAGCCCGCTCAGTTCCTCATTGCTGTCGAGGAAGTAATAGGCGCATGGCCACGGCCCCTCGTCCTTGGTGGAAAGCAGGGTCAATGTCTTTTGTGTCGCGTCTTGCGCCACGGCCGTCCATGACGAGCACACACATAATAACGTTGACATCACAAAGAAGATACTCTGTCTCATTATCTATTTGGCATTGGTCGTGAATATGCCGCAAAGTTATACATTATTTCGAAAATATAAGCCATCTGAAATAAAAATGTGAGCCAATTGAGTAAAAAAGAAAAGATTTTGGGCTCACATTCGGTCATTCCTATTCATTCCGTGCTCTTATCTCACAAAAAAGTCTTCAAAAAGTTGCATTCTTTCGCTTTTTCTCACTACTTTTGTCCCGAACAAACCCCAAAATACACAAAAAATGAACTTAGGAACCCCCGAAATCATCCTTATCGCACTGGTGGTGCTCCTCCTTTTTGGAGGCAAGAAGATTCCCGAACTCATGAAAGGTCTTGGCAAAGGAGTCAAGAGTTTCAAGGATGGTGTGAAAGGTCTCGATGACGACATTCAGGAAACCACCAACTACAACAAGGCAGAGAGCAAATAACGATGGAAGAGCAGATGACCTTCTGGGATCATCTTGACATCCTGCGTGGCAGCATCATACGGGTGCTGGTGGCGGCGGTCGTCATGGGACTGGGTGTGTTCTTTCTGAAGGACTACCTCTTTGACCTGGTCCTGTGGCCGCGTGACAGTAACTTCCCCACCTACCGCCTCTTGGGGGCAGAACCTTTCCAGCTGAAGCTCATCAATACAGAGCTGACGGAACAGTTCATGATTCACATGAAGGTCTCGCTGGTGATGGGGCTGCTCGTGGCGTCGCCCTACGTCATCTACATCCTTTTCCGTTTCATCTCTCCGGCTCTCTATGACAACGAGCGGCGCGCCAGCATACGGCTGGTGGGGGCAGCCTACGGGATGTTCCTTGTGGGTATCGTGGTCAACTACTTCCTCATTTTCCCGCTGACAGTGCGCTTCCTGGGCACCTACAGCGTGAGCAGTGAAGTGGAGACCATGCTCACCCTCAGCAGCTATGTAGATACCCTGCTGCTGATGTCCCTTGTCTTCGGCATCGTCTTTGAGATTCCTGTCATCGCGTGGCTGCTGGCACGCTTCGGGATGTTGAAGCACACGTGGATGGCCGAGTATCGTCGCCACGCCATTGTGGCCATCCTCATCATCGCCGCCATCATCACCCCGACGGCAGACATCATGACGCTGCTTGTCGTCTCGCTGCCCATCTGGCTTCTTTATGAAGTCAGCATCTGGATTGTACGTTTCACAAACACACCTCTCTCAGAAGAACAAACCGCTCCCGAGGGTTCTCCCTCCGTTACCGCTCCCGAGGGTTCTCCCTCCGTTACCGTTCCCGAGGGTTCTCCCTCCGTTACCGTTCCCGAGGGTTCTCCCTCCGTTACCGTTCCCGAGGGTTCTCCCTCCGTTACCGTTCCCGAGGGTTCTCCC
>JAFSZU010000186.1 GCA_017455585.1 Bacteroidaceae bacterium | reverse complement strand
CCAGCACGTCGTGGTTGGCTTTCTCGCGCAGGAGGTGCTTGAGTGCCCAGTCAAAGCTGATGAATGTACGTTTCTTCCGTGTCATGGATGCTTCATTATCTGTTTAGTGAACAATGCATGAGTGAAAAAATGTGGAATAAAGAGTGGCATCTATCGTCGGGTGCAAAGATAGGGGAATTTGGGATTCGTGCCAAGTGAATCGAGGATTATTTTATGAAATGGGCTTAAATATGGTTAATTGTCCATCAAAAGGGCAACAATTTGTGGGTCTTGGTCACACGTTGACACAAAGATAAATCACACATTGGACAAATACAATGGCTAAAAGAACTATGGTTTCACCTGTGCAGATCGAAAAAATTCTGCTAAAAGCGTGCAATTATCTGCTTTTTTGTATCTTTGTGCCCGGATAACATCAATGGCTAACAAAGATGAATGTCTTAATCGTCAGATAAGAGATACAAACTTAATAGAGGGTAATGGCAGGGATTTACATTCATATCCCGTTCTGCAAGTCGCGGTGTGCCTATTGTGACTTCTACTCTACCACATTGGGGGGAGAGCGGGAGAACTATGTGCGTGCGCTATGCAGTGAGATTGTGGAACGGCGGGGAGAGATGAGGGGGTCGCGCGTGCGTAGTATATATATAGGTGGGGGGACGCCTTCTGTGCTGGCAACTGCACAGCTGAGAAGAATCCTGGATTGTGTCTATAAGAATTACGAGGTAGAGGAAGATGCGGAGGTGACAATGGAGATGAACCCAGATGATGTGGTGATTGATGATGTGGTGATTGCAATCATCAATCATCAATCATCAATAAACAGAATCTCTCTTGGCATCCAGACGTTTGACGATGCTTTGCTGCGGCTCATCCGTCGCCGACATGATGCCCAAACGGCGGTGGAGGCTGTGCGGCGGTTACAGGAGGTGGGTATCAGTAATATCAGCATCGACCTCATCTACGGGCTGCCGGGGCAGACGCTGGAGATGTGGGAGCGTGATCTGGACACGGCATTCTCACTGGATGTGCAGCACCTCTCAGCCTACGCGCTGAGCTATGAGGAGGGTACGGCTCTGGCCCGCTGGCGCGCAGAGGGTAGGGTGGAGGAGGTGCCAGAGGATGTGCAGGTGCAGATGTATGAACGTTTGTGTGAACGGACCCGCGCTGCGGGGTTCGAGCATTATGAAATCTCCAACTTTGCTTTGCCCGGCTATCATTCACGTCACAACAGCAGTTATTGGACGGGTGCGGCGTATCTGGGTTTCGGCCCCGGAGCGCATAGCTATGACGGGGCGCGGACACGGCGGGCGAACAAGCCGGACTTGACGGCATACAGGGAGGGAGTTGAAAGTTTAAAGTTTAAAGTTGAAAGTTTAAAGGCTGAGGTTCGAGGGTTGATGGCTGGGGGTCGAGGGTTAAAGGCTGAGGGTCGAGGGTCGAGGGCTGAGGGTCGAGGGTTGATGGCTGAGGGTCGAGGGTTGAGGGCTGAGGGTCGAGGGTCTAGGGCTGAGGAGTGGTTCACGACGGAAGTGTTGACGGATGATGAGTTGTATGACGAGGCGGTGATGTGTGGGTTGCGAACGGCACATGGCGTGCAGTTGGAGGCTATTGAACGGCGTTTCGGGCTGCAACGTCTGGATTATCTGTTGCAGCAGGCTGCCCCCCACTTGCGGGCGGGGCGGCTGGCTCAGACCGACGGGCGACTGCACCTCACAGTCCGCTCGCTCATGGTCTCGGATGACATCATGAGCGATCTCATGGCTTAGACCACCATGAGAAACAACCGATTTGCCAGCCACCATGAATTATTTTCGGAAAAAACGAACGCCTCTCACAGATTTGTTGTACCTTTGCACCGCATTATTCATCCTTAATTATTCATTCTAAATTATTCGTTGTTCATTATGATCAAACGCTTACCCCTTCTCATGGCCGCGCTGCTCTTGGCAGGTGTGGCCTCGGCACAGGTACTGAATCTGTCAGGTAACCGTGTGCTCAAGAACTTTCCCCGCGGACAGCGCACAGAGATGATGCGCTATGAGCAGTCACCCCGCTTCGCCCGCTACAACGCTCCCAGTGCTCCCGTCGCCGCAGACGACGAGACAGAGCAGATGTGGTGGGGCTATTTCGAGGGCGAAGTGGCCAATTCCATAGGCTTCGGTAGTGGAGTGGCCGAGACCTTCTGGGCCGCCATCGGCATCACCAACAAACAGACCCTGGCACAAGGCAACAGCATCTCTGCCATCCGTTTTGGTGTGGCCGGAGCTGCCTATATGAAGAACGTACACGTGTGGATTGCCGAGTCGCTGCCCAACAGCCTCGACGGTCTGGCTGTAGATGTTCCCGTGGCCAGTGTCAACGACCAGGCATGGACAGAGGTGAAACTGCCCACACCCTACACCGTGCCCTCCAAGACCTTCTACGTGGGTTACACCTTCGAGATCACCGAGGCCAACGATGCGACCCACTATCCCGTGCTCCTGCGCTACAACGGCGCCAACATCGACAACTCCTTCTGGGTGCGCACCTCGGAGAGCATGAGCTCATGGGATGACAGCTACAAGCAATACGGCCCGGTAGCATTGCAAGTGCAACTCGAAGGCAACAACTTCCCCAAGAACTCTGTGGCTGTCGGCAGCACATTCAACGATGTCTTCGCCCTGCCCGGCGGCACGGCTGAAGCCCAGCTCACGCTCACCAACCTGGGCACCAACCCCGTCACCAGCATTGACTATATCATTGACGAGGCCAACTCATACAGTGATGAGCTACACCTGGAGGTCTCCGGACTGGACTATCTTAACGCCCAGGCTGTGGTGCGCATCCCCATGACAGCCGACAAGACTTCTGGCCGCACACCCCGAACTGTCACCATCACACAGGTCAACGGTCAGGATAACGGCAACGAGGAGGCCGTCTCAGACGGTTACTTCGTCACCCTCTCCCGCGCTGTCAAGCGCCGCACGGTCATCGAGGAGTTCACCGGCACATGGTGCGGATGGTGCCCGCGCGGCATCACAGGCCTGGAGAAGGTCAACGAGCAGTTGGGCGACCGCGCCATCACTATTGCCGTCCACAGCGATGACCCCATGGCTATCGACTACGGCGTGAGCAGCGGAGCCGGCTATCCTTCTGCCTACGTGGACCGTGCCACCGTGTGCGACCCCTACTTTGGCGTGGATGAGTCCAAGGGCCTCTGGGGCCTTGCCGAGGAGATGAACCAGGTGCTGGCCGAGGCCTCCGTGGATCTGGAGGCTCCCGTGCTGAACAAGAGCGGCAACATCACCTTCAAGACCGATGTCTGCTTCAACTACACCAATGCCAAGAGCACATACGCGCTGGGCTACGTCATCGTGGCCGACGGACTCACCGGCACTGGTCGTAAGTGGGCACAGGCTAATTACTACTGCAATCCACAAGTCAAGGATGAGTGGACAGACTACGCAGACTTGGCCCAGTGGGTCAACGGACAGGATTACATGCCCATGACCTATGACCATGTGGCTATCGCAGCCAAGGGCATGGACGGCGGCATCGAGAAGAGCATCAAAGCCAGCATCAAGGACGGCGACACCATCACCGTCAGCGGCACCATCGCCCTCGTCGAGAACCCCGTGCTCCAGAGTCTGGATAACCTGAAGGTGGTCAGTGTGCTCTTCAACACCACCACGGGCACCATCGTCAATGCAGACATCCAGCCCGTCACCGTGGCCAGCGACTTTGCCGTCAACAAGATGCAGGCCAAGGCCTTCGAGACCCTCGGAACCATCAAAGGCGAGGTGACACAGGTGCCTGTGCCCGTGGCCAACTTCGGCCGTGCCGGCATCCACAGCATCGACTACAGCGTGCGCGCCAATGGTGCCGTCTCAGACACCATGCGTCTGGAACTGAAGAAGCCCATCACCACCCTGGGCATCTACGAGGATGTGAACTTCCCCGTTACTGCTCCCGCAGAGTCTGGCGTGGTGAGCCACACCATCAACATCGTGGCTGTGAACGGCGAGAAGAACGAAGCCACCACCGGCAAGATATCCACCGGCTCCATCCTCGCCATGGCCAAGGCCAGCAAGCGCCGCACGGCTGTCGAGGAGTTCACCGGCACCTGGTGCATGTGGTGTCCCCGTGGCTTGGCAGGTCTGAAGCGCGCCCGTGCCGAGTATCCTGACGACGCCGTGCTCATGTCCATCCATGGCGGCAGCACCAGCGAGCCCATGCTGGTGAGTGCCTTCAACACACTGCTCAACAGCGTTGGAGGCTTCCCGTCGGCCAACGTGAACCGTTACCGCTCTGTGGATCCCTACATGGGTGAGGGCGACGACGGCTGGGGCCTGGGAGCTGTCATCGAGGATGAGAACAGCAAGATGGTGGAAGCTGCCGTGAATCTCCAACAGCCTGTTCTGGACGAGACGACGAGCACAATCAACTTCACCACCGATGTCACTTTCCAGATCAACCGCAAGTCGGCTCCTTATCTTCTGAGCTACGTCCTCGTGGCCGACGGCCTCCACGGCGAGGGCGATGACTGGAAACAGGTGAACGCCTACGCCGCCTATTATGCCGGCTCCTATGAGGATGACCCCTACATGAACGAGGTTTGCAACATCTGGGATGTCTATGCCGACGTGACCTTCAACGACGTGGCCATTGCTGGTCTGGGCGTCGGAACGGGTGTCACTGGCAGCCTCAAGACAACCGTTGAGGAGGGGCAGACCCAGAGCCATACTTCCAAGTTCAGCATCAAGAGCAACAAACTGGCCCAGATGGCTGCAGAGTTGCGCGTCATCGCACTGCTCTATGACAAGACCCGCAAGGTCATCATCAATGCCGACGAGAAGAAGGTCGTCAGCAGCAGTGATACGCCCGTCCGCGACGTGAACACTGCTATTGATGCAACTCCCCTGCAGCGCTATGGCATTGACGGCACACAGCGCAGTCATGCCACTCGCGGTATCAACCTCATCCGCATGTCCGACGGCTCTGTCCGCAAGGTCATGACACGTTGAGGCACACACACTCAGTTGCCCATATCATGAAGCAGGTCGGGAAGTGTTGACTTCCCGACCTGCTTGCGTTATAGATAATGTGTTTCTTATTTGGACATGAAGATGTCGAGTGTGCCACCGCGGACCAGATCCTCATGGCGCAGGATGAAGGGTGCTACATAGCCTTTCGGTAGCTTCTCTGTGCAAGACGAGAAGGTGGTGCAGACGGGTAGGGGCTGGCCGTTGAGTAGCACCTTCTTGATGTAGATGGCTTTCTCGCTGAGGTCGTGGGTGCGGATGGTGAATGTCTTGCCGTTGCCGACATGTATGGCGGCTTCCTTGACCAGAGGCGAGCCCAGCACATAGCGTCCGCCGCAGGGTTCTACTTGATAGAAGCCGAGGGCAGAGAGGATATACCATGCCGACATCTGGCCCACGTCCTCGTTGCCGCAGAGGCCAGCGGGCTGGTCGGTGTAGAGTTCGCGCTGTATCTGCTTCACAATCTTGGCGGTCTTGCGGGGCTGCCCCATGAGGGCGTAGAGGTAGGCAATGTGGTGGCTGGGTTCGTTGCCGTGGGCATACTGTCCTATGAGTCCGCTGATGTCGGGCTGCGCATTCTCGTTGAGCTGGCTGTCTGCGGTGAAGAGGCTGTCGAGACGCTTCACTGCGATGTCACGTCCGCCGAGCATCTGCATGAGGCCATCGACATCCTGCGGCACGAGCCAGAGGTACTGCCAGGGGTTACCCTCGGTGAAGGGACGTGTCTGGTGGTTGGGGTTGAAGCCTTCGAGGTTCTCGAAGGAGCCGTCGGAGTTCTTGCCGCGGAAGAAGCCTACACGTTTGTCGTAGAGTGCGGGATAGCTGTGGCTGCGCTTGTCAAGGAAGCCGATGGTCTTGCTGAGTTCTTCGGCTTGTTTTTCGTTTAACGATGAGCGTTTAGCGTTTAAGACGGCCTTGCCGGCCTGTACGGCAGACCAGTCTGCCAGCATATACTCTAATGAGCGTGAGAGGCTTTCCCCGTGATGGTCGTTGGCAACATAGCCGTATGCCTTCATGTCGTCCAGACCGCGTTCGTCCATGAGTAGGCTGCTGGTCATGGCTTTGATGGCTGCCAGTGAGTCCTTGACAAAGCCTTTCAGCAGGGCATCGGCCAGGATGGGTACAGCGGGACAGCCGACCATACAGTCGGTTTCCTGTGACATCAGGTGCCACACGGGCAGCTTGCCCTGCTCGCGGAAGATGCGCAGATAGGTCTCGGTCACCGACGGCATCATCTCGGGCAGGATGATGGTGCCTAAAGGGGCTGCGGCGCGATAGGTGTCCCAGAGGGAGAGGGTGGTGAGGTAGGAGGGGTTGGTGGCACCGAACGGCCATGCAAAGCCGTCGCGCCCGTCGTCCTGCGGTCCTTGGCCCGTCTGTAGCCTATAGACGCGGTTGTCGGCTCCGCGCCAGTCGCCGTTTTCATCGTCCCACGTCTGTGGCGCGACCATGAAGTGGTACATGGCCGTGTAGAAGATGCGGCGGTCGCGGTCGTTCAGGAAAGAAGCCTGCACGCGGGCGAGGTTGCGGTTCCACTGCTCGTCGGCCTCTTGGCGCATCGCGTCAAAAGTCATGAACGGTCCCACCATATTCTGCTGGGCGTTGAACTCCGAGACAGGGCTGAGGGCGATGGTGACGATGAGCGGCTCCGTGCTGGGTTCGAAGTCGAGGCGGTAGTAGTGGCTGCCTGTCTGCAGGTCCCAACTCTCCTTTACGGGACGCGAGAAGCGGATGGCGAAGTAGCAGTGCTGCTCGTAGGCCCATCCGTGGCTGATGCGGTAGCCCACGCCGGTGTTGTCGCTGGTGAGGCTCAGCCGTGATGCCCGCACGCGGTCGCCCACGCCGTTCTCCAGGTCGATAACCAGGCTTTGCGTCTTGGCCTCGGCGGGGTATGTGATGCGATACTGTGCACAGCGGCGGGCGGCCGTGATCTCGGTGCGGATGGTTCCGGCGGGTAAACCGCCAGACACCAACTCTGGTGAGCGGTTGGCTGTGCCGCCGGACGCCAACTCAGGTGAGCGGTTGTCTGTACCGCCGGACGCCAACGAGGGGACTTTCTTGTCTGTGCCCAGCAGGACGCTGTAATAGCCGGGGCGCACCTCTTCGTTGTCGTGGCTGTAGGGGGTGGCAAGGCCTTCGCGAGAGAAGGTGACATCACCCGTGACGGGCATGATGGCGATGTCGCCAAGGTCTGAGCACCCTGTCCCGCTGAGGTGCGTCTGTGCAAAGCCTACAATCTTGGTGCCGCTCTCGTGGTAGCCGGAGCACCAGTCCCAGCCTTCTTCCAGCTGAGTGGGGCCGGCGTTGACCATGCCGAAAGGCACGTTGGCACCCACGAAGACATGTCCGTGGTCGCCCGAACCGATGCGAGGATCGACGTACTGTGTGAGGGAAGACCCGCCCCCAGATTTCCCTTGTAGGGAAGGAGTGGTTGCTTGTGCAGATAGTATAAACGATACACTGAGAAAGAAGATCGTTAAAAGATTTTTTTTCATGGAAAAAAGTTTTTTATTGATATAGAGCTTGTTTTCAAATTGCATGGATCTCAAGAGTCAAAGGTAATTACTCCCTCCCTCACAGGGAGGGTGAGGGGAGGGTCTTTATTTCGGCTCCTCTATAGTAGTGCTGGAGAATCTGGTCGTAAGTGTAGCCTTGCTCACCCATGACGGCAGCGCCAATCTGGCAGAGTCCCACGCCGTGTCCCCATCCTTTCCCGTGCAGGATGAAGGCCGCGGGGACACCGTTGTCGCCCAGTCCTTGCCGTTCCACCTCGAAAGCGGCACTCTTCAGGTGCGTCTCGGAGAGGGCCGAGCGGATTTCCAGCTCCTTGCCGATGGTCATGGTCTTCTCAGTGCCAATGATTTTCAACCGTATGATGCGCCCTCCGGGGCCTCGGTCAATGGGTTGCAGGTCCACGATGTCGCCCATTTCCATCCCCAGGTGCTGACAGATGAGGTCGTGTGCCTCGGCTTGTGTGAGCACCACCGTCCAGTCGTGGAAGTCGGTCGTTTCCTGGTCATAATCGTTCAGCACCTGCCGGATAATGTCTGGGTCATGGGTGTCACAGAACGGGTCTTCCACACTTTCCAGATAGGAGTGGTGCTCGTTCTCCCAGCAGGTCTCGAACTCCTCGGTGCGTCCGCCGCAACACTTGGAGAAGCGTGCATCGCAGACGTGCCCGTCGGCGGTGAGCACTTGACCTTGTGTGGCGGCCACAGCCTCTTCCACCTCTGGGCGTGTGGCACGTGTGATTCCCTGATAGCGTTGGCAGTGGTCATCGGCGCAGACATCGAAGATGGTATGGTCCTCGCGGTCGTGCCAGCGGATGATCTCGCTGTCTGTCTTGGTGAATGCAAAGAACCCGTGCCCTCCCTGACTCAGCCGCTGCCGCTTTTCCATCTGCGCGTAGAGCCAGCTGCGACTGATGACGGCCGAGGCTTTCAGGAACTCTGTGGAGCAGGTGGCGCTCATCTCGCTGCTGATGACGCTGGCGAGGTACTGTTCCACATCAATGTCGTTGATGCAGACGATTTTCTCTTCTTCCACCACGATGCGCAGTGTGCCGCGGAACGTCTGAGCCTCGCGACGTTCCCAGTGGAACTGTTTCCCGATGACCACATCCTGCATGGTGAAGCTGGCATCGGGCGTGGCGGGCGTGAAGGTGAGCTGGCGATAGACTTGTCCGTTCCACAGCAGCCCGCCGTCTGCGTAGGTCACTTCCTGCGGTCCCTGCAACGTGGCACCTTTGGCCGAGTAGTCTCCGTTGAGGGTGAAGCGGACGGCCGAGGCTGCGAGGAGGCCGACGGAGAGAGAAGAGGACTCTCCCCCCGGCCTTCCTATTAGGGAGGGAGCAGAAAGATTAGACGGTTGTGAAGTCTTGTCCTCGAGTGTGACCGCTCCCTCCCTGACAGGGAGGGCGGGGGGAGAATCCGTCACCATCTCAATAACCGGTTTCAGCTCTTCCTCGGTCATCGCCACCTCGCACAGAATCTCCACGGCCCATTCGGGGGTGATTTTCTTGAAGTCTTCTTCGCGTGGCGTGATGATGAGTCCGCCCATATCCAGGGCACCGGGACTGACCATTAAAGACCCCTCTCCGACTCTCCCCATTAGGGGAGAGGGTTCCCCTCCCTCACGGGAGGGGTTAGGGTTGGGCCTGTAGCAGTCCGGCCTATGTTTCTTCCTGGGGAATATCAATGTGACAATCTCGTCGCTGCGGCTCTCATCGCCCTTCTGCCGCCAGCAGATGATGTTCATGCGCGGTTCTGTCTCGCCCTCTGACGTGGGCAATGCTTTGTAGAGGCGCTGACAGAGCAGACTGTCTGTCTCTTCGGGCTGGGAGCGGATGACGAAGACGGGGCAGACCCATGTCTTCAGCAGGAACAGCCCGCAACGCTGACTGACATTGCCGGCATCCACCATCTCCTGTGTCTCGCCGCCCGTGAGCGGGTAGAGCTTCTGGAGCTGGTTCTCGAAGAGTTCCCAGTCCCGTTCTATGGGCACGATGCCGCGGGAACCGGCTTGCAGGTGCATGTGGTCGGGGCATGAGGCTCCGCAGAGGGGACCGTTGTAGAACACGATATAGTGCGGCATGGTCCATGCCAGATGACGCATGGTGCCGAAGTGTTCCCAGATGGCTTGTGGCTTGTGGCGGCGTGTGGGTATGGTGAAGTGTCGGGGCAGGATGGGGAAGGGGTTCAAGAGTACCTGATAGCGGTGGCGGATCATGAGGGCTTTCTGTTCCTTGGGGCGGTTCTCGTCACAGAGGAAGCAGGGCCGGGCGGCAATGGCTGCCTTGTCGATGTTGGCGGCCGTGGAGACCATGCGGGCGGGGTTCCACTGGGCGGTGAGGATGATGTCGGTCGGGGAGACTTTCCCGTCGGGAAAACCGACGGGCACCGACGCTGGCGGAGCGGCGGTCGCGGTGGCGGGTTGAGACGGGACGGCGGTCACAGGGAGCTGACGCTGCTGCACTTGTGAGGCCAGGTCCTCGTAGCGCTGGCGGGCGGCATCCCACTCCTCCAGTTCGCGGTCGAAGAAGGCATCCACGTCCTGCTCTGTTGCCTCTTGCCGCCAGGTGGTGTTCAAGGCTTGGCGCGCCCGAATCTCGTTGGTGCGCAACTGGTCCTTGTAGAGGTTGTTGCGGTTCACCTTCTCGGTGGAGAGGGCTGCGTCGCTGTTCCCTTCCCAGCGGCGGCAGAGGTACAGCTCGTCAAAGATGCGGCCGATGCGGTAGCGGCGGCCAATCATGAGGCCCAGCGCATAGTCCTCGCCATAGCTGGTGTTGGGGATCTGTATCTTGCGCAGCACTGGAGTAAAGAATGCACGAGGTGCACCCAACCCGTTGATGCGCAGGGCGTTGTTGCGCCCGTTCTGCGGTGTCCATTCGCGGTGGTCGATGAGTCCTGGCGGCAGGGTTTCCAGATTGAAGTCGGTCATGCGATAGGACCCGATGACCATGGCCGCCCGCTGCTCGCGGAACGCATCGACGATGCGCTGCAGCGTGTCTGGGCTGCTGTAGAGGTCATCCGAGTCCAGCTGCACCACAAAGCGTCCGCACTGCGGATGGTGCACGGCCATGTTCCAGCAGCCGCCGATGCCCAGGTCATCACGGTCGGGGATGAGGTGGATGAGTGCAGAACCGCCGTCGGTGCTTCTGCACTCATCCACTAATTCGCTCGTTCCATCATCGCTGTGATTATCCACCACAATGAGATTATAGGGGAATGTTGTCTGCTGCTGCAGGACGCTGCGGATGGCATCCTCGATGGTGCGCACGCGGTTGCGCACAGGAATCACCACCGTGGCCTCCACGGGAAACGCCTCGTCATCGAAGCGGATCTCGTCGAACTCGTCGGGTGCCAGCAGTGCACCAATATATTTAAGGTGTCGCGTGCACGCGCGTTCCATTTCTATCTGTCGCGCGCGATTGCGCGGATCCACATAGTCGAACTGCTTCTGCCCGCTGAGGCGCGTGTCTGTCTCCACCTCGGTGTAGAGAGGCTCGGAAATGTGCACGGGCAGCATCCGTCGGGACAGGAAGAGGCGCAGGTCATAGAGTCCCGCAAACTGATATTCCCGCAGCCGCTCCTGGCGGAAATAGTCCTGCACATCGGCCGTCCGCATCAGCAAGACGGAGCCGAAGTCGAAGTCATCCCGCACCGAACCCAACTGATAATCAATGAGCGGTCGCGGCTGCACCTCGCCCGATGGCAGCTGGATGCGGTGGTCGGCATAGACCATGGTGGCGCCGCTGTCACGGGCCACGGTGAGCATGCGCGTCAGCGCATGGTAGCCCAGGTCCAGGTCAAACCGTTTGGTGTAGAGCAGGATGTATGGCGCTGTTGCCTCGGCGGCCATCTGCCGGAGGATTTTGGTCTGAAAGGGATTGTCGAGGAGATGGACCGCGGCCACGTTCTCGTCGGTCTGCAGTGTCTGGATGGTGTCAAAGCCCTCTTCCAGGTTTGAAAATGGGAGAAAACAGTCTATCGTGGACATGTGTAACGGTGTTTTCGGTTAAATCTTGGCGCAAAGGTAGGGAAAAAGATATAAAAAATGACATGGATGTATAAAATCTTTCAACTTTCTTCACGCATCTTTCAACTTTTGCCTATCTTTGCACCAAATTCAAATCATCAACAACTCTAACCCCCTAACAAATCATCATGAAGAAACTGTTCACTTTTGTTGTGGCAGCCTGCCTTTCGCTTCTGGCCGGTGCCCAGTCTCTCTCTGTGAATCCCAACGAGTGGCACTGGGAGAAAGGAACCATCGTTATTGACACTCCCCGCCGTCCTGCCGGGCAGCGTGACGTCCTGCAACTGACGGCTCCCAAGCTGGAGACCGTGCGCGTGGCATTCGTCGGTCTGGGCATGCGCGGCCCCGGTGCCGTGCAGCGTTTCACCTTCATCCCCGGCGTGCAGATTGTGGCTCTCTGCGACTATGAAGCCGCCCGTGCCGAGGGGTGCCAGAAGTTCCTGCGCAATGCCGGTCTGCCGCCCGCCGAGATATACAGCGGCGAGAAGGGCTATGAGGAGCTGTGCAAGCGTCCCGACATCGACCTTGTCTATGTGGCCACAGACTGGGATCACCACTTCCCCGTGGCCAAGTGCGCGCTGGAGAACGGCAAGCACACCGCCATCGAGGTGCCGTCGGCCATGAACCTGAAGCAGTGCTGGGAACTCATTGAACTCTCTGAGCGCACCCGCAAGCACTGCATGATTCTGGAAAACTGCTGCTATGACTGGTATGAGCTCAACGCCCTGAACATGGCACAGAACGGTGTCTTCGGAGAGATCCTGCGCGCCGAGGGTGCCTACATCCACAACCTCGATGACTTCTGGGACTACTACTGGAAGAACCCCGATGACAACAGCGGTTTGGGATGGCGCATGAAGTATAACCGCGACAACCGCGGCGACGTCTATGCCACCCACGGCCTCGGCCCTGTGGCACTGGCGCTGAACATCCACCGCGGCGACCGCTTCACAACCCTCGTGGCCATGGACACCAAGAGCGCACACGGCAAGGAGTATGTGGAGAAGAAGACGGGGCGTCCCTGCACCAACTTCCGCAACGGCGACCAGACGACCACCCTCATGCGCACCGCCGAGGGCAAGGTGGTGGAGATCCAGCACAACGTGATGAACCCGCAGCCCTATAACCGCCTCTACAAGCTCACCGGCACCAAGGGCTACGCCACCAAGTATCCCGAACCTCACTTCGCTCTCGACAAGAGCCAGCTCGCTGCCAGCGGCGTGGCACCCAAGGTCGATGACCTCAGCAGCCACGGCTTCCTGCCCGAGGTAGAGCATAAGGCACTGTGGGACAAATACCAGCACCCCATCATCAAGAAGTATGGCGAGATGGCGCAGAAGGTGGGCGGCCACGGCGGCATGGACTTCTTCATGGATGCCCGTCTGGTCTATTGCCTCCAGAACGGTCTGCCCCTGGACATGGATGTCTATGACCTGGCCGAGTGGTGCTGTCTGGCCGAGCTGGGCACGCTCTCGATGGACAACAACTGCGCCAGCGTGGCCTTCCCCGACTTCACCCGTGGGTCTTGGAACCGCGTGCAGGGCTTCCAGTTTGCCTGGGCCAAGGCCGAGGACGAGGCTGCTGCCGAGCAGGCTGCCGCAGCCAGCACCCAGGCACAGAAGGAGCTTTGCATCAAGAAGAAGCTCTGGGACAAATATGACAAAGATCAGATCAAGAAGACCAAAAAGATTGCCAAGAAGAAGTAGTTCTGGCACACTTCTTGCATCAACAATAATGGGCGCGGAAACGCCGCGCCCATTATTGTTATTCAGATAAAACACGTATTGTTACATGAAAGACTACATCGAAATTCAGGATTCCTACGACCGCGGCTACTCATCAGCCTCGTATATGAATCAACCCCAGGCCCGCACCTTCACCTTCTCCAGTGTGATGAAGCGCGTCTATATGTGGATGGCTGCCGCCCTGTGCATCACCGCCGGCGTGGCATTCCTCACCGCCAGCTCGCCCGCGCTGCTGCAACTCATCTATGGCAACTCGGCCGCCATCTGGGTGCTCTGCATCGCCGAGCTGGGACTGGTGATGTGGGTGACCGGAGGCATCGAGCGCCTGTCACCCACCACGGCCACGGCGCTCTTCCTCCTCTACAGTGCACTGAACGGCCTCACCCTGTCCAGCATCTTCTTTGCCTACAGCATCGGCACCATCTACCAGGCCTTTGCCGCCTCGGCACTGACCTTCGGGGGCATGAGCCTCTTTGCCATGACCACCAAGCGTGACCTCAGCGGTCTGGGCGGCATACTCATGATGGCCCTTATCGGGCTCATCGTTGCCTCGGTCATCAACATCTTCTGGGCCAACTCTACGATGGATGCCATCATCACCTACGCCGGTGTCTTCATCTTTGTGGGGCTCACGGCATATGACACACAGCAGATCAGGGAGTTGAGTGCCTCCGTGGAATACACCTCTGATGCCGCCGCGCCGCGCCGCTTCGCCATCATAGGTGCCCTCAGACTCTATCTGGACTTCATCAACCTCTTCCTCTACATCGTGCGCCTCCTCGGCCGCAGCAAGGACTGACACTTCATGCGGCGTTGAAGGCGAAGAGTGTCAAACGCACAGCGGGCGGGTGTGAACTGGTTCACACCCGCCCGCTGTGCGTTATACCTCATAGATGTCCTCGAACAGACTTTCATAATAGCGGTGCACCCGGAAACGGAGGCGCGACGCCCCTTTTTCTCCCAGATGGCTGTTGACCTCGTCCTGCAGGCTGTCTATGTGCGCGGCCAGCCGGCGGGCGTCCACCTCGCTGACCCTGGCGCTCCAGGGGTGATACCACTGACGATAGTCGATGTTGGCAGGGCAGTAGTGCTCATGGGCGTAGTCGCGCTGCAACTCGTCATCCACATACAGGAGATGGCTGAGTGCCGTCCTCATCAGTCGGAGGGCCAGCAGCGGGCGGCCGGCATTCCTCAGAATGTCTCCGGTCTGGATGGCCCGCCCGGCGATGAACCCCGGATTGTCCGAGAGGAGGATGTGGCGCAGTTCATGGTCATAGACACTGCGGGCATAGTCCGGGTGAAGGGCAATGATGCCCGCCTTGGGGGTGCAGCGGCACAGGTTGTTGACTTTTCTTCTTTTCATCATCTGCAACAAATTTTAAGTAAGACAAAGAACGCATCGGGCTCAGCCAGAGGGCTTTGTCCATCAGGGGTGTTGCAGATAAAAGAATGCAACAATCCCGTGATGCCACTCGGCGTGGCCCGATGGGATTGTTGCGTGTGATGATTTCTGGGCGCAAAGGTATGTGATTCTGCCGGAACCGCCAAATTATTCTGAACTTTTTTGTTTAAAAGCTTTGCACCTTCGGGGAAAAGGGCTAACTTTGCAGCCGCAAATCCATTTCCATAACCAATAATCATCAAACGAATATGAAGATTTCAAAGATTGAGCACCTGGGCATTGCCGTGCAGTCCATCGACGAAGTGCTGCCCTATTTCGAGAACGTTCTGGGTCTGAAGTGCTACAAGACCGAGGTCGTCGAGGATCAGAAAGTGAAGACCGCCTTCCTGCAGGTGGGCGAGGTGAAGCTGGAACTGCTGGAGCCCACGTGCCCCGAAAGCACCATCCAGAAGTGGCTGGACAAGGGCAACAAGGGCATTCATCACATGGCATTCTGCATCGAGGACGGTGTGGCCAACGCACTGGCTGAGGTCGATGCAAAGGGCATCCGTCTCATCGACGCAGCTCCCCGCAAGGGAGCCGATGGTCTGCAGATTGCCTTCCTGCATCCCAAATCGACCGTGGGCATCCTCACCGAGCTCTGCGAGGACCCCAACAAGTAATAGTTCATTCTTTTTAAATCATCACACGAATGGGAGCTGTCTGAAAGACGATGGCTCCCGTTTGTGTGATTGATATGGGGGCACCAATGGGATGTGCAGATGTGAGCCGCTCAACATGCGGACGTAAAGTTCATCACATGCGGACGTGAGGCCCTTCACGTGCGGACGTAGGATCCTTCACGTGCGGACGTAAATTTCATCATGTGTAGGAGGGGGGCAATAGGTGTGTTTGCCTGGGGGAGATTATTCGTGCAGAAAAGACGATTTTCTCGCCAAAGAACAGGCTGGATTAGCTTAAATGTGAGAGAATTGTATTGAGTTCAAAAAGAATTGCATACTTTTGCAGTGCAAACTCAAAACCAAACACTATGCGTTTACCTTTTATTTCCCTCCTTTCAAAAAACGTAGGTCACACACGGAAGATGATCCGGATGTGTTATTGCATGGTTCTTGCAGTTGTTCAACTTTCGGCGCTCAGCTCTCAACTTTCTTCTGCAAGAGCGGAAACTTTCAAGAACCCCATCATCGCCGAGGACGCTCCCGACCCCTCCATCATCAAGGGCAGCGACGGCTATTATTACCTCTTCTCCACGGCCGAACGTGTTTTCCGCTCCACGGACATGGTCAACTGGCAGTACCTGCGCCAGGTCTTCGACGGCGGCAAACGACCTACCTTTGTGGAGGGCGTCAAAGCCTACTGGGCACCATGTGTGACCAAGCAAGACGGGCGCTATGTGCTCTATTTCGCCCTCTCCAAGTGGGGCGGAGAGGACACGGCCAGCATCGGTGTGGCCACTGCCACCAAGCCTGAAGGCCCCTACACCATCGCAGGTGAAGAGGGCAAGCTGTTCACCAGCAAAGAGATAGGCGTGCAGAACAGCATCGACCCGAACTATATCGAGGACGGCGGCAAGAAATATATTGTCTGGGGCAGCTGGCACGGCATCTGGCTCATCGAGCTGACCGAGGACGGCCTGGCTGTGAAGAACGTCAGGCGCAAGCGGCAGATTGCCGGCACACGCTTCGAGGCACCGTATATCTATAAGCGCGGGAAATACTATTATCTCTTCTGCAGTATCGGTGCCTGCTGTGAGGGCGCACGCAGTACCTACGAAACAGTTGTGGGACGCGCCACATCCCTCTTCGGTCCCTATTTCGCCAAGAACGGCGGACGCATGCTGGACAACGACTGCACCATCTTCCTCACCAGCAACGAGCCCTGCATTGCACCGGGACATAACTCGCGAATCATTGAGGATGAGGACGGTAGGACGTGGATGACCTACCATGGCTATCTGCGCTCAGACCCCGGCCGCGGGCGTGTGGCCTGGATGGACGAGGTGAAATGGGGCGAGGACGGATGGCCATATATAGACGGCACGGGTGCCTCTGCAACAGAGACACCCGCGCCGGTGGTGAGTCGTTAAGTCGAGTAGGGGAGGAGGCAGTCCGTTTCTATCGGTAGCTGCTGTAGATGACTTGCATCTGAATGGGCTGTGTGCCACCGACCAACCGGGCAGACGTCAGGGAGAAGTCATGGTTCACAGCCACTTGCTTGGCCGTTCCTGTGGAGCTGTCGGTTGTTGTGGTGATGGAAACAGGGATGAGAAGGACGCGGTTCCAGTCCGGGTAAAGAGCGTTCCACTGCTCGGAGGTCAGGTGTTCCTCTGCCATGCCCTTCTGTTTCTGACGGTGCATGTAGGAAATCAGACGGGACAGGTTGGAAAAGGTATAGGTGTTATAGTTGCTGTCGAAGCTGGTCGTGAACGCTGTCTCGTTGTCTGCCACGCTGCGGGAAGTAAAGAAGGAGTGGCGGCGCGCCTTTGTCACCAGCAGCAGGGTCGAAGGGGTGTCCAGCGACTGTGTGTTCTGGGTCTCGCTGTTCATGCGGGTCATGATGACACGGGCACGTGAAATGCTGTCGCCTTCATGACCCTGGTAGATCTCATCGACGGGAAGCGTGACCTCTGTGGCTATACCGGCGGGAGACTTCAAGTAGGTGTAGGGCACGTCGGTGCGGGAGAGCAACGCGTCGATGCCCTGGTTCTGGATGGATGTGCTCTGTATGACCTCGGCAGTGGCAGAGAAACGGGAATAGCCACTGGCGATGGTGTCTGTGTTGGCATCATGATAGCGGAAATAGATATTGAGGGTGGCCACGTCAATCGTCAGCATCGTGCCCTTGCCGCTGATGAGCTTGAAGTAGAAGCCCGGACAGATGTGATGGATGAATTGCCAGGAATTAACCAGATAGTTAGGCTGTCGGACGGCTCGTTGCAGGATTTCAGAACCATAGCGCCGCGGCAGCTTGATATGAACATTGTTATAATAAGTGGTGCTCAGGCGGTCGGATTCTGGAAGGGAATAGTCGGACGGGGTGAAGACTTTGGTGGTCAGAGGCTGCGAACCGGACCTGACAAACTGTGTCAAATCCATGTCGGCGTAATAGCTCTTGCCCTCGGAAATCACGTTGGCGGTGTCCAACTCAAGGACTTGCAACTTCATCGGGTTGTTGTCGAGACCATAATAAGTGGAGAAATAGAGACGCAAATCCACACTGTCGGCTTCGATCTCGCCGTCGGCAGACTTGACCATACGCTTTTCATCGGGAAAGGCATAGTCCTCGAAACAATAGAACTGAGTGAGGAACTCGGCTTTGATGTCAGTGCCCGTTTCCGGATCCAGGACCTCACCGAGATAGGATTTCGTGCTGTTGGCTATGACGGAGTCCAGACGCAGTGAACGCGTCGTGAGCGAAAACGTTTCAGTGGCTGTCTCAACCACGTCGGAGGCAGAAGGAATGCCAATAGTGATGGTCTCGTCATCACATGCAACAAGGAAACCTGCGGCGCACACACACAGCGTGTTTGCTGCGGCAATTATTCGATTCATTCTCTATTCTCTTTAAAGGAGGGCTTTGTATGGAATAGTGCCCTGGAAGGTTTGTGATTTAAATGTCTTCTTTGCCTGCGCTCCAGACGCTGTCAAAGAAATTGGTGATTTGTGTGCCGGCACCCTCTGCCTCCACAGGGCCTTGCAGGATGGGTAGCTTCAATTGGCGGGCGTATGCCAGCAATTCCGGGTCGGCAAACTGTGGCAGGAAATAGGCTCCGTCGGAATATTGGAGAGCGAGCTTGTAGAGATCCAGGACTGTCACCTGCTCGGGCAGATTCTCTAAATGCTTGGGGGTGACGCCCTTGAACTGTATGTCTGCCATGAACTGCGGAGACATCGTGCGTTTCAGTTCATTGCCGCCTGGAGTGAAGATGATGCGGGCATCACGGAAACAGGGCTCCTCGCGCATCGCGGTCTTGATATACAAGGGGGCGATGGTGGATATCCAGCCTTGACAGTGGATCACGTCGGGTACCCAACGCAGTTTCTTGATGGTCTCCAGAACGCCACGGGCATAGAAGATGGCCCGCTCGCCATTGTCTGAATATTCCTCGCCCTTCTCATTGGCATACTCCAGACGCTTCATGAAATAATCGTCGTTGTCGATGAAATAGACTTGCATCCGGGCAGAGGGAATACTGGCTACTTTGAGGATGAGCAAGTGGTCGGTATCATCTATGATGAGATTCATGCCAGAGAGACGGATGACCTCATGAAGCTGGCTCCGACGTTCATTGACGGTGCCCCATTTAGGCATGAAGGTGCGAATCTCGCGTCCTCGCTCCAGAAAGAACTGAGGCACCTTGCGTCCTAACAGTTTATACTCCCCTTCCTCTATATAAGGAAGAATCTCCTGAGTGATAAACAATACTCTTTTCGTCTTCATCGAGTAAGCATTTTGTTAATTTGCAGTGCAAAGATATATAAAAAAAACGGTTAAAATGCAACATCGCGTCCAAGAATTTTCATCAAATGCCCTTTTTTTGCAATTTATTTGCATTTTCGCTTCCACATTTGGCAAATATTATGTTATTTTGCGCCGCGTATAGGGACAATAGTCTCCCATTTATACATAAATCAAAGAAGAATGAAAATTGTAAAGAACATTTCCGAGCTGCGTGCACTGCTCGATTCTGTCCGTGCAGAGGGAAAGACCATCGGACTGGTGCCCACGATGGGTGCGCTGCATGAGGGACACGCCTCGCTGGTACGTCGCTCTGTGGCAGAGAACGATGTCACTGTTGTGAGCATTTTCCTGAACCCGACACAGTTCAACGATAAGCGGGATTTGGAACGCTACCCCCGCACACTCGAATCAGATTGCAACCTCCTGCGAGACTGCGGAGCAACCGTCGCCTTCGCACCATCGGTGGACGAGGTCTATCCCGAACCCGACACGCGGCAGTTCTCCTATCCGCCCACAGACGCTGTCATGGAGGGAGCTTTTCGGCCGGGACACTTCAATGGGGTCTGCCAGATTGTTTCCAAGCTCTTTGCCTGGGTGGAACCCACCCGCGCTTATTTCGGGGAGAAAGATTTCCAGCAGATAGCCGTCATTCGTCGCATGGTTGAGGATCTGGGCTTCCCCTTGGAAATCGTGCCGTGCCCCGTCGTGCGTGAAGAGAGTGGTTTGGCACTTTCCAGCCGCAACAATCTGCTGTCCGACACCGAGCGTCGGGCTGCTGCACACATCTACCACGTCCTGCAGTGGAGCATTCCCTTTGCCAAGGATCACAGCGTGAAGCAGACACACCAGTTCGTTGTGGATTGCATCAACGCCCATCCCGCCCTGGAAGTGGAATACTATGCCATTGTAGATGGAAAGACGCTTGCCGACATCAACACTTGGGCAGAGACAGACTTTCCTGTTGGCTGCATCACCGTTTACTGCGGACAAAAGCCCATCCGTCTCATTGACCATATCCGTTATTGAATTTCGTTTAACGTATAGCGTTTAAGGATTATTGTCTATGCTCGTAGAAGTTCTGAAATCCAAGATTCATTGCGCCACCGTTACCGAAGCTAATCTGCACTATATGGGCAGCATCACGATTGACGAGGCACTGATGCAGGCTGCGGGTATCGTTGCGGGAGAGCGGGTCCATATTGTAAATAATATGAACGGCGAGCGCTTTGACACCTACGTTATCAAGGGGCCGCGTGACAGCGGATGTATCTGTCTCAATGGTGCGGCTGCACGTAAAGTTCAGGTGGGTGATGTCATCATCATCATGGCCTATGCTCACATGACACTGGATGAAGCTGTATCTTTCCAGCCATCTATTATCTTCCCCACCGAAGACAATCACCTGCCGCAATGAACCAGTCGTTTCCGGAACAAGACTGTTCGGAAACATCAAATCACACATCGTCGATGGCACGGCATAACGAATTCGGGAAGTGGGGGGAAGATGTAGCTGTGCAGTATCTGCAGGAACATGGCTTTGAAATCCTTGCGCGTAACTGGAGACACGAGCATAAGGAGGTGGACATCATTGCTCAGAAGGATGGCGTGTTGTTTTTTGTGGAAGTCAAGACGCGCCACGGAGAAGAATGGAATGCGGAAGATGCCATCACCTCGAAGAAGCGTACCCTGTTGTGGCGAGCCATGATGGCATGGAAGCTGCGGCATCCCTCACCCATGCCGGTCCGCTATCCTGTCATTGCCGTCGTGATTCATGAGCCGGGTACACCGCCCGAAATCCGTTGGCACGATAGTATCTGGGATTTATAAGGTGTGTAGAATCCACCAAAAAAACGAAAAAGGGGGAATCTTCAATCACGGCACTGCCTTTGTCCACAGATTCTTGTAGCGGTGTGTGTCTATCATGGTCTGCACACACTTAGAGAAATAGGTGGGCATGAAGATGCCGAAGAGGTAGGCGTAGGAATGGAACGTGGAATAGTCGAATACTTCGCGATAGACTTGTGCGTTGTATTTGATAAGGGAGAATTTGGAGTGGGAGACGGAGAACTCGCGCAGGCGATAGACAGCCATGGGGAGCGTGATGCCATAGGCTACGGGGTGCTTCTTCATGATGTTCAGCAGCAGTGCCCAGTCCTGGCGCTTCCGCATGGTGGGCATGAACATCTTGCCGCATTTTCGGGTATCATAGATGGCGGTGAGGCAACCGATCTTGTTGTCATGTTTCATGTCCTTCAACGTGAGTTGGGGCGGAGCCATCACGATGCCGTTGACCTCGCCTGCCTCAGAGCAGGTAAAATATGAAGAGTAGGAAAGGGCACAGTCCTTTTGTTGCATGAGTTCCACTTGCTTCTCCAGTTTCATGGGCAGCCAGCAGTCATCGCTGTCACAGAAGGCGATGTAGCGCCCGCGTGCCTGTTCTATAGAATAGTTGCGCGCGTGGGCGGGGCCTCGGTTAGTGGACATTTTGAAAACATGTACCCGGAAATCCTGTGCAGCGTACCGCTGCAGGATTTCCCAGGTCTCATCGTTAGAATTGTCATCAGTGATGAGCAGTTCCCAGTGCTGATAGGTCTGTGATAGTATGCTCTCTATGCTCCTGGCAATGTACTTGCTGGAGTTGTATGAGGGCATGATGATAGAGACAAGGTCTTGCATCACTTGGCGTAGGATACGGCACGTGTTTCACGGATGACGGTGATTTTCACCTGTCCGGGATAGGTCATCTCGTTCTGTATCTTGGTGGCAATGTCGTTGGAGAGCACTTCGGTCTGCTTGTCGTCAATCTTGTCGGCACCCACGATAACGCGCAATTCGCGGCCGGCCTGAATGGCGAAGGTCTTGGTCACACCGGGATAGCTCATGGCGATGTTCTCCAGATCCTTCAGACGCTTGATGTATGCCTCGGCAATCTCGCGGCGGGCACCGGGACGGGCACCGCTGATGGCGTCGCACACCTGCACGATGGGGGCAATGAGCGTGGTCATCTCCATCTCTTCGTGGTGGGCACCGATGGCGTTGCAGATGTCGGGCTTCTCCTTGTATTTCTCGGCCAGCTTGGCTCCGTAGAGTGCGTGGGGCAGTTCGGGCTCCTCGTCGGGCACCTTTCCGATGTCATGGAGAAGACCTGCGCGCTTGGCTTTCTTCACGTTCAGACCCAGCTCGGCTGCCATGACGGCGCAAAGGTTGGCTGTTTCGCGGGCGTGCTGCAAAAGGTTCTGGCCGTAGGAAGAACGGTATTTCATCTTGCCGACGATGCGCACAAGCTCGGGGTGCAGACCGTGCACGCCGAGGTCAATGGCTGTGCGCTTGCCCACTTCCATAATCTCCTCATCTACTTGTTTCTTCACCTTTGCCACGACTTCTTCGATGCGGGCGGGGTGAATGCGGCCGTCGGCCACCAGCTGGTGCAGGGCCAGACGGGCAATCTCGCGGCGCACGGGGTCGAAGCCGCTGATGACGATGCTCTCTGGTGTGTCATCAACAACGATTTCCACGCCGGCAGCGGCTTCGAGGGCGCGGATGTTGCGGCCCTCGCGACCGATGACGCGGCCCTTGATGTCGTCGTTCTCGATGTGGAAGACGGTGACGCTGTTTTCCACGGCCGTCTCTGTGGCCACGCGCTGAATCGTCTGGATGATGATGCGCTTGGCCTCCTTGTTGGCGGTCATCTTGGCATCGTCCATGATGTCGTTGATGTAGCTGGCAGCGGCGGTCTTGGCCTCATCCTTCAGTGTCTCCACCAGACGTTCCTTGGCTTCTTCGGCACTGAGGCCGCTGATCTTCTCGAGTTGCGTGCGCTCCTGGATGATGAGGTTCTCTAACCGCTGTCCCAGTTCCTCCTCGCGTTTCTGCAGACTGGCTTGCAACTGGTCCATGCGTTTGTGCTCGGCTTCCTGCTCATTCTTGCGGCGGGTGAGCTCGTCTTGTCGTTGGTTCAGGCTCAGTTCGCGCTGTTTCAGACGGTTCTCGCCCTGTTGGATGAGCTGGTTGCGCTGCTGCACTTCCTTTTCCAGCTCTGACTTCTTGTTGAGGAACTTCTCTTTGACTTCCAGCAGTTTCTTTTGTTTGAGCACCTCGGCCTCTTTCTTGGCTTCTTCCTGGAGTTGGCGTATCTTGGCAGGCCGCGTATGGCGATACCAGACCAGTTGGTAGATCACCGCAGCCATGGCGATGAGGGCGGATGCGATGGTGATTATCAGTCCTAATGTTGTCATTTTATCCTTTAGTTGTTATGGGTTTATAGGGTTATTTTATATAATCAACGTTAAACAT
>JAFSZU010000024.1 GCA_017455585.1 Bacteroidaceae bacterium | reverse complement strand
TTGACGGCTGCTGCGTGCGCCTGACCACACGCTCCACCGGCTCCTGGGGCAAGACCTTCAAGAAGCCCATCGCCGCCGGCAACCTCTTCCTCGGGAGCTTCAACAGCCAGTATGCGCTGACGAACACGCTGAAGACCACCGAGATGGGCATCGCCTACACCCGCGAGCCGGTGAAGGTGACAGGCTACTACAAATACAGCCCGGGCGACGTGTTCACCGACAAGGACTTCCATGAAGTGAGCGACCGCACCGACGAGGCCAGCATCTATTCTGTGCTCTATGTCAACCACGACGCTGAGGGTAACGAGGTGATGCTCCACGGCGACGACGTGCTCAGCAGCCCCTGCATCGTGCGCAAGGCACAGGTAGAGACGCTGCCCGCCACCGACGAGTGGCAGCGCTTTGAGATGGTCTTCGAAGGCACGGCACCCATCGATGCCGCACTGCTGGCCAACCGCGGCTACAACCTGGCCATCGTGTTCTCGTCGAGCAAGACGGGCGACACCTTCGAGGGAGCCGTGGGCAGCACATTATATATAGACAAGGTGGAAATATCATTCAACAACCAGCAGACACCATGAAACAGATAATCACAGCACTGGCGCTCGCCTGTCTGTCACTGCTTGCCGCCCGTCCTGCCACGGCACAGGAAAGCGACGGCAGAATCCGGCTGAAGGCTCGTGTGGGCTACAGCATCGGCGGCACAGCCCCCATCGGCTTGCCCGCCAGCATACGCAGCATAGAATCGTACAGGCTGACGCCCAATGTCATGGTGGGCGTGGATGCCATGTACCCACTGTCGGACAAGGTCGGGCTGCAGCTGGCCCTGCACTATGAGATCAAGGACATGGACGGCGAGGTGACCACCAAAGGCTATCACATGAAAGTGAAGATGGACGATGACGAGCTGGAAGGTCTCTACACCGGACATGTGCGTCAGAAGGTGCGCCAGCGCATGTTCACCATACCCCTGCAGCTGACCTGCGAACTCAGCAGGAAAGTGCAGTTGAGAGCCGGTCCCTACGTGTCGGTGCTGCTCGCCAAGGACTTCTATGGCTACGCCTCCGACGGCTATCTGCGCAAAGACGACCCCACGGGCGTCAAGGTGGTGATGGGTGACAAGGAAGGCGAATGGGCCACCTACGACTTCGGCGACGACATGCGCCGCTGCCAGATGGGAGTGGCCGCCGGCGTGGACTGGGCCTTCTACCGACAGTTAGGTTTGTCGGCCAGCCTCTCATGGGGACTCACCGGCATCCACCACAGCAGCTTCAAGACCGTGGAACAGACGCTTTACCCCATCTACGGCACGATTGGATTCTTCTACAAAATCAACTGAATACAAACTCTTAAAACACAAAGCGTATGAAAAAACTCTTTACTTTTCTTTTTGTTGCCGCAACGGCCATGGCCGGCCGCGCAACCGATTACAATGTACCCATCACGGTCATCGTGAACGGTGTGTCATCTGAACAGACTGCTGTCATCACTATCGTCGAGAACAACGGACTTTATGACCTCACTCTGAAGAACTTCATGCTCCAGAGCGAAGACGGCCCCATGGGCGTGGGCAACGTGGAGATGAAGGGGATAAAGCCCTGCCAGGATGGCAATGCCACGCTGCTGCTGACCAACGACACCATCACCATCACCAGTGGCGACGACCCCAGTGTGCCTTTCTGGATGAGCAGCATGCTCCCCCCTGTGCCCGTGGACCTGTGCGCCAAGATTGAGGGTGAGCGGCTGCGCTGCTACATTGACATTGACCTGATGGAGAGCCTGGGACAGGTCATCCAGGTGGCCATCGGCGACGGCTATCAGATGCCCAACGCCAGCTTCGAGGCATGGCACACCTCAACAGGCAGCTATGTAGAGCCTAACGGCTGGCACTCCTTCGAGAGCGCCACGGGTTCACTGGCAGCACTGGCCGGACACCACATCGAGAAATCAAGCGATGCACACTCCGGAGAGGCCAGTGCACGCATCTTTGCGACCTCCATCTTTGGCATCGTGGCCAACGGCACCATGACCACCGGCCGCATGAACGCCGGCTCCATGAGTGCAGCTGACACGCAAAACCATGCCTATCTCGACATGAGCAAGACCGATCTCGACGGCAACGGAGACCCCTTTTACATCCCCCTCTGCTCGCGTCCCGACTCCGTCGTCGCATGGGTGAAGTTCTCACAGGGAAAGGCTAATGCCAGCCATCCCTACGCCACCATCAGCGCCGTCATCACCGACGGCACCTTCTATCAGGATCCCGAGGACAAGGAATACACCAACGTCGTGGCCAAAGCCAAGGACAACAAGATTGCCACCACTGGCGGACAATGGGTTCGTGTCTCGGCTCCCTTTGTCTATACCGACAACGCCGCCAGCCCACAGGCAGTGCTCATCACCATCTCCACCAATGCCGATGCCGGACAGGGCAGCGCCAACGACGAGGTGCTGGTCGATGACATAGCCTTCATCTACAACGCCAAGGTTAGCGGAATCAGCATCGAGGGTGTGGAAGTGCCGGGATTCAGCACCGGGACGACGGATTACGAGATGGAGATGGACAAGGAGATCACGGCCGATGACATTGAGGTGCTCACCGACGGAAAGGCCACCAACATCGCCAAGACGGTCACAGAGAAAGACGGACAGTACGTCTGCACCATCGTAGCCATCGGTGCCGACATGTCGGCAAAGTCTGCATACGTGGTCAAGGTGAAAAACAACCTGAGCACCATTTGTGACCAACTGACAGCGTCGAAACAGCCTGTAGCCTATTACACCCTTGACGGTCGTAAGGCCAAGACGCTTGTGCCAGGCAGGATATACATCTGCCGCCAGTCCGACGGTAGCATCGCAAAGATTCGCCAGTAATCTTTGCTGATCATTTAAATGAGCGTATATATAACATTCGTTGAGCATAAAAAAAGATGCTGTGCCCCGTAACGGGCACAGCATCTTTTTTTATGCTCAATCCTTGTTGATCAATACATGTTCACGATGGCTTCGTAGAGCTCCTGCTTGCCGCTGGTCTGCTTGGGCTCGCCCACTTTCTTGCCGTATTCGTAAGCCTCTTCGAGGGTCATCTTGCCTTCCTCGAACTTCTTGCCCTCGCCGGCGTCGAAGCTGGCGTAGCGCTCCTTGACCATGGCGCAGATGGGTGAGTTCTCGATGAGGTCGGCAGCGCTGAGGAGCGCGTGTGCCATAGCGTCCATGGCAGCAATGTGAGCGATGAAGATGTCCTCCAGGTCGGTGCTGTTGCGACGTGTCTTGGCATCGAAGTTGGTGCCGCCGTCCTTGAAGCCGCCGCCGCGGATGATCTGCATCATGGCCTGAGTCAGCTCATAGTGGTCGATGGGGAACTGGTCGGTGTCCCAGCCGTTCTGGTAGTCACCGCGGTTGGCATCGATGCTGCCGAGCATACCGGCATCCACAGCGCAAGCCAGCTCGTGCTCGAAGGTGTGACCTGCGAGGGTGGCGTGGTTGACCTCGATGTTGACCTTGAAGTCCTTATCCAGGTTGTGGGCCTTCAAGAAGCCGATAACGGTCTCGGTGTCAACGTCATACTGGTGCTTGCTGGGTTCCATGGGCTTGGGTTCGATGAGGAAGGTTCCCTTGAAGCCTTTGGAGCGAGCGTAGTCGCGGGCCATGGTGAGCATGGTGGCCATGTGCTCCTTCTCGCGCTTCATGTCGGTGTTGAGGAGGCTCATGTAGCCTTCGCGGCCGCCCCAGAAGACGTAGTTGGTGCCGCCCAGCTCGATGGTAGCGTCGATGGCGTTCTTGATCTGCACGATGGCGCGGGCCACCACGTCGAAGTCGGGGTTGGTGCTGGCACCGTTCATGTAACGCTTGTTACCGAAGACGTTGGCGGTGCCCCAGAGGAGCTTGATGCCGGTCTCGGCCTGCTTCTGCTTCAGGTAAGCAACCACTTCCTTCAGATTCTTCTCATACTCCTCAACGGTAGCGGCCTCGGCCACGAGGTCCACATCGTGGAAGCAATAGTACTCGATACCCAGCTTCTGCATGATCTCGAAGCCAGCGTCGGCCTTCTCCTTGGCTGCCTGCACGGGGTCTGCTGCGGTGTTCCAGGGGAAGCTCTTGGTGCCGCCACCGAACTGGTCGCCACCTTCTGCGCAGAGGGTGTGCCACCAAGCCATGGCGAACTTGAACCATTCGCTCATCTTCTTGCCCATGACGACGCGGTCGCGGTCATAGTAGCGGTATGCCAACGGGTTCTTGCTCTCGGTACCCTCGAACTTGATTGCGGGGATTTCAGGGAAATACTGTTTCATTGTTTTGTTAAAGTTTATTATGGGTTAAATGGTTTTTCTTTATATGTCTCTATAGTTCCTATAGTCTCTATAGCGTCTATAGCGTCTATAGCGTCTATAGTTTCTATATCTTCTATAATTTCTCTTTTCCGAGAGCATTCTGCCACCGCTCGTATGCCTCGCGGTAGGCAGCCTCATTGGCAGCCACTGGCTCAATGACTTGCAGCTTCTTCAGGGTGGAGAAGGCTTCGTTGTGGTCGGCATAGATGCCGGCACCCATACCTGCGCCGCGGGCTGCACCCACACTGCCGTCGGTGTCGCACAGCTCGATGGTGGCACCGGTGACACCAGCCAGCGTGTCGCGGAAGATGGGACTGAGGAACATGTTGGCCTTGCCGGCGCGGATGGTCTTCAAGTTCATGCCCATCTGCTGCATCACTTCCATGCCATAGGCGAAGGAGAAGACGATGCCCTCCTGTGCGGCACGCAGGAGGTGCGCCTGTGTGTGGGTGTTGAAGTTGATGCCGTGGATGCTGGCACCCACCTCCTTGTCACACAACACGCGCTCGGCACCGTTGCCGAAGGGTAGTATGCTGAGACCTGCGGAGCCGATGGGAGCTTGGGCGGCCAGGTCGTTCATCTCGGCGTAGCCGATGCCCGTTGGAGCCACGTTGCGGCGTGCCCAAGAGTTGAGGATGCCTGTGCCGTTGATGCAAAGGAGGACACCGAGGCGGACTTGCTTTTCGCGCGAATACGCGCTACACTCAACCCCATGGTTGACGTGAGCAAAGGTGTTGACACGGCTCTGCGGGTCATAGCCCACCTTACCAAGCACGCCATAGACGACACCCGAGGTGCCGGCCGTTGTGGCAGCCTCACCTGGCTCAAAGACGTTGAGAGACAGGGCATTGTTGGGCTGGTCGCCAGCGCGGTAGGTGATGGGCGTGCCCTCTGCCAGACCCAGCTCGGCAGCAGCGGCAGCACTCACCTCGCCCTGCAGACCGAAGGTGGGCACGCGGTCTGCCAGCATGTCGGCGGGGATGCCGTAGTAGTCCAGCAGGAACTGTGCGGGTTTGTCTTCCTTGAAGTCCCACATCATACCCTCGGAGAGTCCGCTGACGGTGGTGGCCGGTGTGCCGGAGAGGCGGCAGGCGATATAGTCGCCTGGCAGCATCACCTTATATATATTATTAAAGGTGTCGGGCTCGTTCTCGCGCACCCACGCCAGTTTGGAAGCGGTGAAGTTGCCGGGCGAGTTCAGCAGATGGCTCAGACACTTCTCGCTGCCCAGCTCTTGGAACGCCTTTTGGCCGTAGGGGACGGCTCGCGAGTCACACCAGATGATGGCGTCGCGCAGCGGTTTCAGCTGCTTATCCACGCAGACCAAGCCATGCATCTGATAGCTGATGCCGATGGCTTTGATGTCTGCTTTGTCGGCACCGCTGGCTACCATGATGTCGGCGGTGGCATCCTTCAGATAGCTCCACCATGCGTCGGGAGCCTGTTCTGCCCATCCGGGGCGCACGGCCTTGATGGGTGCTTCACTCTTGGGGTAGAAGGCAGATGCCACGCACTGCCCGCTTTGTGCATCCACCAGCGATGCTTTCACGCTGGAGCTGCCAATGTCATAACCGAGTAGGTACATATTATGGTTGAGAGTTGAGGGGGTTAGGGTTTAGGGGTTGAGGGTTTATGGTTGAGAGTTTAGGGGTTTAGGGTTTAGAGTTTAGTGTCGAATGCGGGGAGCCGCAAGAGGCCATCATGTTATTGGTTATTAAATGCGCTGCAAAGATATATAGTTTTCCCGAATATGAATAGTTGATATGTAAAAAAAAGTTTCACACACGTATCATTTAATATTTTTTTTGTCTCTGTGTGACATGTATAGCAGTTTTTTACTACCTTTGTACCTCGTAAGACATTTATAAACCCAAATCTTTTAACTTTTAACTCTCAACTCTTATGATTGCAGGAATCATCGTGGGCATCATTGCAGGTGCCATTGCCGGTTGGATTATGCGTGGCGAAGGCTACGGCTTCATCAAGAACCTCGTTCTTGGCATCTTCGGTGGTGTCGTGGGCGGCTGGCTGTTTGACCTC
Source organism: Bacteroidaceae bacterium (assembly GCA_017455585.1). GTDB lineage: Bacteria > Bacteroidota > Bacteroidia > Bacteroidales > Bacteroidaceae > Physcousia. The sequence continues at coordinate 333 of JAFSZU010000024.1, read as the reverse complement.
TTGAACATCGAATGGGGCGGCTGGATTGGCTCCGTGGGCACAGCCGTCATCGGTGCCGTGCTGCTCATCTGGATTGCGCGGCGCATCAGCAAGTGACAAAATAAAAAAAGGGGAAGAAAGCACTGCTTTCACCCCTTTTTCGGTATGCTCGGCATGAGCATTGTCTAACGGGTGCAAGTCCCGAGTGAGCCCTAATAGCGGGAATCACATAGCCAAGAGCAAGGGTGTCCGTCGCGAGGCGGAATCTGAAAGAAGCAGGCGGCAAACATCTGGCCTGACGAACAGAAACCACATACAAGGCGCAGAGCCGTGGGTGAGGCTGCCAAACAAGCC
>JAFSZU010000185.1 GCA_017455585.1 Bacteroidaceae bacterium | reverse complement strand
CGACCTGCTGAAACGCGTCATCCGTATGCAGCTGGGGCCGAAGGGGATGCTGAAATACAGCATCGTGATGGACCAGACCATCCCCACCGAGCCGCTGCGCACCACGCTGCCGTCGAACAGCCGCCGCTCGGTGCAGAACCCCCTGACCGACCTGCCTGTAAATATTAATAGAGATAATACGCGCGGGATACCGGACCCCTTTGTCATCCCCGGCCTGAACAAGCAGCGCATCAACTCGCAACTGAGCCCCAACTACACGCTGGAGAACTTTGTCGAGGGCGACTGCAACCGCCTGGCCCGTTCGGCTGGCTATGCCGTGGCCGAGAAACCGGGTACCACCAGCTTCAACCCCTTGCTGCTGCACAGCAACGTGGGCCTCGGCAAGACCCACCTTGCCAACGCCATCGGCATGAAAGCCAAGGAGTTGAACCCCGACAAGACCGTACTCTACGTCACCAGCGAACAGTTCATGCAGCAGTATGCCGAGGCAGGCCGTTCGGGCACCACCAACGACTTCATCCACTTCTACGAGATGATCGACGTGCTGATTGTTGACGACATTCAGTTCTGGGCCGGCAAAGCGCAGAAGACCCAGGAGGCTTTCTTCCACATCTTCAACCACCTGCACCAGCACAACTGCCAGATTATCATCACCTCGGACAAGGCTCCGGGTGAGCTGCAGGGACTGGAACCCCGCCTGCTGAGCCGCCTGAAATGGGGCCTGAGCGCCGACCTGCAGGCTCCCGACGTGGAGACCCGCAAGGCCATCCTGCGCCAGAAACTGCAGAACGACGGCATTGAGATGAGCGACGAGGTGGTGGAATACATCGCCTACAACATCAATACCAACGTGCGCGAACTGGAAGGCGCCCTCATCTCGCTCATCGCACAGAGTTCGCTCAACCGCAAGCAGATAACGCTCGAGCTCACCAAGCAGATGATTGACAAATATGTGCAGAGCAGCGCCCGCGAAATCACTATCGACTACATCCAGAAAGTGGTGTGCGACTACCTCGAGCTGCCGGTGGAGAGCATCCAGAACACCTCGCGCAAACGTGAGATTGTACAGGCCCGCCAGTTGAGCATGTACTTCGCCAAAAAGATCACCAAATCGAGCCTCGCCGTCATCGGCCTGCAATGCGGCAACAAGGACCACGCCACCGTGCTGCACGCCTGCAAGACCATCGAGAACCTCCGCCAGACCGACCGCTATATGCGCAACATGGTCGACGAGCTGGACAAGAAATTCAAAGAGGCATGAAGACTGCCTTCAAACCCGGGACAATGATATACCCGTTGCCTGCCGTCATGGTGAGCTGCGGCGACAGTCCCGAAAACTACAATATCATCACCATCGCATGGACGGGCACAATCTGCAGTGACCCGCCCATGTGCTATATCAGCGTGCAGCCCCGCCGACACAGCCATGCCATCATCGAACGTACCGGCGAGTTTGTCATCAACCTGACCACCACCGAGTTGGCACGCGCCACCGACTGGTGCGGCGTGAAGAGCGGACGAGAATACAACAAGTTCCGCGAAATGGGCCTGCACCCCGAACCGGCACAGCTGGTCAAAGCACCGCTTATTGCCGAAAGCCCGTTGAATATAGAATGCAAAGTATTCGACATCAAGCACCTCGGCAGCCACGACATGTTTATGGCCAACGTGGTGGCCATCAATGCCGAAGATAGCCTAATTGACAAATCCACCGGCCAATTCCAGCTTAACCACGCCGGCCCCTTGGCCTACAGCCACGGCAAATACTACGGACTGGGCGAAAAGCTGGGTGGTTTTGGATTCAGTGTCAAAAAAAGAAAATAATTCCTGTTATGAATATTGTTTGTGTAGAATCTTTGGGAATTCCCCAATCCCGCTTCGAAGAACTGAAAAGCCACTATGCCTCGATGGGGCATGAGTTCACCTACTATATGGACCGCCGCGAGGACGAGGACACCCTTGCCGACCGCATGCGCAATGCCGACGTGGTTGTAATCAGCAACATAAAGCTGTCGGCATCGGTACTGGCGCAGTGTCCGAAACTGCGCTACCTCAGCGTGGCCTTCACTGGATTGGACCATATCGACCTCGAATACTGCAAAGCACACGATATCAAGGTGCAGAACGCCGCCGGATACAGCACCACGGCTGTCAGCGAGCTGGCTGTAGGCATGATGCTCGACCTGCTGCGCAACATCGTCACCCTCAGCGAAGCAATGCATCAGGGAGGTAGCCGCGGCACCTTCCTTGGCCGCGAACTGAGAGGCAAGACCGTGGGTATTGTCGGCACCGGCGCTATCGGAACCGCAACGGCACGTCTACTGCTGGCTTTCGGAGCCAATGTGATAGCCTGGAGTCGCACCTGCCGACCTGAAGTGGAAGCATTGGGCGTTCAATACATGAAGTTTGACGACCTGCTGCGCCAAAGCGATATCGTGTCGCTGCATGTGCCCTTGTGCGATGCCACCCGTGGCCTGATAGGCAAACGCGAACTGGAACTGATGAAACCCACCGCCCTGCTGGTCAACACCGCCCGCGGACCAGTGTGCGACATTGCCGCCGTAGGTCACGCACTGATCGAGGGGCATATCGCCGGTGCCGCCTTCGACGTCTTCGAGAAGGAACCGCCCCTGCCACTCGACCATCTGCTGCTCTCCACCAACCGCTGCCTGGTAACCCCTCACGTGGCCTTCGCCACCGAGGAAAGTTTTGCCGCCCGCGCCGACATCGTCTTCGGCCACGTCGACGAATACCTGAAATAGCAAACCATGAGAGTAAAAGAAATCATATTGGCGGCATTGCTGCTCTTTGCAGGAACAGATGCTTTCGGACAGATAGAAAAAGGCGATCAGAACGTGGGCCTCTACCTGATTTTTTCGTCGAAGACCCAGGATGTCTTTATCAACGACAACCCTACGAGCCAACTGCCCGCCACATTGGAGATGGGAGCAGGTGTGGGATACAACTACTTCGTCTCCAGCCGGTTCTCCATCGGGGCCACACTTGCAGTGACCTACACCAGCACCCCTATCGGCAAGAAGGCCAACGGCAACTATATGTACACCAAAACATACGGCGTCTCTGTTGCCCCGGAGGTGAGACACTATCTGCCTCTTACCGACCGTATCTACTGGATGGTGTCGGCAAGTGCCGGTTTTGCCTACGGTAATTACAAGGAAGACCAGAATCCGGGCGACCCCATCGAGACCAACTACAAAGGCTGGCAAGTTGTTGTACAACCCATCGGTTTGGAGTTCAGGGCATCGGACAAGATTTCAGTGGGCATGACCGTCGGCGGTTTCGCCCGCACATCAACCTCGATGACAGCCAACGGTGTCACAGTCAAAACAATCCAAAGTTTGTGGCAGCTGAACAAAGCCGAACTGAGCCTGAACATCTGGTTCTAACAAGAAGGTATTAAACAAAAAAAAGTGCCGCCCATGGAAAATGAGCGGCACTTGTGTTTGCAGAATTGTTATTTCACAGGATGATCCTTGTGGAAGGCCTCGAGGCGAACTTTGAGGTCGGGGAACTGGTCGCGCTGCACCAGAGCCACGCAGGCGCGGATGCCCTGCTTGTGGGAGCCCGTGATGTCGAGGGCTATAGCGCTGACGCCGTAGCGGATGAGCTCGTTGAGGAGGTCAACACCCTCGTAGCCGGGATAGCAGAAGGTGAAGTAGAAACCGTCGCCGATGTCCTCGCCCATGTCTTTGTCATAGACGATGTAGAAGCCGTTGTCGGTGAAGAGTTTCTTCATGATGCCGGCCTTCTCGCCGTATTCCCTGATGTCCTTGACAAAGTTGAAGGTGCCGTCGTTGGCACCCTTCAGCATGGCGGCCATAGCATACTGGACACTGTGGGCTGTACCGCTGGAGAGGCAGTAGAGGGTGCCGAAGATGAGGGCGCGGCCGAGCTGAGTTTGGCTGTAGTAGCGGGCCAGGTCGGGGCACTCCATGTTGAACAGCGTGGGGCTGCAGATCATCATGGCGATGCGCTCGCCGGCGTAGCTGAAGCTCTTGGAGCCGCTGATCATCAGCACATAGCGGTCGGTATACTTGGCCACGGTGGGCTGGAAGGGTGCCTTGCCGGGGACGCTGTAGTCCTTGCGGAAGTCCATGAGGAAGTAGGCGTCGTCCTCGAGGACCACCACGCCGTACTTGTTGGCCATCTCGCCGATGATCTGGAGCTCGTGCTCGGTGAAGCAGAACCATGCGGGGTTGTTGGGGCTGCTGTAGATGAGGCATGCCACGTCGCCGTCGCGGAGTTCCTCTTCGAGCTTGTCGCGCAGCTTGTCGCCACGGTACTCGTAGACGTCGAAGGTCTTCATGGGGATGCCGAGAACGCGGCACTGCTGTTTCTGCACGGGGAAGCCCGGGTCGATGAAGAGCACCTTGGTCTTCTTGGCGTCGTAGCGGGTGAGAGTGAGGAAGCTGGCAAAACCTGCCTGCATCGAGCCGACGGTGGGCACGCAGCAGTCGGGTGTGACGTCGATGTCGAGGAAGTTCTTGACGAAGCGGGCGGCCTCTTTCTTGAAATCGGCCGTACCGTAAATCTCGGGGTAGATGCTGGCCACGCCGCTCTTGAGGGCCTCGATCTGGGCCTGGACACCCACCTGCGGTGCCGGCAGGCCGGGGATGCCCATCTCCATCTTCACGAAGCGGACACCAGTCTCCTTCTCCACATCCTGTATCATCTTGCGCATCTCACGGATGCTGGCCTTGCCGGGGTTCTTGATTTTGTTGGCCGCGGCAATGCGGTCTATCGTTTCTTTCTGTATCGGTATTTGTGTCATGATGTATATGTTTTGTTATTAATTGCGTCAAAAATAAATGGTTG
>JAFSZU010000184.1 GCA_017455585.1 Bacteroidaceae bacterium | reverse complement strand
ATATGCATCTGCAACAGACAATGGCATCATCCACTACTATTTTTATGATGATTATGGGCGTCTGAAAGAAATCCGCGATGGAAGAAACAAGGTGCTGCAAAGGTTCACATTTCACTATTCCACGGGCTTTTAAGGCAACCTATACGGTTATTATATAAACTGTCTTGATTATTCCATCATGACCGAATGATTATTCGGTCATGATGGAATAATCATTCGGTCATGATGGAATAATCAACACGTGTGGGTGAGTATGCCAGAAGAATCGGGTTTTCAAGCAAAAAGGAGTGGGGGCTGGGCACGTCTTTACTGAAATAAGAATGCTAACCGTCTAGGGGGGTTATGCGCCCCCTGTTATTGAGAGCAAATCGCGTCGCGGCCTTGCTGGTATGATGGCGGTAAAACCGTACCCACTAATGGTGATTATGTGGTCGGCAGTAGGTATTTCTTCAGATGAGCATTGCTGTTGGCTTGCGGGTTCCGGATAAAAGGCTTATTTTTGCAAGCGCAAAAATAACGAGAAGGCGACAACATGAAACTTTCTGATTTGAAAACGGGCCAGCGTGCCGTCATCGTGAAGGTGAGCGGCCACGGCGGTTTCCGCAAGCGCATCGTGGAGATGGGCTTCATCCGCGGACAGGAGGTGGAGGCACTGCTGAACGCACCGCTGCAGGATCCCGTGAAATACAAGCTGATGGGTTATGAGGTAAGTCTGCGGCATGACGAGGCCAGGTTGATAGAGGTGCAGACCCACCCCCAGCAGACCCAGCAGACCCACCCCCTTGCCCCTCCCTGTGAGGGAGGGGAGCAGTCACTACTGACTGCTGAAGGACAGACTGCCTCTCAAATACATTCTGCTCCCCTCCCTCACAGGGAGGGGCAAGGGGGTGGGTCTGCTGGCTCTGTTGGTTCTTCCACCATTACCGTCGCCCTCATCGGCAACCCCAACTGCGGCAAGACGTCGCTCTTCAACTATGCCAGCGGCGCACACGGGCGCGTGGGCAACTACTCCGGTGTCACGGTGGATGCCAGCGAGGCCAAGGCGGAGTTCGGCGGCTACACGCTGAACCTCACCGACCTGCCCGGCACCTACTCCCTCTCCTGCTACTCGCCCGAGGAGCTCTATGTGCGGCAGCACCTGAAGGAGCAGATGCCCGACGTGGTCATCAACGTGCTGGATGCCTCAAACCTGGAGCGCAACCTCTATCTGACCACGCAGCTGGTGGATATGAACCTGCGCATGGTGTGTGCGCTGAACTTCTTCGACGAGTTCGAGCGGCGCGGCGACACGGTCAACCTCGACACGCTGTCCTCCCTCTTTGGCGTGCCCATGGTGCCCACCTCGTTCAAGAGCGGTCGCGGGGTCAGCGAGCTCTTTCAGGCTGTCATCGATGTCTTCGAGGAGCAGGAAACGCACGCACGCCACGTCCACATCAACTACGGCCACGAGATAGAGGACGGCATCCATCACATCCAGCATTTCCTGAAGGCCGACGAGCACCTGACGACCCAGTACTCCACCCGTTACCTGGCCATCAAGCTCCTGGAGCACGATGCCGAGGTGACACGTTTGGTGGAGAGCCACGTGGAGAGCGAGCACCGCAGCGAGGACCGCAAGCAGCTCATGGCGGCCCGCGACCAGGCCAGTGCCCGCGTGCTGGAAGAAACGGGCGTGGATTCCGAGACCGCCATCATGGATGCCAAATACGGCTTCATCCACGGTGCCCTGGCCGAGGCCGAGTTCCGCACCGGCACCAAGGCCGACACCTATCGCACGACACATCTCATTGATAATGTGCTGTCCAACCGCTATGTGGGCTTCCCCATCTTCTTCCTCATCCTCTACGTCATGTTCCAGACCACGTTCACCCTCGGGCAATATCCCATGGACTGGATAGAGACGGGTGTGGAGTGGCTGGGACGATGGATCGGCACCACCATGAGCGAGGGGCCGCTGCGCTCCATGCTTGTGGATGGCGTCATCGGCGGCGTGGGCAGCGTCATCGTCTTCCTGCCGCAGATCCTCATCCTCTACTTCTTCATCTCGCTCATGGAGGACTCCGGCTACATGGCGCGTGCCGCTTTCATCATGGACAAGCTCATGCACCGCATGGGGCTGCACGGCAAGTCCTTCATCCCGCTCGTGATGGGTTTCGGGTGCAACGTGCCCGCCGTGATGGCCACCCGCACCATCGAGAGCCGTCGCTCGCGCCTCATCACCATGATGATCCTGCCCTTCATGTCCTGCTCCGCGCGCCTACCTATATATATTATGGTGGTGGGCACCTTCTTTGCCGCGCAGTGGCGCAGCACCGTGCTGGTCTCGCTCTACGCCATCGGCATCCTGGTGGCGGCCATCGTCTCGCGCCTCTTCGCACGCTTCCTCATTCCGGGCGAGGACACCCCCTTCGTCATGGAGCTGCCGCCCTACCGCTGGCCCACGGCCAAGGCCATCGGGCGTCACACCTGGGAGAAGGGCAAGGAATACCTCAAGAAGATGGGCGGCATCATCCTCGTGGCCAGCATCATCGTGTGGGCGTTGAGCTATTTTGGGCCATCCATGTCTTCCGCCGCAAATGGGGCGGAAGACATGGAGAGTTCCTACCTCGGCCGCGCCGGCAAGCTCATCGAGCCGCTGTTCCGGCCGCAGGGCTTCAACTGGAAGCTGGATGTCAGCCTCATCGCCGGTGTGGGAGCCAAGGAGATCGTGGCCTCCACCATGGGTGTGCTCTATGCGGGGGATGACAGCTACGGCGATGATGACAGCTTCGCGGAGGACAACGCCAAATACACCCGTCTGCGACAGCTCATGGCCGCCGACGGCATCACACCCATCACCGCCTACGCCTACCTCCTCTTCATTCTCCTTTACTTCCCCTGCCTGGCCACCATCGTTGCCATCAAGAACGAGACGGGCCGCTGGCGATGGGCACTCATTGCCGCTTCTTACACTACCGCCGTCGCCTGGCTCGTCTCGGCCGCCTTCACGCAACTCTCGGCACTGGTGACGGCCTCCATGTAATTCTTCCACGATGCAGATATTCCTCACCATACTCATTCTCCTGGCGTGCATCGCCTATGTGATCCATCGATTATGGAAACGGTTACACCCGCCAGCCGCAGCTGATGGGTGTTCAGCTGCGGCTGGCGGGTGTTGTGACTGCCCGGCCACTTGTCCGAAATGTCATAGGTGAGTCTCTATTTCCTGCCAAAGTCAGCAGGCACCTCGCCCCACTGCTCGGTATCCCACTTGATGAGAGGACAGGGGAGGCCGTTCTGTCGCAACCATGCTTCTGCACGTGCCACGAGGGCGAGAAGCGGTGCGTTCTCGGGGGTGGGCGGGAGTGTGGTCTTGGCTTTTCGCTTGTTAGCCCAGATGATGGCCGTCCTGCTGTCGCTATAGACAGGCATGGACAACCCTTTCTGCTTGAGCAGTGCCATGGCATGGACAATGGCGAGGAACTCACCGATATTATTAGTGCCATGGACAGGACCATAGTGGAAAATCTGCTGACCCGTCTTCAGGTATATGCCGCGATATTCCATCGGTCCGGGGTTGCCGCTGCACGCGGCATCCACGGCGATGGCCTCTGCGGGGACTTCCATGGGCAGCGGCAGGACCGTATCGTGGCGGTAGTCGGGAGGGGTTCTCAATTTCATCATTCACATTCTCTCCGGCACCTCAATGCCCAGCAGTCCCATACCCGATTTGATGACCTTGGACACTGCTTCGCAGAGGGCAAGGCGCACGGCACGCTTCTGCTCATCCTCTTCCTTCAAGATGGGGAAGTCGTGGTAGAAGCCGTTGAACTCCTTGGCCAGCTCATAGCAGTAGTTGGCGATGACGCTGACATTGTAGTCCGTGCCTGCCTGACGGACGGCTGCGCCAAAGGCTGCCAGCTGCTGGATGAGGGAGATCTCTTTGTCGGAAAGGTTTGTCTGTTGCACTTTTAGTGCAACAGACAAACCTTTCCTTAATATACTACGTATGCGCGCATACGTGTATTGGATGAAGGGTCCCGTGTTTCCGTTGAAGTCTATGGACTCTTCGGGGTTGAAAAGCATGTTCTTGCGGGCATCCACTTTGAGGATGAAGTACTTGAGGGCACCCAAGCCCACGATGCGGGCAATATCCTGTGCCTCGTCCTCAGTAAGGTCTTCGAGTTTGTTCACTTTGTCTTTGCTCATCTCGCGAGCATCTGCTATCATCTTGTCAATCAGCTCATCGGCATCCACCACGGTGCCCTCGCGCGACTTCATCTTGCCGTTGGGCAGTTCCACCATGCCGTAGGAGAAATGCACGAGGTCCTTGCCCCACTTGAAACCAAGCTTGTCCAAGAGGATGGAGAGCACCTGGAAATGATAGTTCTGCTCGTTGCCCACCACATAGATCATCTTGTCGATGGGGAAGTCCTGGAAGCGCAGCTTGGCGGTACCGATGTCCTGCGTCATATAAACACTGGTGCCATCGGCGCGCAACAACAGTTTCTCGTCCAGCCCTTCACCCGTGAGGTCGGCCCAGACGCTGCCGTCCGGTCGGCGGTAGAAGAAGCCCTTGTCCAGACCTTCCATCACCTTCTCCTTGCCTTCGAGATAGGTCTGGCTCTCATAGTATATCTTGTCGAAGGAGACACCCAGCGCCTTATAGGTCTCTGCGAAACCCGCATAGACCCAGTTGTTCATCCGCTCCCACAGCGCTCGCACTTCCGGATCGTTCTGTTCCCACTTAACGAGCATGGCGCGTGCTTCCTGCATCAGTGTGCTCTCCTTCTCGGCGCGCTCCTTGGCAGCTTCCTCGTCCACGCCCTCAGCCATGAACTTGTCTGTCAGTTCTTTTAATTCAGCGCGGTAATGCTTGTCGAAGGCTACGTAATAGTCGCCAATCAGGTGGTCGCCCTTCTTGCCTGTGCTCTCGGGCGTCTCGCCGTTGCCCCACTTCTGCCACGCGAGCATGGATTTACAGATGTGGATACCGCGGTCGTTGACGATATTGGTTTTCACGACCTTGTAGCCGTTGGCCTGCATCACCTGTGCCAGTGCCCAGCCCAGGAGATTGTTGCGCACATGGCCCAGGTGCAAGGGCTTGTTCGTGTTTGGCGATGAATATTCAATCATCACCAGCGGTGAAGCATCTGTCACGGGCGTGAGGCCCCACTGCCCGTCCTGCTGAATCTCGTTGAGGAGGCTGACCCAGCAAGCATCGGCAATGACAAGGTTCAGGAAGCCCTTGATGACATTGAAACGTGCCACCACGTCTGGCAGACGGGTGACCAAGTACTGACCGATTTCCTGCGCCGTGTCCTCCGGCTTCTTGCGGCTCATCTTGAGGAAGGGGAAGACGATGAGAGTCAAATGTCCCTCAAATTCCCTTTTCGTGGCACCAAGTTGGACGAGCGATTCGGGCACGTCCTGACCATATAAATCCTTGACGGCGGCGATGACAGCCTGCGTGAGTTTCTGTTCGATTTGCATACCTTATTATATATAGATAGTGAAATGCGGCGGCAAAGGTACGAAAAAGTTTAGAGTTGAAGGGGTAGAGTTGAGAGTTTTTTTATGATTGGAGATAAAAATGATGCCACCCTGTCAGGAGGGTGGCATCATTTTTAGGGGTTCAACTGTGTCGCGTGTCGGCATTACTGAATGGCAGCATCCAGTTCGGCACCGGCCTTGAACTTGGCCTGCTTCTTGGCAGCAATCTTAATGACGGCTTTCGTCTGGGGGTTGATGCCCTGACGTGCCTCGCGCTGTGCTACAGCGAACGTGCCAAATCCGATGAGTGCAACTTTGTCACCAGCCTTCAGGGCCTCGGTGATGGATTCGATAGTAGCGTCGATAGCCTTCTTGGCATCTACTTGTGTCAGGCCTGCTTTTGCGGCAACAGCTTTTGTCAATTCTGTTTTGTTCATAAACTTTGATGTTAAAGGGTTATTGAAAAAAGTACGCTTATCGGGTGGCAAAAGAGGGACATTCCCGCTTTTTGTGCCACAAATATAGGCAAAGATGTGATTCGTCACAAGTTTTTTGAGGAAAAACATACATCTTTGCTCAATTTTAGTCATATTTCGGCTGTTTTGCCACGGGAAATGCCTACTTTTGCACCCTCAAACCATTAAAAATGTAAAATCTGGTCATCGCAAATCGAAAATTTATCTGAAAGTTGAAGATTTGTAAATTGCAATAAACAATGAACATGCCTCCTGTAACAAAAAACCTCATCATCATCAATCTGCTCATGTTTCTGGCCAAGGTGGTGGCAGAGAGATATGGTATTGACTTTGATGATTTGCTGGGACTCCATTATTTCATGGCCTCGGACTTCCGGCTCTACCAGTTGTTCACCTATATGTTTGTGCATGGCAACCTGACGCACATCTTCTTCAACATGTTTGCTGTCTGGATGTTCGGGCGCATCATGGAGCAGGTGATGGGCTCACAGCGTTTCCTCTTCTTTTATATTGTATGTGGAGTAGGTGCAGGATTAGTACAGGAAGGTGCACAGTACTTGGAGTATCTATACGAGGGTCTGGCAGACTATGACCAAGTGAACGTAGGCAACGGCATCATCATGCCAATGGAGGATTTCCTGAACCGCTGGACCACCGTGGGTGCCTCCGGTGCCGTCTATGGCGTACTATTGAGTTTCGGCATGACATTCCCGGAAGAACGCATGTTCATCATCCCCATCCCCTTCCCCATCAAGGCCAAGTGGTTCGTCATGGGATATGCTGTCATCGAACTGATGAGTGCGCTGGGGCACTCGGGCGACGGTCTGGCCCACATGGCCCATCTGGGCGGTATGCTCTTCGGCTTGGCACTCATCCTCTATTGGCGTCACCATTCCGGCGGCGGCCGCTTCTTCGGCGGCGGCGGCGGTGGCGGCTATGGTGGTTTCGGCGGCTACGACAATTACTTCACGCGCTATGAAGACGTGACCCACACGTCCACGTCCCGGCAGACGACGCTCACGCAACGGGTCCGCACCTGGTGGCAGTCCTTCATGTCACGTTTTCGTCGCAAGCCGAGGATGAATGTCCGTGTCGGCCACGGAACCAGCAAACACGCCGATGACATGCAATGGCGTCAGCAGAAGCAGCAGCGCGAAGCAGAGGTGGATGCCATCTTGGCAAAAATCAAGCAGGGCGGCTACTCCAGCCTCACCGATGAGGAAAAACGCAAACTCTTTGAGGCCAGCGAGCAATGAAGATTATCAAGACCGTAGCTGTTCAACTGTTCACTGGCATCAACATTGCCACCATCCTGTTTCTTTGGGCATGTTGCCTGGTGACATATCTCAGCCCGGCGGCTTTCCCAAGACTGACGCTCCTGTCGCTGACGTTCCCCCTATTCTTAGGGCTGAATGTTGTATTCGTTATTTTCTGGCTCATCTTCAAGGTCAAGCGCGTGTGGCTACCACTGCTGGGACTGGCCGCCTGTTTCAGCTTTGTCCGGGACTATTGTCCGGTCAACCCCTCGTTCCTGCAACCATCCGACACACTTGCAGCCTTGCGCATCATCAGCTATAACACCCACGGGTTTGGCGGCAAGGCAGCCAACGACGAGGACGGCAATAACAGTGTAGCCGACTTTATCTACGCATGTGACGCAGACATTATCTGCCTGCAAGAAGCTTCCGGCGGTGGCATCCCGTTGCCAACCGTCAAGGCGCGCATGGAGGAAATGGGTTATGAATATGCCAACAACAAGGGGACTACCATTTTCTCGCGACTGCACATCTTGGATGCAGACACGCTCCCCTTGGCCACCCGTACCAATGCCGGCGTGATGGCCTACCTACAGGATGGCCAGGACACCATCCTGCTCATCAACAACCACTTCGAGAGCAATCATCTCACTCAAATCATCAAGGACGACTATCGTGACGCACTGGAGAAGCACGCTCCCAACGTCTATCAGCGCGATATCCGCGACACCATCCGCAAGGAGCTACGTCCTGTGGTGAATCTCCTCAGCGAGGCGGCGCCACTGCGTGCGGCACAGGCCAATGCCATTCAGGAGTTGATAGAGGCCTGGCTGCCACGGTCTGTCATTCTCTGCGGCGACTTCAACGACACTCCCGTCTCCTATACCCTCCGCGTTCTGGGCAGCCATTTGCAGAATGCCTTCCGCGAGAGCGGTAACGGTGTGGGCTTCACGTTTCAGGATCGTGGCTTCCCCGTGCGCATAGATCATATTCTCTTCAGTGGCGACCAATGGAGGAGCCGTCATTCACGTGTTGAAAAAGCCATTTCCGCCTCAGACCACTTCCCCATTTCCACGGAATTAGTGCGGGAAACACTCAAAAATCCATAAAATACACCCCAAAAGAAAAATATTTTCGGCTAAGACACAGCGTGTTTGGAAAAATAGTTGTACCTTTGCGCGCTTTATGGCGTGAAAAGCCAGAGAAAAGCCCCTTTGCGGTGCAACATCCGAGGAATAATCACAAATAATAAATAACTTCAAACAACAATGCAAAACAAAGGTTTCGTAAAAGTATTTGCTGTACTGCTCGCCCTTGTCTGCATCTTCTACCTTAGTTTCTCATTCGTGAGCAACCACCATGAGAGCAAAGCCGAGAAGATTGCGGCCATTGAGGGCGAAGCTGCCGGACAGCACTATCTCGACTCACTGCTCAATGAGCCTGTTTATTTCGGTGTCTGGTCACTGAAAGAGTGCCGTGAAATGGGTATCGGTCTCGGACTGGATCTGAAGGGCGGCATGAATGTTATCCTGGAAGTCAGCGTGCCCGACGTTGTCGATGCACTGGCAGACCACAAGGATGAGCCCAACTTCAAACAGGCACTGGCTCAGGCCAAACAAGAGGCCAAGGAAGGAAAAGGCGATTTCATCTCGCTGTTTATCAAAGATTATAAGACCCTGGCACCGGGCAGCTCTCTGTCAGAGCTTTTTGCCACACAGCAACTTCGTGGCAAGGTGAACACCAAGAGCAGTGACAGCGAGGTGGAAAGCGTGCTGCGCGACGAGGTGAAAGCAGCTATTGACAACAGCTTTAATGTCATCCGCACACGTATCGACCGCTTCGGTGTCGTGCAGCCCAACATCCAAGCTCTGGAGGGCCAGGAAGGCCGCATCATGGTGGAACTGCCAGGTATCAAGGAGCCGGAACGCGTGCGCAAACTCCTCCAAGGCTCCGCCAATCTGGAGTTCTGGGAGACCTACACCACCACAGAAGCCGCTCCCTTCCTCGTTTCCCTTGACAGCAAACTCGCCGCCGCCGGCGTGGAAGGCACCGAGGAAACAGAAGAGAACAGCGTGTCCGACGGTGCTGCTGTCGAGACCGAGACAGCTCCCGAAGCCACCGACACCACAGCAGCTCCCTCTGCTGACGACGCCCTCGCCGCTATCGCCAAGGGCGAGGCCAACAAAGCTGAGGCTGCCGCTCCCGTCAGCAACGAACAGGCTCTGAAGGCTCACCCCCTGTTGGCTCGTCTGCAAGTGCTGAACCAGAACAACGGTGCCGTCGTGGGCTATGCCAACAAACGTGACATGGCCGCCATCGATGCACTGTTACAGACTCCCGAGGCCAAGAGCATCCTGCCCGATGACATCAAGTTCCTCTGGGGCGTGAAGGGTATTGACAAGAACGAAGAAGTCTTTGAGCTCTATGCCATTAAGATCACCGAGCGCAACGGCCGTGCTCCGCTGGAAGGAGACGTGGTGACCGATGCCAAAGACGAGTATGACCAGAACAGCCGCCCCTGCGTCTCCATGCAGATGAACGTGGAGGGTGCACGCCGCTGGGCAGCCCTCACCAAGGCCAACATCCACCGTCCCGTGGCCATTGTGCTGGACAACCTCGTCTATAGCGCACCCAATGTGCAGAATGAGATTACCGGCGGTAACAGCCAGATCACCGGCCACTTCACAGCTGAGGACACCCGCGACCTGGCCAACGTGCTCAAGTCCGGTAAGATGCCTGCCCCCGCCAACATCGTCAGTGAGGAAATCGTAGGTCCTACCCTCGGTCAGGAATCCATCCGCCAGGGATTCATCTCTGTCATCCTCGCCTTCATCGCCCTAATGATTTACATGGTGGCCATGTACGGCTTCCGTCCCGGTATGGTGGCCAACTGCGCCCTGCTGCTCAACCTCTTCTTCACCCTCGGCATCCTCACCAGCTTCCAGGCTGCACTCACCATGAGCGGTATCGCCGGTATGGTGCTGACACTGGGTATGGCGGTCGATGCCAACGTGCTCATCTTTGAGCGCACAAAGGAGGAGATGCGTGCCGGCAAGGCTGTGCGCCAAGCCATGCAAGCCGGCTACAGCAACGCCTTCAGCGCCATCATCGACTCCAACGTGACGAGCATTCTCACCGGTATCATCCTCTACTACTTCGGCACAGGCCCCATCCGCGGCTTCGCCACCACCTACATCATCGGTATCGTCATCAGCTTCTTCACCGCTGTATATCTCACGCGCGTGGTGTTCGACAGCCTCATGGCCAAGGACAAGTGGCTCGACCTCACCTTCACCACAGGTTTGAGCAAGAAGTTCCTACAGAACACCAACTACAACTTCATGGGCAGCTACAAGCGCTCCTTCGCCATCTTCGGCACCATCGCCGTGTTGGCAGTGCTCAGTTGGTCTATCCGCGGATTCTCCCGCTCCATTGACTTCACCGGCGGTCGCAACTTCGTCGTGCTCTTCGAGAAGGAAGTGTCGCCTGAGAGCATTCGTCCGCTCTTCGCCGAGGCATTCCCCGAGAGCAACACCAGTGTCATCGCCCTCGGAACGGAAGGCAAGACCGTGCGCATCAGCACCAACTACCGCATTGATGAGGACGGCATCGAGGTTGACTCCGAGATTGAACAGAAGCTCTTCGATGTCCTGAAGGCTGGCGGCCAGCTCAGTGCAGACCTCACAGTCGATAACTTTATTAACCGCGACGAGCGCGCCGGTGGCTCCATCATCAGTTCGCAGAAGGTGGGTCCCTCCATTGCAGAGAACATCACCCGCGGCGCCATCATCAGCGTCATCCTGGCACTCATCGTCATCTTCGTCTATATCCTTGTGCGTTTCCGCAACGTCGCCTTCTCCGTCGGTGCCATTACCGCTCTGGCTGTAGATACCATCTTCATTCTGGGAATGTACAGTGCCTGCTGGGGTTGGATGCCCTTCTCGCTTGAAATCGACCAGACCTTCATCGGTGCTCTGCTGACCTGTATCGGTTACTCCATCAATGACAAGGTGGTGGTCTTCGACCGTATCCGTGAGAACCTCGGTCTCTATCCCAAGCGCGACAAGCAGCAGCTCTTCAACCAGTCATTGAACGCCACCCTGACACGTACCATCAACACCTCCGTCAGCACGTTCATCGTCCTGCTTGTCATCTTCGCACTCGGCGGTGCCAGCATCCGCAGCTTCGCCTTTGCCATGATGCTTGGTGTAATCATCGGCACCCTCACCTCCATGTTCATCGCTGCTCCCACCGCTTATCTGGTGATGGGTCGCCGCATCAAGGAAGAAGAAGCATAACGACTGTCAATCATCATCCAATAATACGCAGCGGGCAGGTCTCTGAGGACCTGCCCGCTTTTGTGTGTGTTCTATGAATGATCGCGTCACATCTGCATGCAGTAACGGCGTGCCTTTCCTGAATTGTAACTACGTGTGGGAGATCAGAGCTTCTCGCCGTAGCAAAGGTCGCCACAGTCGCCGAAGCCCGGAACGATGTACTTGTTGGCATTCATGCCTGGGTCAATGGCAGCGCACCAGACGGTAGCATCCTCGGGGAGTGTCTGGCGCAGTACTTCCAGCCCTTCGGGGGTGGCAATGACGCAACAGATGTGCACCTTCTTGGGTGTTCCCGTTTTGACCAGTGCCTCGTAACTGGCAGCCATGCTGCCACCTGTGGCCAGCATGGGGTCAACGATGACGAGGGTCTTGCCCTTGCAGGAGGGAGCGGCCATGTACTCGGTGTGAATGCCCACCTCGGTGTGCTCGCGGTTGGTGTACATGCGGTATGCCGAGACGAAGCCGTTGGCAGCATGGTCAAAGACATGCAGGAAGCCCTCGTGGAAGGGTAGGCCTGCACGCAGGACGGTGGCGATGAGCAGGTCATCCTTGGGCAGGGGGATATCGAGCTGTCCGAGGGGTGTGTGCACGGTCTTGGGCTTGAACTCCAGTTCCTTGGAGAGTTCGTAGGCCATCATCTCGCCCACGCGCTGCACGTTGAAGCGGAAGAGGTGGCGGTTGCGCTGGTAGCTCTTGTCGCGCAGCTCGGCCATGTACTGGTTGATAACGGTGTTCTGCTGGGAAAAGTCAATGATTTTCATCGGTTGTCAATGTATAAGGTATATGAACGATGTGAGCATTTATAGCGGAAAAGGCGTGACCGCTTGCCAGCCTCGCCTTTTTCCAGAATGCCAAGGTTGTTGAGGTTGTAGGTGCGCTGGCAACCTTTGCAGGTCACCATTCCACTGCTTGTCAGCTGCAGAAACCGATTGAGACCATCTTCATAGCAGTCGGGGCACAGCAGGTCATAGCAGACCACGCCCGGCGTGTCGCTCATCAGTGTGGGCTGGCCCACAATGAGTCCGCCGCTGCGTCCGAGCCGGAAACCCTGGTATCCTTCCACGGCAGTTTTGTTGACAGGTGTGGAGCCGCCCATGTTAGCGAAAAGGAGAGTTGCGCCCTGATCCTGAATGGTGCAGAACTCGCCCAGCCCACCCATGGCGGCGTTCAGCTGCGGCACCGTGTTGGTGCCGCGAAACACGAAGTAGGCAGGAAAGGAGTCGTTGAGGCGCTCTGCCTCGGAGCAGGAGAGGAGAGTGAATAGTTGAAAGTTGAAAGTTGAAAGTTGAAGAAGGAAAAAGAGTAAGCTGACCACATAGGACTTATGAGGCTTATGGGACTTATGAGCCACATGTGACTCATAGGCCGCATAGGACTCATGTGACTTATGGGCAAGTTTGTCTTTCAACTTTCAACTATTAACTTTCAACTCTCAATTCCTGCGAGCCGCAGTTCTGCTGCTTCCACTTTCTCGAAGGGGAAACCTTCGAGCACCGACTGGAAGAGGGCGGCGATGCGGTCGTTGCAGAGGTTGCCGATGCTGCCGGGGTGGGTGTGGTGCACTTCCTTGACAGGGGTAAAGCGGCCCGCCTCGATGTCGAGGCCCACCTTCTTATAGGCATCGCGAAAGGGCATACCGCTGGCGGCCAGACGGTTGACTTCCTCCACAGAGAACATCAGGTCATAGCGCGGGTCGTCCAGAATGTGCTCGTTCACGCGGATGCGCGAGATAATATAGGTGGTCATGCGCAGACAGTCCTTCAGTTCATCAAAGGCGGGCAGGAACACCTCTTTTAGGGTTTGCAGGTCGCGGAAGTAGCCACAGGGCAGGTTGTTCATAATGAGGGTGACCTGTTGGGGCAGTGCCTGCAGCTTGTTACACTTGGCACGGGTAAGCTCGAAGACATCGGGGTTCTTCTTGTGCGGCATGATGCTGCTGCCCGTGGTGCAGTCGTCGGGCAGCTTCACGAAGCCGAAGTTCTGCGAGTTGAACAAGCAAGCGTCGAAGGCCAGCTTGGCCAGCGTGCCCGCCACGGAAGCAAGGGCGAAGCTGACGTTGCGCTCCATCTTGCCACGCCCCATCTGTGCATACACCACGTTGTAGTTCATGGAGTCGAAGCCCAAAAGGTCTGTGGTCAGCTGGCGGTCGAGGGGAAAACTGGAGCCGTAACCAGCGGCAGAACCCAGCGGATTGCGGTTCACGAGACGATAAGCGGCTTGCAAGAACAGCATGTCATCGGCCAGGCTCTCAGCGTAAGCTCCAAACCAGAGGCCAAACGAGCTGGGCATGGCCACCTGCAAGTGCGTGTAGCCTGGCATGAGTACATGCTTGTATTTCTCGCTCTGGGCTTGCAGCTCGTCGAAGAGTGTCTTGACCAGTGCCACCACGTCGCGCAGCTGGCGGCGTGTCCACAGCTTCAAGTCCAAGAGTACCTGGTCATTGCGCGAGCGTCCGCTGTGAATCTTCTTGCCCACGTCGCCCAATCGGCGCGTCAGCAGCAGTTCCACCTGGGAATGAACGTCCTCCACTCCTTCTTCGATAATAAATCGTCCCCCCTTGATTTCCTGCAAGATGGCACGCAGTTCGCGGTGAATAGCGGTCAGCTCGTCTGCTGTCAACAACCCGATGGTTTGCAGCATTGTGGTGTGAGCCAGCGAACCCAGCACATCACTCTCGGCCAGCAACACGTCCAGTTCCCGGTCACGTCCCACGGTGAACCGCTCAATCTCTGCGGTCATCACCGTACTCTTTTCCCATAACTTACTTGCCATAACAATTATCTTTTACACCACAGATTACACGGATTACACGGATTCATGTCCCCTCCCTTTAAATTCTTATTTATTATTACACAGATTATAGTGACACACTAAACTAATCTGTGGAATATTGAAAAGACATTTAATATTCATTAGAGGAAAAACCGTTTAATCTGTGCGCTCGGCGCTTGCGACGCTTTACACTTGAAGAAATCTGTGGTGAGTAAGATTGAATAGATTGAGTTAATATCCGTATGGTATCATTGCCAGCATGTCGGCCAGTTTCTCCACGCCCTCCTGCAGGGGCTTCTTGGCCATCTGCCGCATGAGGAAGTTCAGTTCTGCACCGATGGTGCAGCGCATCTTGCTCTCGTAGGTGTTGGTGGGCAGCACTTGCACCCAGAGGTTTGCCTGAATGGGCGCACCCTCGACGGCAAACTTCACGCATTTGGGTTCGTCGCGCTCCACGATGCGGAGTGTCACGGCACCAATGGGCGAGTTGGGCAGGGTCACGGTGTCCCGTGTGAACTCCAGCTGGCCAGCCATCTCGGTGATTTGTCCGAGTTTTTCCTCGGGCACTTGTCCGCTGGCACGCAGTTGTTCGATGAAGGCGGGGTCATTGACCCGCTCCCGAAGGACAGACAGGTTGTTGAGGTCCGCCAACTTGTTGAATACCGCCGACTGCGGGAAATGTATCTGCTTGATTGTGCTTTCGAACTTGGTCATGGGGTGATTGGACAATTAGACGATTTACGATTCGACAATTTACTTCTTCCAGTTGGCGGGGTCTTTGCGCCATTCGTTGAGGAGTGCCACGTCGCTCTCCTTGATATACCCTGTGCGCAGGGCCTCGGCCACCACGGCCTCGTAGTTGGTGAGCGTCAACAGCTTCACTCCGGCTTCCTTGAATGCCTTCTCGGCCACGGTGAAGCCATAAGTGTAGGCGGCCACCATGCCCACGACCTCGCATCCGTTCTGGCGGATGGCCTCGACAGCTTTCAGCGAGCTGCCGCCCGTGGAGATGAGGTCTTCCACCACAATCACCTTCATGCCGGGTCGCAGTTCGCCCTCGATGAGGTTCTCCAGACCATGATCCTTGGGTTTGCTGCGCACATAGACAAAGGGCAATGCCAGCACATCGGCCACGAGGGCTCCCTGCGGGATGGCCCCCGTGGCCACGCCTGCCACGGCCTCGGCCTCGGGGAAGTTCTCCATGATGAGGCGCGCCGTCTCCAACTTGACGAAGGAGCGCAGTTCGGGGTAGGACAGTGTCTTGCGGTTATCGCAGTAGAAGGGTGACTTCCATCCGCTGGCCCAGGTGAACGGGTTGGTGGGTTGCAGTTTAATCGCTTTTACCTTCAGCAGCTTGGCTGCAAATATAGTCTTCAGTGTATCCATATATTGATTTGACGATTTGACAATTTACGATTTGACAATTTACGATTTGACAATTTATGAATTTTGCCTTTTGTCGCCGCAAAGGTACGTAAAATATCAACGCGCAAGGTCACTTTTAGGCATGAAATCGCATCAAGAGGCAAAAAATAGATGTATATCATGCCTCTGTATGGAGATTCTTTCGTACTTTTGCGCCCAAATTGCACAAAACTGATAACCTCATAACCTCGTAAACTCACAAACTTACAAAATTTCATAAACCCATCATTAACAATGAAACTGAAACAGATTCTTACTGCTTTCGCCCTCGTCTGCACAGCCTTACAGGCCTCCGCGCAGGGCATGGAACAAATGATGCAACCCCTTCCCGTTGACCCCAAGGTGCGGGTGGGACATCTGGACAACGGCCTGACCTACTACATCCGTCACAACGAGGAGCCCAAGAACCAAGCCTTCTTCTACATCGCCCAGAAGGTGGGCTCCATCCAGGAGGAGGAGAGTCAGCGCGGTCTCGCTCACTTCCTGGAGCACATGTGCTTCAACGGCACCAAACACTTCCCGGACAGCACCCTCATCGAGTATCTGGAAAGCATCGGCGTGAAGTTCGGTGCCCAGCTCAACGCCTACACCAGCGTGGAGGAGACCGTATATAATATAGATAATGTACCCGCGCGCGAGGGAGCCATCGACTCCTGCTTGCTCATCCTGCATGACTGGAGCCACGACCTGACGCTCGACGGCAAAGAAATCGACAAGGAGCGCGGTGTGATTCACGGCGAGTGGCGCATGCGCAACACGGGCTTCACCCGCATTCTGGTGCGCAATCTGGAGAAGCTGATGCCCGGACGCTTCGGTCGCCGCTTCCCCATCGGACTGATGGAAGTGGTGGACGGCTGCCCATACGACACGCTTCGTGCCTACTATCACAAGTGGTATCGTCCTGACCTACAGGGCATCATCGTCGTGGGCGACGTGGATGTGGAGCAGATAGAGGGCAAGATCCGAAATCTCTTCGGTCCCATCACCGTGCAGCAGCCCGTGGCCAAGCGCGAGTACTACAGCGTGCCAGACAACACCGAGGCCATCGTCGTGAGCGACAAGGATCCGGAGGTGACTCAGCAGGTGGTCATGATCAGCATGAAGCACGAGGCTATCCCAGACAGCCTCCGCAACACCGCTGCCGTGTATGTGGCCGAAGCCATCAAGGGAATTGCCTGCAATATCTTGAACCAGCGTCTGGAAGAACTCTCGCAGAAGGCCGACTGCCCGTTCCGCGGTGCCAGCGTGGATGACGGTGCCTTCCTGCTCTCCAGCAAGGTCACGGGAGCTTTCAATATCGAGGTGGCACCCAAGGAGGGTCGTGTGGAAGATGCTGTGCGCACTGCCATGGAAGAGGTCTATCGTGCCCAGCAGTTCGGCTTCACCAAGGGCGAGGTGGATCGCGCCGTGTTGAACCGCCTCTCTGGCATCGAACAGCTCTACAACAACCGCGAGAAGCAGAAGAGCATCGCATACGCCCACGAGTACTATCGTTCCTTCCTGAACAACGAGCCCATCCCTGGCATTGAGACCGAATATCAGATGCTCAAGGCCATTCTGCCTCAGCTACCGCCACAGGCCATCAACATGACATTCCAGCAGTTCGTTGGGCGCACAGACTCCAACCTCGTCGTGCTCTCCCTCAACCCTGAGAAGGAAAGTCTGGTGATTCCCAACGAGCAGCAACTGCTGGATGCCATCCACGCCGCTCAGAGCGCACAGCTCACCGCCTGGGTGGATAACGTGAAGACGGGTCCGCTGATTGAGAACCTGCCCAAGGCCGGCAAGGTCAAGAAGGAGAAGGCCGGCCCCTGTGACAGCAAGGTGCTGACCCTGAGCAACGGCGTGCGCGTCATCATGAAGCAGACCGACTTCAAGGACGACGAGATCCGCATGATGGCCTGGAGCGAGGGCGGCATGGGTCGCTACCCAGACAGCGAGCGCATCAACCTCGAAGCCTTTGACGGCGTGATGGGCATGTCCAAGATTGGTGGTTTCTCCAACACCGAGCTCACCAAGGCTCTGGCCGGCAAGAACGTCAGCAGCAGTGCCAACGTGGATGTGCGCGAGGAGAACTTCTCCGGCTACAGCAGCAAGAAGGACATCCAAACGCTCTTCGAGCTCATCTACATGACCTTCCAGCCCCGCGAGAAGGACGAGGAAGCCGTGGGAGCATACCTGCAGAGCCTCCGCGAGAACCTGCGCAACAAGAGCCTCAACCCCATGGCCAGCCTCAGCGACAGCATCCAAGCCACCATCTATGGCCACCATCCGCGCATCACTCCGCTCATGGAAGCAGATGTGGACAAAGTGAATTATGACCGCATCATGCAGATGTGGGCCGACCGCTTCGCCGATGCCAGCGACTTCACCTTCCTCTTCATCGGCAACATCGACGAGCAGCAAATCCGCGACCTCGCTGCCCAGTATCTGGCCACCCTGCCCCGCGTGAAGCGCAAGGACAAGGCTGTTGACCCAGGACTGAACTTCGTCACAGGCCAGATAGACAATATCTACGAGAAGAAGATGGAGACACCCCAGAGCTTCATCGTCTGCGCATGGATCGGCGACACGGAGATGACCGTGCGCAACACCGTGCTGATGACCATCCTCGGCAACTGCATGGCAGAGACCTACCTGAAGAAGATCCGCGAGGAGCTGGGTGCTGCCTACACCACCAGTGCCAACGGCATGATTACCCGCGGCACCGACGACCGGCCGCGCTACGTCCTGCAGACAGCCTTCCCCCTGAAGCCTGAGATGACCGACACCTGTCTGCAGATTGTGCAGGATGTCTTCGACGATGTCTGCCAGAACGGAGTCAGCGAGGAAAGTCTTACCAAGGCCAAGGAGTATCTGCTCAAGACCTTCAAGCAGAACCAGCGCGAGAACGGCTGGTGGATGGGCCGCATCGCCAGCATCGACCGCCGCAGCTATGACCCCGCCAAGGACTATGAACAGATTATCAGCGGCATCACCACCGACAACGTCCGCCAGATGGCTGTCACCATCCAGACCGACGGCAATCGCGTCCGTGTGGTCATGAAGCCCGAGCAATAGGAGGCAAACAGCCTGACAAGACACGCGGGTGTGAAGCAACTCACCAATGACAGATGAGCCCTTCACACCCGCGTTTTTCTGTTTTCAGGTACGTGTCTGTGAGATAACAGGCAGTTGCACCGTTCAGTCCTCGTCATTGCCGAAGAAGCGGCGACGTGCTTCCTGGCGGGCGGCACGGTCATTGCCTTTGGGGCGGTAGTCACCCCTGTTGCGGTTGTCGCCTTTGCCGCGGAAATCGCTTCTCCCTCCTTTACCGCGGAAATCGTCTCGGTCGCTTCTGCTGCGGAAGTCACCGCGGCGGTCGTTGTCTTCACGGTCTTCGAAGCGACCCCTGCCGCGGGGAGCGTCATGGCGGTGCCCATAGTAGTTGTCGTTCTTGGAGTACTTGTTGAAGCGGTGACGGTCGTCGCGTTCATTGTCATCTGTAGCGGCACCTCTGCGCTCACGAGAACCTCTGAAATCTTTGGGATTCCTGTCACTGCTGCCTTCTTCCCTTCTTGGTTTGAAATGCTTTCCTTCGCTCATCTGGCGGCGCTCACGGTCTGTCTTGACGGTGCCGCCGGCGGCTCGGTGCTCGCTCAGACGGCCGTCGAAGAGGACGTACTTGCGGAGCTCGCATTCGAGGGAGCCGTTGTAGAGGGGTGTCTTCAGGGAGGGCTTCAGGCCTATCTGGTCAAAATTCTCGTCGGAGTAGCTGAGGATCCATGCCTCACCGCCTGCGAACTCGCGCTTGAACTTCTGGCCGATGGTCTTGTAGAGGCCCTGCAGGTCGGGCGACTGCAGACGCTGGCCGTAGGGCGGGTTTGTGATGATGAGGGGGAGGTTACCCCCGGGAGAACCCTCGGGAACGGTAACAAAGGAGGGAGACCCCCCGGGAACGGTAATAGAGGGGAGCAGGGGAACCTTGGTGAAGTCGGCCTCGTCGATGGTGATGTCCTTGGCGAGTCCTGCTGCGCGCACGTTGCGGCGTGCGATGCCCACGGCCTTGGGGTCAATGTCGCGGCCGTAGATGTGATGGAGAAAGTCATGCTCGCCGCTGTCGTCGCCGGAGACCTTCTGGAAGAGTTCCTCGTCGAAGTCGGGCCAACGCTCAAAGGCATAGCCCTGGCGGAAGATGCCGGGTGCGATGCCGCGTGCGATGAGTGCGGCCTCGATGCAGAAGGTGCCGCTGCCACAGAAGGGGTCGAGCAGGTCGGTCTCTCCGCGCCAGCCCGTCATGAGGATGATGGCGGCAGCCAGCACCTCGTTGAGGGGTGCTGCCACGCTCTCCTGCCGGTAGCCGCGGCGATGCAGACTCTCGCCGCTACTGTCGAGGGCGAGGGTGGCATCATAGTCGGAGATGTGGATGTGCAGCTGGATGTCTGGGTTGGACACGCTGACGTTGGGGCGTGTGCCGCTGCGCTCGCGGAACTGGTCGGCGATGGCATCCTTGACCTTGTAGGCCACGAACTTGGAGTGGTGGAACTCCGTGGAGAAGACCACGCTATCGACGGCGAAGGTCATGCCGGGCTGGATATACTCGGTCCAGTCGATATCCTTCACGGCGTTATAGACGTCATCGGCACTGCGGGCGCGGAAGTGCTTGATGGGTTTGAGCACGCGGATGGCCGTGCGCAGAAAGTAGTTGGCACGGTACATCATTTCTTTGTCGCCCGTGAAGGAGACCATGCGGCGGCCGATCTGCACGTCGTTGGCACCCAGCTCGGTGAGTTCCTGTGCCAGCAGGGGTTCCAGACCCTGAAAGGTCTTGGCAATGAGTTCAGTAGTCATTATTGATGAAGTGTTTTATGGGGCTTATGAGGCTTATAGGACTTATGGGTCAGTTGTGGTATTTGTTTTGGAGGATGCGGGTGCCCGGCTCCACGTCCTCGGTGACCCAGATGTTGCCACCAATGACGGCATCGTGGCCGATGGTGATGCGCCCCAGGATGGTGGAATTGGCATAGACGATGACGTTGTCCTGGAGGATGGGGTGGCGCGGTATGCCCTTGATGGGGTGTCCGTTATCATCCACGGGGAAACTCTTGGCTCCGAGGGTGACTCCCTGATAGAGCTTCACGTGGTTGCCGATGATGCAGGTGGCACCGATGACCACACCCGTGCCGTGGTCGATGGTGAAATGATGGCCGATGGTGGCGGCGGGGTGGATGTCGATGCCCGTCTCGCTGTGTGCCATCTCGGTGATGATGCGGGGGATGAGGGGCACGCCCAGCCTCAGCAGCTCATGGGCAATGCGGTAGTTGGTGACGGCCTTGATGACGGGATAGCAGGAGATGACCTCGCCGTAGGTCTCGGCGGCGGGATCGCCTAAGTAGGCAGCCTCCACGTCGGTGGCCAGGGTCTGGCGCAGCGCGGGCAGCTGGCGGATGAAGGTGCGTGCCAGCTCGGCGGCTTTGCGTTTGCGCTGGCTCTGTGCAGACTCGGCAGTGGCACCGTAGGCCTCGGCCTCGCCCCAGCCGATGGAGAAACACAGGCCAGCCTGGATCTGTTCGCAGAGCAGACAGTAGAGACGTTCCATGGCCACGCCGATGTGGAAGACCAGGTTCTGGTTGTTGACATTGCTCTTGCCGTAGAAGCCCGGAAAGAGGATACTGCGGCACAGATCCATCGCCTCTGCCAGTGCCGGCAGTGAGGGCAGCGGGTCGCCGTCGTTATGCTCATGGAACAAGCCGCATAGTGACTCGGGGTTGGCCAGTTCGTTGGCCACAGATGTCAGGAGGGTTTGGGTGGAGAGGTTCAAGGGAGTTGGGAGTTGAAAGTTGAAAGTTGAGAGTTGAAAGTTGAGAGTTGAAAGTTGAGAGTGTTACATGTTAACATGTCAACGTGTTAACGTGTTAATGTGTTAACGTGTCATGCGGATGCGTCCGGCATCGATGCGGAGGAAGATGAACAGCAGGAGGGTGAAGCCCCAGAGACTGGAGCCTCCGTAGGAGAAAAAGGGCAGGGGTATGCCGATGACGGGCATGAGCCCCAGCACCATGCCGATATTGATGAGCACGTGGAAGAAGAAGATGGAGAAGACACAATAGCCATAGACACGCCCGAAGGCCGTGGGCTGACGTTCAGACAGATAGAGGAACCGCAGCAGCAAGGCCAGGAAGAGCCCCAGTACGACGGCGGAACCGATGAAGCCCTCTTCCTCGCCTACGGTGCAGAAGATGAAGTCCGTCTCTTGCTCGGGAACATACTTGAGCTTGGTCTGTGTGCCGTTGAGGAAGCCCTTGCCCTCCAAACCGCCGGAACCGATGGCGATCTTGGCCTGTATGACGTTATAGCCCACACCCGAGGGGTCGTCGCGCAAGCCCAGCAGCACCTGGATGCGCTTCTGCTGGTGCTCGGCCAGATGATCCACCAGGGTGCTGGCCGAGAGGTGGAGACCGATGGAGCCGATGGCAAAGAGTAATATATATAGGTATCGACGCTGGCGGATGGCGTAGAACGACCCCGACGCTCCCGTGTAGTCCGACGATTCCTGTATAGCGGCCGGGCGGCAATAGACAAACAGGAGAATCAGCACGAACAGGATGATGAGCAGGGCCACATAGACATCGCCCATCGTGACCAGACCTCCCAGCGCCGGTTGTTCGCTGAAGCGTAGGCCCACAACCACGTAGGCCACGGCGGCGATGCCAGAGAAGAGGAAGCTGCCGGGCATCCCCTCGCGGTACAGCATGAGGAAGAGGCTGAAATAGACGAGGGCCGACCCCGTCTCCTTCTGCAGGACGATGAGCGCCATGGGGATGAGCATCAGTGCTGCGGAGATGGCCAGATTGCGCCATGACCCCTGAAGGCGGAAGCCGTAGCTGCTCATGAACTTGGCCAGTGCCAATGAGGTGGCGAACTTGGCAAACTCGGCAGGCTGGAGGCTGAAGGAGCCTATCTTGATCCATGACATGCTACCCTTGATGTCGTGGGCCAGAAAGGGTGTGGCCAGCAGCAAGAGCAGAAGAGCGGTGTAGATGAGGTAGGCGAAGGTGTCGAAGATGCGGTCGTCGAGCAGGAGAATGACCGTGCCCAGAACAAGTGATGACCCAATCCAGACAAGCTGCATCCCCGTGCGTGTGTCGAAAGATGCCAGCGAGAGGAAGTCCTTGGGTTCACCATATTCATAGCACGCACCGCAGATGCTCATCCATCCGAGGGCGAGCAGCCCCATATAGATGAAGATGGTCAACCAGTCGATGCTGCGGATGATGCTTTTATCTTGCGTAGCTGCCATAGCTGATAGTCTTGTTGGCAAAGGTCTCGGCCTTCTGCTCGCTCTCGGGCGAGAGGTGGCCGTTGATGTACTGTTCCATCATGAGTGCGCCCAGAGGCACGCCGTAGTTGGCACCCCATCCGCCGTTCTCCACATAGACGGCAACGGCAATCTGAGGATTATCCCGCGGTGCAAAGCCCATGAAGACACTGTGGTCGTGGCCGCGGTTCTGCGCCGTGCCTGTCTTGCCGCAGGTGATGTACCACGGGTTCCTGGCGGCGTGGCAGGTGCCACCCTCGACGGCGCGCTGCATCCCCTCGACCACGGTGCGGTAGTGCACTGGTGAGACGTTGGTGTAGCGGCGGCGGGTGTAGAGCGTGTCGATCTCATCGTCCTGTATCTCCTTGACGATGTGCGGCGTGATGAACCAGCCGCGGTTGGCGATGGTGGCACAGAGGTTGGCGATTTGCAGGGGCGTGAGCGTGACCTCGCCTTGTCCGATGGAGATGGAAATGACGGTGAGTCCGCTCCATGAACCCTTGTAAGCCTTGTCATAGAACTCGGCATTGGGAATCATGCCGCGCTTCTCACCGGGCAGATCGACACCCAGTTTGTAGCCAAAGCCCATGGCCACCATGTGGTCTTTCCAGCGCGTCATGGCCTCCTGCACGCTGTGATACTTGGTGCGGTTGCCCAACATATAGTAGAGTCCCCAGCAGAAGTAGCCGTTGCAGCTGGTGCCGATGGCGGGCACAAGGGGCAGGGGTGAGCCGTGTCCGTGGCAGCCCACCTTGAGGCCCTTGAAGTGGAAACCGTGGCTGCACGGGAAGGCGGTCTGGGGGTTGATGATGCCCTCTTGGAGGAAGGTGAGGGCCTGAGATGTCTTGAAGGTGGAACCGGGGGGATAGAGTCCCATGATGGCTCGGTTGAGCAGAGGTTTCATGGGGTCTTGTGACAACTCACGGTGTTTCTTGCCGCGCTGTCGGCCCACCATGGTGCGGGGGTCGAAGCTGGGCGAACTGACCATGCAGAGGATCTCGCCCGTGGCAGGTTCTATGGCCACGATGCTGCCCAGCTTGTTGCGCATCAGGCGTTCACCCAACTTCTGCAGTTCCAAGTCGATGGAGAGGGTGAGGTTCTTGCCGGGAATGGGTTGCTGGTCGAAACGTCCGTCCTGGTAGCGTCCCTTGATGCGTCCCTGCACGTCGCGCAGCAGAATCTCGGAACCCTTGATGCCACGCAGTTGCTTCTCATAGCTGCGCTCGATGCCCTGTGTGCCAATGTAGTCGCCGGAACGGTAATAGCTGTCTGCCTCGATGTCAGCGGGACTGACCTCGCCCACATCGCCCAGAATGTGAGCAGCGTAGGGACCGGTATATTGACGGATGCTGCGCTTCTGTGTGTAGAAGCCGGGGAAGCGGAAGAGCTTCTCCTGGAACTGCGAGAACTCCTTGACAGACAGCTGGCTCATGAACAGCTGCTGCGTGTTGGGCGAGTAGCCGGGGTTGCGTCGCTTGTCCTTGATTTCCACCATGCGGCGTTCATACCAGTCCCGTGTGATGCCGAGGCTGCGGCACAGATCCAGGGTGTCGATGCCCACCTGTTCCTTCATGACCACCATAATGTCGTAAGCGGGTTGGTTATAGACCAGCAACTTGCCGCGGCGGTCAGTGATGGCACCGCGCGCCGGAAACTGGATGCGGTGCAGGAAGGCATTGGAGTCGGCACGCAGTTTGTAGTCATCCGACGAGAGTTGCAGCGAGAAGAGGCGCAACACGTAGATGATGATGACGATTGTGGCTGCGACACCCAATACGTAGGCTCGGTATGAAAGGCTCTTGTTGATATGAGTTGAAAGTTGAAAGTTATATTTTTAAGTAACTACTCAATATAAGTTTCTCACATAAACCACAGATTTCACAGATTAAACAGATTTTTTTAATGCTTCTAATAATCTGTGTAATTGTTATCAAGATTTCGCAGATTTTCTATATTGGAAAGGTTATAATCCGTGTAATCTGTGTAATCTGTGGTTTGTATAAGATAATTGTGTTCATCTACTTACATTTTTATATTTTTACTGCTCCGTCCGCCGCGCACGCCTTCGATGGCCACGCAGATGAGGAGCGTGAGCAACCAGCTGGAGAGGAACGAGATGGCCAGATCCACGATATGGAAGAAGTTGAAGGACTGGAGCAGGAAATAGACGGCTGTGAAGACAAACGTGACCACGGCGGCATAGCGCACGTAGGGCCAGAAATCCATGGCGGCGAAACTCGGCTGCATATCCTCCACGGCGTCCTTGGGAGCCAGCAGTGTCAGCAACGGCGGCTGGATGAAGGCGGCCACGGTCATGGCGCCAGCCCCCACACCGGTCGTCAGCGAAACGATGTCGCACAGCAGACCGCAGCAGAATCCCCACAACAGGATTGTCCAACGCTGGGTACCCAAGGGGAAGAGCAGGAGCAGATAGACGTAGGGCATGGGAGTGGCATAGCCCAGGATGTGGACATAGTTGAAAACCATCATCTGCGCGGCGACCAGTGCCACCAGCCATAGCAGGCGTTGTAGGAATGTGATGACCATATCTTCAAACGTGAACTTAAACATAGACGGTCGTCGGACGAGTAAGGTGCTGCTGGTTCATTCGCTGATGTTCAGGGAATCGGCGCGTTCCTCCAGCGCCCGCACCTCGGGCTGGAACTGCTGCGCAACCACGGCGACGTTCTCCAGACGAGAGAAGTCGGTTCCGAGGTGCACTCTCAGCTTATAGCTCAAGCCGTCATCGCTGTTCTCAATAGCACTGACTTTACCCACGAAGATGCCAGATGGGAATACCGAGCTGAAGCCGCTCGTCTCCACGATGTCTCCCACATGGGAGCGGGCATGACGGGGAATGTCGTCCAACACAGCGTAGAGCGGATGCCGCCCGTCCCACTTGAGATAGCCGAAATAGCCTGTCCCGCGCAGACGGCAGCTGATGTGTGAACGGCTGTTGAGCAGCGGCATGACGATGGCATAGTGGGCAGATGTCATATACACGATACCCACGATACCCGTTCCGCAGACCACGCCCATCTCGGACTGCACACCGTCTTGCTCGCCACGGTCGATGGTGAGGAAGTTGTTGCGGCGCAGGACGCTGTTGGTGGTGATGTGTGCAGGAATCAGTCTCAGGCTGTCATAGCGCTCGGCCTGCCGCAGTTCGGTGTAACTGCTGTCATGGGTGAGTTCGGTCAGACGCTGCTGCAACTGTGAGATGTTGTACTCTAATACCATGTTGCGGCGCATCAGCTCCTCGTTCTCCACACCCAGGTTGACATAGCGCATGGCCTGCTGCTGCCACGAATCGACCCGCCCCACCACGGTATTGGCCGTGGTGAGCCACACACTACTCTGATAATGATTGAACCGGAAGAGCAGCACGAGGCTGATCCCTTCCAGTACAATAAACAGTAGCCAGTGATAATACCTGACGATGAAATCAAGCAGCGAGCGCATAGCCTCACATGAGGAACGAGAAGTTGCGGATGTTCTTCAGAGCCACACCGGTACCCTTGGCCACGCTGTGCAGCGGGTCGTCGGCAATGTGGAAGGGGATATTCAACTTGTCTGTCAGACGCTTGTCCAGTCCGCGCAGCAGGGCACCGCCGCCGGTGAGGTATATGCCGTTCTTGACGATGTCGGCATAGAGCTCGGGCGGTGTCTCCTCGAGGGCTGCCAGCACGGCAATCTCAATCTTGGCAATGGTCTTCTCCAGGCAGTGTGCTATCTCCTGATAGCAGACGGGCACCTCCATAGGCAGTGCCGTGATGCGGTTGGGGCCATGGACAATATAGTCCTCGGGTGCCTGGTCACCCAGGTCGGTGAGGGCGGCACCCACGTTGATCTTGATGCGCTCGGCCATGCGCTCGCTCACCTTGACATTGTGCTGGCGGCTCATGTATTCCTGAATGTCAGACGTCAGTTCGTCGCCGGCGGTGCGCAGGCTCTTGTCGGCCACGATGCCGCCCAGAGAGATGACGGCAATCTCGGTGGAGCCGCCGCCTATATCAACAATCATGTTGCCCTCGGGGGCTACCACGTCCAGGCCTATACCGATGGCAGCGGCCATGGGTTCGTAGATGAGATAGACCTCGCGGCCGCCAGCGTGTTCTGCGGAATCGCGGACGGCACGCAGCTCGACCTCGGTACTGCCCGACGGCACGCCGATGACCATGCGCAGCGAGGGTGTGAACAGGCGGCTGCCCGTGTGCACCATCTTGATGAGGCCGCGCATCATCTGCTCACAGGCATCGAAGTCGGCAATCACACCGTCGCGCAGCGGACGGATGGTCTTGATCTCGGCGTGTGCTTTCTCATACATCAGCTTGGCCTTCTCGCCCACGGCAATCATCTTGTTCGTGTGGCGGTCCAGCGCTACCACGGAGGGCTCATCGACCGCTATCTTGCCATCGGCAATGATGATGGTGTTGGCCGTGCCCAGGTCCATGGCTATTTCTTTGGTGAAGGAAAAAAGTCCCATAGTTGTCTTCGTAGATAAAAGCCTCACCCCCAACCCCTCTCCGAATGGAGAGGGGAGTGGTTACTTATTGAGAGATGAGGGTTCGCATATATAATAATGTGAAATACACTAAGCTTACAGAGAGATTCTACTCCCCTCTCCATTCGGAGAGGGGTTGGGGGTGAGGCTCCCAAACCACCCATGTATGGCGGTGTCATAGTGGCTGCTCACGCCGAAGGCGGCGGTGGCAAAGGCGCGGCGCTGTGCCAGCGTGGTCTGTGCGCCCTGGGCGTTGAGGATGTCCAGCAGGGGTTTGTACTGCTCCTTGGACGGGATGATGACCACGTCGTTGAAGTTCTTGGCACCGGCACGGATGAGGCTGATGCCGCCGATATCTATCTTCTCGATGATGTCGGCCTCGCCGGCACCGCTGGCCACAGTCTGCTCGAAGGGGTAGAGATCCACGATGACAAGGTCTATCTCCGGTATCTCATACTGTGCCATCTGCTGGCGGTCGCCCTCCAGTTCACGGCGTCCGAGGATGCCGCCGAAGACCTTGGGATGCAGGGTCTTGACGCGGCCACCGAGGATGCTGGGGTAGGTGGTCACGTCCTCCACCTTCTGGCAGGGATAGCCCAGGCTCTCGATGAAGGCTTGTGTGCCGCCGGTGCTGAGGAAGCGCACGCCCTCGTCGTGCAGTTTCTTGAGAATGTCCTCTAACCCGTCCTTGTGGAAGACAGAGATGAGGGCGGTAGTTATCTTTTTCTGATCCATTATTTCAATCTTGTTAAAGTTTCTTTGATACGGTGCATGGCCTCCACGATGTTCTCGTCGCTGGTGGCATAGCTCATGCGGAAGCACTCGGGGCTGCCGAAGGCATCGCCGCCCACGGTGGCGACATGTCCCACTTCGAGGAGGTACATGGCCAGATCGGTGCTATTGTTGATGACGCGGTCGCCGTCGGCCTTGCCGAAGTAGCTGCTGCACTTGGGGAAGAGGTAGAAGGCACCCTGCGGGTCGTTGACCTCCAGGCCGGATATCTCCTTGGCCAGCCGCACAATGAGGTTCTTGCGACGCTCGAAGGCCTGCCGCATGTCCTCCACACACTGCTGGGAGCCGGTGTAGGCTACCTCGGCGGCCTTCTGGCTCACCGAGCACGGGCCGCTGGTATATTGCCCTTGCAGCTTGTTGCAGCCCTTGACCACCCATTCGGGGGCGGCGATGAAGCCGATGCGCCAGCCCGTCATGGCGTAGGCCTTGCTGACGCCGTTGATGATGACCACGCGGTCGCGGATCTCGGGGAACTGGGCGATGCTCTCATGGCGGCCCACATAGTTGATGTGCTCGTAGATCTCGTCGGCCAGCACCATCACGCGCTCATGGCGAGCCAGCACGTCGGCCAGGCCGCGCAGTTCTTCCTTGCTATAGACAGAGCCGGTGGGGTTGCTGGGGGAGCACAGGATGAGGGCGCGGGTCTTGGGAGTGATGGCGGCCTCCAGCTGCGCGGGTGTGATCTTGAAGTCCTGCTCGATGGGGGCGTCGATATAGACAGGCGTGCCCTCGGCCAACAGCACCATCTGCGGGTAGCTGACCCAGTAGGGAGCGGGGATGATGACCTCGTCGCCGGCGTTGACCAGTGCCATGACGGCGTTGCAGACGCTCTGCTTGGCACCGTTGGAGCACAGGATCTGGGCGGGCGTGTAGTCGAGGCCGTTCTCGTTGCGCAGCTTATCGACAATGGCCTGGCGCAAGGCGGGATAGCCCGGCACGGGCGAGTAGCGCGAGTAGTTCTCCTCCACGGCGCGGATGGCGGCGGCCTTGATGTGGTCGGGGGTGTTGAAGTCGGGTTCGCCGACACTCATGTTGATGACATCTACGCCCTGAGCTTTCAGCTCACTGCTGCGCTGTGACATGGCCAGCGTGGCCGAGGGGGCGAGACGGTTTAAGCGGTCTGAGAGTGTGTTCATATATGTACTTATTATGTGGGCGCAAAGGTACAAAAAAATTTGTTCCCAAGTGTGCAAAGAAGCAAGAATTTCACCTTGCCGCATAAATTATTGCTTTACATCATGCCAGAACATTCCTCACGTCTCTCCAGACGATGAATCTGGTTGCATCATCTAATTTTTTTGGCTCGAACGCTCACTTTCTCGATTTTTGTCCGTACCTTTGTCGCCATGATTGCAATAGAACAACTGACATCCGAGGCGGTGGAGCTGCTGAAACGGCTCATCGCCACACCGCGCACCAGCCGCAACGAGGCTGAGGCCGCCACCCTTTATGCCGACTACCTCGCCGCAAAAGGCTTCACGCCCTGCCGCGAGGCCAATAACGTCTGGGTCATGGCTCCCGACTATGACGAGCACAGGCCCACCCTCCTGCTCAACGCCCATCTGGACACCGTCAAGGCCGTTGACGGCTGGACACGCGACCCGCTCACACCTACCATCGAGGGCGACCGCCTCTATGGACTGGGCAGCAACGACGACGGTGCCT
Organism: Bacteroidaceae bacterium; assembly: GCA_017455585.1. Taxonomy (GTDB): domain Bacteria; phylum Bacteroidota; class Bacteroidia; order Bacteroidales; family Bacteroidaceae; genus Physcousia. The sequence continues at coordinate 7,784 of JAFSZU010000184.1, read as the reverse complement.
CCCTCGTCGCCCTCACCGCTGCCTTCTGCCACGTGGTGAAGTCTCAGGTTTCAGGTTTCAAGATTCAAGATTCTGGTTCTATTTCCGAGCGCGCCGAAGGAAAACCCTCAACCCTCAACCCTCACCCCCCCGCTCGGCCCAACGGGACGCTTGACCATTCAAGAAACCTCAACCTCATCCTCCTTGCTTCTGCCGAGGAGGAGGTGTCGGGGCGCGACGGTATTGAACGTGTCCTTCCCCTGCTACCGAAGATTGACGTGGCACTGGTGGGCGAGCCAACCGGGATGCAACCCGCCATTGCTGAGAAAGGTCTGATGGTACTGGACATTACCGCCCACGGCCGCGCCGGACATGCTGCGCGCAACGAGGGGGACAATGCACTTTATCATGCTATCGATGACATCAACTGGATTCGCAACTATCAGTTCCCCAAGGTGTCGCCGCTGCTGGGACCTGTCAAGATGACAGCCACCATCATACAGGCTGGCACCCAGCACAACGTAATTCCAGACAGCTGCACCTTCACCGTGGACGTCCGCAGCAATGACTGCTACACCAACCAGGAGCTATTCGAGACGGTACAGGCTCACGTCCAGAGTGACGTCCGTGTCCGCAGTTTTCGGCTCGGCTCATCACGCATTGAACCCGGGCATCCGTTGGTGCAAAGCATCCTGGCATTAGGACCCACCGTGGACGGTCTGCCCCGTCAGCCCTTTGGCTCGCCGACACTCTCTGATCAAGCCTTGATGCACTGGCCGTCCCTGAAGATGGGCCCCGGACAGAGTGCCCGCAGTCACACGGCCGACGAGTATATCCGCATCCCGGAACTGCACGCCGCCATCGACGATTATATTCAGCTCCTGAAACACGTGCGCTTGTAACGGGCTTCACGAGCACACGCAACGGGCTTCACGTGCGCACGTGAAGCCCGTTGCGTATGGACGTGTTTTTCGCCACGTCTGTGATAAGAACTGTCTGCCTGTGTTACCGGGCGATGAGGCTGACGGCGAAGCCGCCGCCGGGAGCCTCGGTGAGTTCCAGCGTGTCGCCGGCCTTGACCATCTTCTTGTTGATGGTGAAGGCTTTGGGATTGGTCTCGTAGTGAGCATCCTTGGCATCGGCATAGATGGTGGCCTCATACTGTCGGCCTTCATCGAGGAAGTCCAGCTGAATACTGCTCTGGTGCCCGTTCTCGTCACATTTGCCTCCGATGAACCAGTTGTCTGTGCCCTTGGCCTTGCGGGCCACGGTGATGTAGTCGGCGGGTTCGGCTTCCAGATACTTGGAATCGTCCCAGTCACAGGCCACATCGCGGATGAACTGGAAGGCGGGAGCGAGGTCGGGGCGCTCATAGTGCTCGGGCAGGTCGGCAGCCATCTGCAGCGGCGAGTACATGGTCAGGTAGAGGGCGAGCTGGCCGCAGACGGTGGTACGCACCCAGGAGGTGTTGTCGCTCCACGTGCTGAGCTGGGTCTCGAGGATGCCGGGCGTGTAGTCCATGGGGCCGCCCTGCAGACGGGTGAAGGGCAGGATGCAGGTGTGGTCGGGGCGGTTGCCGCCGAATGCCTCGTACTCCGTGCCGCGAGCGCTCTCGTTGCCGACGAGGTTGGGATAGGTGCGGCAGAGACCGGTGGGGCGCACTGCCTCGTGGGCATTGACCATGATGTGGTGGCGGGCCGCCTGCTGGATGCAATAGAGGTAGTGGTTGTTCATGGACTGCGAGTAGTGGTGGTCGCCGCGCGGGATGATGTCGCCGACGTAGCCGCTCTTTACGGCATCGTAGCCGTACCGGTTCATCAACTGGTAGGCATCCTCCATGTGGCGCTCGTAGTTCTGGGTGCTGGAACTGGTCTCGTGGTGCATCATCAGCTTCACGCCTTTGCTGTGGGCATAGTCGTTGAGCGCCTTGATGTCGAAATCGGGATAGGGTGTCACGAAGTCAAAGACGTCCCTTTTCCACATGTTGGCCCAGTCCTCCCAGCCCACGTTCCATCCTTCCACCAGCACCTGGTCAAGACCGTTGGCAGCTGCGAAGTCAATGTAACGGCGCACCTTCTCGTTGTTGGCGGCGTGGCGGCCGTTGGGAGTGGTGAGTTGAAAGTTGAAAGTTGAAAGTTGAAAGTCCGGGGGCGTGCCCATGCCGAGTTGCACAGAGGGGTAGTCGTCGGTGTAGTGCCAAGAGCTCTTGCCCACAATCATCTCCCACCAGACGCCGCAGTACTTGGTGGGGTGAATCCAGCTCACGTCCTCGAGGGCGCACGGCTCGTTGAGGTTGAGGATGAGGTTGCTGGAGAGCATGTCGCGGGCGTCGTCCGAGACGATGACGGTGCGCCAGGGCGACTGGCAGGGTGTCTGCATGGCACCTTTCAGGCCGGTGGCATCGGGGGTGAGATGGCTGACGAAGGTGAAGGCGGGCGGCAGGGGGAAGCGCGATGGTGCCGGGTTGGGCGTGTAGGCATTGCTGGCGCCTTCAAGCTTGGTGGTCAGGGCTTTGGTCTGTTGGTCCACCAGTTCCAGATGCATGGTGGCGTAATCGACACATGCTGCCTCGTGGAGGTTGATATACAGTCCGTCATCGGTCTTCATCTGCAGGGCTGTTTGTACGCCGGTGGGCGAGAAGACAGCCACGCTGCTGTTGCCCCAGTTCACGGCGTCGTGGAAGCGGCTGCGGATCTCGCTCAGGCGCGACTCCTGCGTCATCTGCTCCTGCGTGTCATAGTCGCCGGGCAGCCACCAGGCGATGTGGTCGCCCGCCATGCGGAACTCGGTGCGCTCGTCCTGGATGAGGAAATAGATGAGGTCGGGCTGCTGGGGGAACTCATAGCGGAAACCCAGGCCGTCGTCAAAGAGGCGGAAACGGAGAACTAAATTACGATTTGACGATTGACGATTGACGATTTGGCTCTGCACGAGCGTCACTGCCAGCTCGTTGTAGTGGTTGCGGATGTCGCGGGTCTCGCCCCAGACGGGCTGCCATGTCTCATCGAAGGTGGAGGTCTCCTGCTTCACGACCTCGAAGCCGTCCATGAGGTCTGTCTCGTCCATGCCTCGGGAGGCGTGCTTGTCACGCGCCAGCTCCAAACCCAGATGGGAGGGCAGGATGACGGGCTTGCCTTTATACGTGAGGGCATACTGCGGGCGTGTGCCGTCCATGGAAAACACAAGTTCCAGATTGCCAGAGGGTGAGGAGAGGGTGATTTCAGATCCAGGCACCGCAGCACCCGAATCAGCCGTTTTGTCTTGCCGGCAGCTGACGAGGCAGCCAATGGCAAGGAGGGAAAGAAGAACGTGTCTCATGGTGAACAAGTTTATTTGGGGAGGTGGAACACGTCGCTGATTTCCTGCATCTGTGCATCGGTCATGCCGTCGGGCTCGAAGCCCATGTTCTTGGCGGCGATATAGATGAGGGCGGCCTTGTTGAGGACATCCACCTGGTCAAAGGCGGACATGATGTCGGTATCGACGGCAAAGACGCCATGCTTCTCCCACATCACCACGTCATAGTCATCGTCGATGGCACGGATGGTGGCGTCGGCCAGCTCCACACTGGAGGGCAGCATATACGGCACCATGCCGAGACCACGCGGGCAGAAGGCCTTGGTCTCGGGAATCATCGACCACAGCACTTTCGTGGCTACATCCTTCTCCATGAACGTCTTGTTGTGGGTCAGGGCCACCAGCTCGATGGGGTGGGTGTGCAGACTGGCACGGTAGGGCGAGCCCTTGGCCAGCAGGTAGTTGTGCACGGCGAGGTGCGAGGGCAGCTCGCTGGTGGGCTTCACCGCCTTGTCGGCGATGATGACATAGCTGGCACAGTCATCCAGGATGCGGATGACGCTGCCGTTATCCATGGGCCAGCGGGCCAGGTCGCGCATGCGCATGTTCGTACCTTTACAATAAAAATAGCAACCCCAGAGGTTGGGGAGCGTCGTGCCAATCGGATAGGCGGGCGAGATGGCGGGCAGCTGTCTCACAGCATCATCCACCTGCTCTGTGACGTTCACGGTGATGTTGCCGCCGTTGCGCTCTGCCCAGCCTTTCTGCCAGAGGTAACCGGCCACTTCGGCCACGGCATCAACGACCTTCTTCAGGTCTTGTCTCTCATTTAAAATACTTTCCATAGATCAATGTGTTATATGAAGTTGTTTGTTTATTTCTTACTCAAGTCTTCTGCAGCCAGTTGCAGGACGGCCTTGGCGGTAGCTGCCATGCGGTCGGCATCGGGCGAGGTGCCGGCGGTGATGCGCTCTGCCGTCAGGTCATAAAGCATGAAGCCGGTGCTGTCTGTCATGGATATGCCGTTGTTGAACATGTGGACAGCAAAGGGGTAGCGGTAGCTATCGGCAGTGATGTCACGGCTGAAGAGGAAGTCGCTGTGGTCAAGGCCCATCTGCCCCAAGAGCGTAGCAGCCAAGTCGCTCTGGTTGCAAATGCGGTCTATCTGCTGTGGTGCCCTGACGGCTCCGCCCGTCCATATCATGGGGATGCGGTTGCGGTCGGGGTGCTGCTCGGTGAACTCGCGGAAGTCGATGCTGTGGTCGGGCACAAAGATAATCAGCAGATGATCCCACGCAGGGGAACGCTGCATCTCATCGAGGAAGGCACCGATGCACTGGTCCAGATAGGCAAAGCCATTGTGCTCCTTATCGACATACTTGTTCAGGGGCACGTCCCACGGCTCGTGGCTGCTGAGGGTGGAGTAGCCAATGAAGAAGGGGCGGCTGTCGCGGTGGCTGAGGATCATCTGGCTGAGGGTTTGGAAGGTGATGTCGTCTCGCACACCCCACTTGGCAGTGTTCTGCTCGTCGGGGGGGAAGTCCTGTTGCCAGCACAGGGTCTGGAAGCCGGTGCTGATGAGGTAGCCACGCATCTTCGTGAAGTTGATGTCGCCGCCATAGAGATATTCCGTGGTGTAGCCCTCGTGTTGGAGGCTACGGGCGATGGCGGGAAGATGTTCCACCTTGTCAGACATCTTCATCACAGACATCGTCGGGAAGGAAAGGTAGCCGCTGAGTGTGCTGAGCGTGCCGCGGTCGGTGCGGTAGCTGTTACCGTAGCAGTTGGTGAAGTCCACACCCTCGCCAGCGGCACGCCGCAGGTGTGGCATGACATCCAGAAACATCTTGCCGCAACTTTCCATCAGGATGATGACAACGTTGGGGCGTTGAGTCGTGAGCAGCGTGTCACGGCTGATGCCGGAGCGGGGATAGAGGTCTGCCGTGTGCCTGGCCAGTTCCTCGGATGTGTAGAAGGGATACTCTGTCACCTCGCGTGCCGTACTCTCGAACGAGGAGAGAAAGCTGAAGACGGGATTCACGGCAGCATGGTTCAGGAACTGGTTCTGGGAGAAATAGACCTGCCCGATATTGGTGGTGCTCTCGCCGATGCCGCCACGGATGCCGATAATAAACAGGGGAACGAAGACGAGCATAGCGACGGTCTCTGCCCAACGGCGGCGACCGGCCTTCAGATTCAGGCGGGGACGGGTATAGGACAGGAAGAAGACAACGGTGAGCAGAATGATGAGAGCAAGCCTGACAATGAGATAAGCCGTGGAGACCGATGCCATCGCATCCGCCGGTGTGTCAAGATATTGCAGACAGGAGGCATCGAGCTTGAACTGCCAGAAAGGATAGAGACTGGTATCGGCCACAAAGGCCAGGGACAGGGCCAGTGATACCGCCAAGAACCAGATGTGAAGCATCCAGCGAAGCCACTTCGGCCAGCCAGCATAGACCGACGCCCATGCACACAACAGGGGCACCGACAGTACATAGAGGGCTGTGCTCAGGTCGAGCGTCAGACCGTGTGCCAGCACGCCCGGCACATCCCCCACCGAGGCATCGTGTCCAGCAGCATTGCAGACAAAGAACGCCACCTTGGCGAGCAGGAAGAACAATACCGTCAGCGCATAAGTCTTTAAAAGAAATAAAAAACGTTGTATCATATATCGGCTAATCAACGGATTCCGTGCTCACTGAAGGAGAGGGGCTGTTAATCAATAGGACGCAACTGAATCAAATGGGTTGACAAAGGTACGCAAATATTTGAATCAAGCACCGTTTATTGCAGTTTTTTTTTGATAAAGAGCAAAATTGCACGCTTTTCCTTGGTGGTTTCTGCAAAATGCATTACTTTTGCGACGCACATCTTCCTGCAGAGCCATGATATCCTGATTCAGGAGAGTTCAAAGGAATGATTCACCTGGCAGCGGCCAGGCCTTTATCGATAAAAGAGGCGTTATGTGCGTCTTTGTCAATCCAGAACCTGAGAAATTCAAAGATTACAAAGCAGAGACACTACATGATGGTTCTCACGTGTACGCGTGGGCTGCTGTCAGATCATCTGTTTGTGAAGGTTTTCTCAGGACCTTGGATTAAGGATGTGAACAATCAGTTCCACGCCTTTTACATCTACCAACAATTGCTCTTATGGGACTGGAGAGCCATGCGGACTGCAGACAGAAATGGACAACAGCCGGATTTGCATTGCTGCACATGATGAACTCTATGTGCTGGACCTGAATAAAGTGGTTTACTTTCAGGCAGATGACCACTATACACACGTCTATTACTATGCAGACAAGCCATTCATGGTGCCATTCGGCCTCTCACGGATACAGGCTGCCATCCTGGACGCCGGCGAGCCTGCCAATTACGTCGTGCGCCTGGGCCGTAAACACATCGTCAACACCCGCCGCATTTTCCGCATCAGCACCATAAAAGAAACACTATACCTCAACGACGATGCAGGTTCACGAATAAGCATCCACGTCCCCAAGGCTGCCCTACGACCCCTTATTACCCTCATGCGACCAAGAACATCCACCACTGACGGAACAACCTAATCTTGCATAAGGTGCTGAACCCATCCTTTCCGTAAGAGGCTGTGGAACTTTCTTTTTTATGAACGATTACCTAATTTGTAGTGAGAAAAAAAGGAGGCTGTGTCGTTCATTTTGACACCGCCTCGAAGAAAATGCTTTATCTGAGAACTTTCCGGCCTCCGATGATACTGATTCCCTTATGAGGCTCCTTCAGTTTCCTGCCACTAAGATCATAGACAGGAGCTTTCTTCTCCTTCTCCTCGCCCAAGGCAATGCTCTGAACGTCAGTGGCATCAAACTCCTCAATCGTCATGAAATTCCTCCAACCCTCAGCGGTAGCGTAGGCGAGTTTGCAGCCAGCGGGAACAAACAGCGTAGCTTGCTTGTAAATATCGGAGCTTGCTTCGACTCTGCCATGGCGAGAAAAGGTGGGATGAAATCCAAAGGAATAAGGCAATGAGCAAATGGATAGGTTTCTCGCTCGAAGAGCGAAAAGCTATGATACAAGGTGTAGTTGAGGCACGGCAATTTGATGAAGCTGCCGCAGAGAAGGACTGGTGGGTAACAACAGTATTGTATGCGCTGTTTCACACCAGCGTGTCCGAGTATCTGTTGTTCAAAGGTGGCACAAGTCTGGGTAAAGGCTGGGACATCATCAACAGATTCAGTGAGGATATAGACTTGGCGTTGAGCCGTGACTACTTCTTGAATGTCAAGCAACTCTCTTGTGCAAGCTGACAGCAGGCATATGAATGAAAGATGTTAAAGAAATGATGACTGAACGCATGAAGAGAGTATTCGCATTTTTGCTCGTTCTGTGGGTTTGCCGCCTTTGCGCATGGGCGCAAGGCGGACTGTTCTTTTCCAGCGACAAGCTGTCGAATACGAATATCACGAGCATCTGTCAGGATAAAGCTGGCTACATCTGGATTGGCACAGAGAACGGACTGAACCGTTT
>JAFSZU010000023.1 GCA_017455585.1 Bacteroidaceae bacterium | reverse complement strand
GGGGCATAGAGCACCGTGACGAGCGGCGCCCCACTGCTCTGGTCGTTCGGGTCAGGCTCATAGATGATGTCGCCGTCCTTCGTGCAGGCCGCAAGCAGCAACGCCGCCAAGGATGCCAAGAATGCCAAGGATGGCAAGGATAGTCTTTTCATACCTCTGTTATAGTCCCTATGGACATCTGTTTGGCCGCAAAGGTACATATTTTCCCACACGCGCGCAAATGCTCGAACAATTTTTATAACTCTTTGGACAAACCGTGAAGGGAAAAGACAATTCCGAAAGACAAAACGACAAAAGCAAAAGAGGTGCACCACGGATTTCCCCGTGCCATGTCACCGAAAGATGCCATACACAGCAGATGCGGGGGCATTTGAAAAAGTGACGCAACCACGGAAGATTACGTAGGGCAGCTTGGTAAAAAGATGAAGCGGATGATGATAATAGGGGAAAAAGAAAGCAAATAAAAAGCTGTTTTTCGAATCAAACAGTTGGAGATATTACCTGTTGGCCTCGCGGTAGGTGGTAGGCGTGATTAGATACTTATTCTTAAAGTCGGTGCTGAAGGTGCTGGCGTGGATGAAGCCGCTTTGCTGGGCCACCTCGCTGACGGTCATCTGGGGCTGGTTCAACAGCAGGTCGCAGGCATGGCGCAGACGGCAGTCGCGGATGAAGTCGGAGATGCTGCTGAAGTCGCCCGACTGCGCAAAAGCCGAGCCGACGCGCTCCTTCGAGATGTTGAACCGGCGGATGGCGGCCTGGCGGTCGAAGGCCGGGTCAAGGTACAGTTGCTCACGCAGGATGACGGACTGCATGTGGCGGAAGAGGTCGGAGGGGGAGGCAAACACTCCTGAAGCCTCACCCCCGCCCCCTCTCCCAAGGAGAGGGGAGTGGTCACTTTTGCTATCAGTATCATCAGCGGAAGAACTACATACTCCCCTCTCCTTGGGAGAGGGGTCGGGGGTGAGGCTGTTGGGTGCCTGTACCTGCTGCAACGCAGCCGCCTCGGCTATCTGGCTCACCAGCACCCGGTTTGTCCGGCGCAGAACACTGCGCTGGCGGAGAATGCAGGCTGCAAAGCCAGAGACCAGCAGAATCAGGAATATGCAGAAGCCGATGACGATGTTCTTGCGGGCACTGGCATCCTGCTCACGCTCTATCTCCATCTGCTGCTCGTAGGCACGGAAGCGGGCTTCGTCCAGGTCCTGGAAGATGGAGTCCATCTTGGCGGTCTCGCCTAAAAGGCACAGCGTCGGGACGATGAAGTGACGCCCTGCCTGCGTCTGGCCGTAGCCGCTCTGCTCGTAGAGGGCAAGATAGTGTCTGGCAGTGTCTGTGGCGGTAGCAAACTCTACACTCTCAACTCTAAATTCTACACTATGCCTTGCATACGCCTCGGCCAGATAGCCGTAGGCCCTGTTGCGATAGAATTCGATATATCCGGGACGGTCTTCGTTGGCGGGTTCACGATAGCTGCCGTCATGATAGTCGGCAGGGTGCTGCTCGTAGTCGGCGAGCCTGTCCAACATGCTTTGGGCAACAGGGATGATGTTTGCATAACGCCCGGTCTCACTCAACAAACCCACCTTGCGTTTGAGTGCTATCAGCAAGGCGTCTAGCTCGTTGAATTTCCTCTTGCCGTCAAGAGCGGCTATCACACTGTCTATCTTGGCCAGCCCTTCGTGCAGATGCCCAGTATGCGCTAGTGACACGCCCATCTCGGCCTCGCTCCTCAGGGCCTCCGTCTCGTCGCCGTTCTGATGGAACAGCGTCACCAGCTCGGCCGCCCATCTCAGTATCCGCTCGTCATCGTTGCTCCGCCGGCAGGCATTCACGAGCGTCTCCAGTACGTCCTGACGGTACTCACGGTTCTCGCGGGCCACGTCGAGCAGCATCAGCCGCTCACAGATGGCGATGGCCGAGTCGAGCCGCGTGCTCTCCAACGACTGGCAATAGACCTTGGCGCGCAGCCAGTCGGTCTCGTAGGCCGCCATACCCTCGGCGCGCAGCGAGTCAATCGTCTGCAGCGCCTGCTCAGGCCTGTCGGCAGCCAGTTCCATCACCCGGTCGGCTGCCGCTTGAATGTCAATGGGAGTACCCGTCGTCTTTGGATTGCCACTGCCCGTGCAGCCCGCCATCATGATGATGGTAGCAACGACAGCAAATGTATATAACACTATATGATGCTTCATAACTTTGCTTGCAAAAGTTGGGTGCAAAGTTAATATAAAATATCGAGAAAAACGTGTCGTGCGTCTGTTTTAACCTCTTTTGGGTGACATTTTGTTGGAATCGGCGTAATATTATCATGCAATCAGACTTCCACCTTCTTGTAGCGGGGGACGAGGGTCTTCATGCAGCACCAAGCAATCAGATAGGCGACGGCGCAGTAGCAGAAGATGATCATGTAGCCGGCTTCCAGACCCTCGAAACCAAGGAAGTGGAAGGCGGAACCCAGCCCCTCGGTGTAGTCGAAGAGCCAACCTGCACCCTTGTTGATGGCGAAGGAGGCGATGCCGCCCGTCATGGTGCCGATGCCGGTGATGGTGGCGATGGCACTCTTGGGGAACATGTCGCCCACGGTGGAGTAGAGGTTGGCCGACCATGACTGGTGTCCCGCCCCTGCCAGGCCGATGATGATGGCCGGCCACCAGGCGCTCATCTGTCCCAAGGGTTGGGCAAAGAGCGCAAAGACAGGCAGGAAGGCAAACATCAGCATGGCACGCAGGCGGCCCGCGTAAGCCTCCATCCCGCGCCGCTCGATGAAGAACTTAGGCAGGTAGCCGCCTGCGGCGATGCTGACGAGGGTGACAATGAGATAGACCACGAAGATGAGCGTGGCACCCATCGCGGAGTCACTGCGGTAGCCATACTGGTTGCTGAAGTAGGCGGGCGCCCAGAACAGCAGGAACCACCACACGCCGTCGGTGAAGAACTTGCCGCAGATGTAGCTCCAGGTGTGGCGGAGGGTGAAGCACTTCCAGATGGAAATGCCCGTCTTCTCAGGCTCAGCCGACGGCTGAGCCTGAGAAGGCAGCATTTCATCCTGATTGATATACGCCAGCTCCTCCTTGTTCACATGCTTGCTCTGTTCGGGCTTCTCATACATGAAGTACCAGAAGCCCATCCATAGGAAGCCCAGGCCACCGATGATGATGAAGGCCCACTCCCAGCCGTAGGCACGTGCCAGGAAGGGGATGGTGACGGGAGCCACCAGCGCCCCCACGGAGGCGCCGGAGTTGAAGATGGAGGTGGCCAGCGCGCGGTCTTTCTTGGGGAAGTACTCGGCGGTGACCTTGATGGCGGCGGGGAAGTTGCCGCTCTCGCCAATGGCCAGCACCATGCGACAGGCCATGAAGAGCCAGACGCTGGTGGTGGAGATGGCCAGTGCCAGCGTGCTGCCGGCTTCCACCATGCGCAGCGCCTCGGTGCTCTCCAGCCCGTGGATGTGCATGGTCATCCATCCGCAGCCCGCGTGCAGACAAGCACCCAGACTCCATACGAAGATGGCAATGAGATAGCCCCGCTTGGTGCCCACCCAGTCGATGAACTTGCCGGAGAAGAGGCTCACGAAGGCGTAGAAAAGGGAAAAGGCGGCGGTGATGTCGCCATAGCTGGAGTTCGTCCAGTGGAACTCGGGGGCGATGAAGTCCTTCCACGTCAGGGACAGCACCTGGCGGTCCAGATAATTCACGGTGGTGGCGACAAAGAGGAGGCCGCACAGCCACCAGCGCCAGTTACTCTTATTCATATTAACATATTAACAGTTTATCTCTATTATCTCATGTTCTATTTACACCACAGATTGCACAGATTACACAGATGCTTTACCGCTCAGAAATCTGTGAAATATCAGATAGGAATCTTATAACCACGGGACGTGTAATCTGTTAAATCTGTGTAATCTGTGGTGTGTAAGACAACCAAAAGTATGATTGTCTCTACATAAAGTACCGCTTTGCGTTGTTGTAGCTGATATCCTCCACCATCTGGCGCATGCGCTGCTCTTCATAGCCGGTGAAGGGCAGGAGGCCCTGCTCGATGTCGTTGCCGAGGAGGTTGCAGAGCGTGCGGCGGAAGTACTCGTGGCGCGGATAGGACAGGAAGCTGCGGCTGTCGGTGAGCATACCCACGAAGCGGGAGAGCAACCCCAGCAGCGAGAGGCTGTTCATCTGCCGCTCCATGCCGTCCTTCTGGTCCAGGAACCACCAGCCGGAACCCCACTGGATCTTGCCTGCCACGCTGCCGTCCTGGAAGTTACCCAGCATCGTGGCCACCATCTCGTTGTCGGCGGGGTTGAGGTTGTAGAGGATGGTCTTGGTGAGCCGTCCCTCGTTGTCCAGGAGGTCGAGGAAGCGCGCCATGGAGCGGGCGGTGTTCCACTGCCCGATGCTGTCGAAGCCCGTGTCGGGGCCCAGTTGTTCCATCATGCGGCTGTTGTTGTTGCGCTGCGCGCCGTAGTGATACTGCTGCACCCACCCGGCGGCGTGGTCCTGCACGGCGAAGATGTAGAGCATGGCGCTCTTGAACTTGCGCGTCTCCGTGGCATCCAGCTCGTCGCCGCCCATCACCTTATTATAGATCACGTCTATCTCGGTGTCGGTGTAGGGTTCGGCATAGAACTCCTCCAGCCCGTGGTCGCTCAGTCGGCACCCTTGCTCGTGGAAGAAGTCGTGGCGGCGTTGCAGGGCATCGATGAAGTCGGAGAAAGTGCCGACACTGGCATCCGCCGCGGCTCCCAGTTTCTCCACGTAGGCGCGATACGCCACGGGGTTCTCCACCGCCATTGCCTTGTCCGGGCGCCAGGCGGGCAACATCAAAGGTAATTTACCATTTGACGATTTACCATTTACGATTTCCTCCGAGTATGCCCGGTGATGCCGCAGGTCATCCACGGGGTCATCGGTGGTGCACACCACTTCCACGTTGTAGTACTGCATCAGGCCGCGGGCCGTGAAAGCGGGATCGTTCTGGAGGCGGTCGTTGCACGCATCATAGATCTCGCGTGCCGTCTCGGGGTTCAGCCGCTTGTCGATGCCGAAGGCGGTCTTCAGCTCCAGGTGTGTCCAGTGGTAGAGCGGGTTGCGGAAGGTATAAGGCACCGTGGCCGCCCACGCCTCGAACTTCTCCCAGTCCGTGGTGTCCTTGCCCGTGATGAGCCGTTCGGGCACGCCGTTGGTGCGCATGGCGCGCCACTTGTAGTGATCGCCCCCCAGCCACAGCTCGGTGATGCTGCGGAAGCGGTGGTCTGCGGCCACCATCGCGGGGTCGAGGTGGCAGTGGTAGTCAATAATAGGCTGCTTGGCAGCGTGCTGGTGATAGAGTTCCTGCGCGGTGTCTGTCAGCAACAGGAAGTCCTTGTCCATGAAAGCTTTCATACGGGGAAATTCTTTATAATTGAGTCATAACGGGCACAAAGGTAAAACATTTCCGCGAGAAAGCATCAACAGAGCGTATAATTTTTACATCTTATCCCCTTTTTTGGGGGAAAAAACGCACACTGTCTGTGACAGCGTCACGCACACCACCATCATTCCTGGTTCCTGATATACTCTTTTCATTGCTTTATAATAAGCCCGATGGGCTGTAGAGTCAACCAGAAAGTGCCGATTCTCTCGCTCGGAAAGGTAGATGTTTGGCACCCACCGACCAAATGTTTTGCGTCCACCGACCAACGTGTTGATTATTCCATCATGACCGAACAATCATTCCATCATGACCGAATAATCATTCCATCATGATGGAATAATCAACAATGCGCAAGAATGTTCAAGAATTTTGCCCAACAATGAACAAAAATTATTTGATTCAACTTTCGGAAGTACTCTTTTCACCACAGATTGCACAGATTAAACAGATTATTCCTCTTATATATCCTCGGACATGAGAATTTTGATTAGATATTACACAG
>JAFSZU010000183.1 GCA_017455585.1 Bacteroidaceae bacterium | reverse complement strand
TGCCATCCTCTTTCAGAAACCTCTTACCGCCCGCCCCGGGAACTGTGACCGCGGGAGCTGTGACCCTGAGAACTGCCGCTGCTCCGAGCGCCGCCGCTGAAACCGCTGCTGCGTGTTGCACCGCTGCTGAAACCGCTGCTGCGTGTTGCACCGCTGCTGAAACCGCTGCTGCGTGTTGCACCGGCGCTGTAGCCGCTGTTGCGTGTTGCACCGGCGCTGTAGCCGCCGCTTCTCGTTCCGCCGCCCATGCCTTGACTGCGCCCTGCACTATAGCTGCTATGTCCCATTCCGCTCTGGTTGTCACGGCCCGTGCCATATCCCCCATGATGATTATCACGGTTGCCATAAACGGTTGAACGCGTGGAGCTGGGATGCGTGTAACCCTGAGAGGAACGGCCGCCCGTAATGCTGCGTCCGCCTCCATGCTGACGTCCATCGCCGATGTGATAGCCATTGCCGCTCCGATGCCCGTCGCCGCTCCGCCGCCCATCACCGATGTGATAGCCGCCGCCATGATGCACCACGGCACCGCGATCCATGCCGCGTAACCCGCCACCCCAGTGCTGAGGTCTGCGGTTGCCGTAGTATCCGCCGGCATAGTGGAAGCGGCCGTGACCGCCGCGATAGCTGAAATAGACATGCGGGCGTCCATAGAAGAAACGGTCAACGGCATAATGTCTGTAGATGGGATAATGCCAGACACCGCGGTGCCAGTAGAGCGGGTGCAGGAAATAGTCGGCAGCGGCGAACAGTGTGTACTGCCAGTCCAGCAAGATGTGGCGCAGGTCGGCATTGCGATAGGCCAGGTAATTGCCAAAAGCATCATCCGCCGTTTCCACACTCAGCAGATAGTCCAGGTTGATCTCGTAGCAGTCCTCATACTGCTGGTCGTTCAGGTTCAGCTCATAGGCCATCTTGTCTGTGAGGAACAGAGCCTGGCGGCGAGCCTCTTCATAATTCATGGCGGAAACAGAGGCGATGGCCACGAATGTGAGTGTGAGGGTGAGAATCATCTTTTTCATAGTGGTAAGTATTTTCAAAGCGTTAAACAATCATTTGACCATTGTCATGTTGGTTTGACGATGCAAAAGTACTGCCTTTTGCCATCCCCTGCAAGAGGAAAATCCTAAACCCATGAAGGGTTTTCCCTATCTCACCAAGGACTATGCCGTGCGCTTCGCCGCCAAGGCACCCGGCTATGAAGAAAGTTTGTGAGAGGTTGATAATCGTCAAAAAACGTGCGGATATAAGTAGTCTAAAGAAAAAAACTCTAAAAACTAAACTCTTAACTCCAAACTTTTTTGTACCTTTGCGCCCGAATTCTTAGCAGTTTAAGGTAAATGAGTAAAGATAACGTCCTTCCCGACTATATTTTTGAGGCCAGTTGGGAAGTCTGCAATAAGGTCGGAGGCATCTACACCGTCCTTTCTACCCGTGCCAAGACTTTGCAGGACATGATGCCAGACCATATCTTCTTTGTGGGTCCCGATTTCTGGCAGGAGAAAGAGAATCCGCTGTTTGTGGAGGACAAGAAACTGTTCACGGTTTGGCGCGAGAGGGCGGCCACAGAGAATCTGGCCGTGCGCGTCGGCCGCTGGCAGGTACCGGGCAAACCCATCGCCTTTTTAGTAGATTTCCGTCCCTTCTTTGCCTACAAGAACGATATCTATGGTGCATTGTGGCGTGACTTCCAGGTGGACAGTTTGCACGCCTACGGCGACTACGACGAGGCATCCATGTTTTCTTACGCCGCCGCGCGCGTGGTGGAGAGTTTCTATCATTATTTGGATGATTGCAGATTGAAGAATGGTGAAAGCCAGACGCAATCATCAATCATCAGTCATCAAACATCATTCAAGGTCATCTACCAGGCCCACGAGTGGATGACAGGGCTGGGGGTTCTCTATCTGCAGAAACATGTTCCCCAGATTGCCAGCATCTTCACCACACACGCCACGACCATCGGACGCAGCATCGCGGGCAACGGCAAACCTCTCTATCAATATCTTTTTGCCTACAATGGCAACCAGATGGCCGGCGAACTCAACGTGGAGAGCAAGCACAGCATCGAGCGCCAGACGGCACACCATGCAGACTGCTTCACCACCGTATCCGATGTCACGGCCCGAGAGTGCATGGAACTGCTGGACAAGCAACCTGACGAGGTGCTGCCCAACGGCTTTGAGATGGACTTTGTGCCGCAAGGCCGCAAGTTCGCGCTGGCACGCAACAAGGCTCGCCGACGCATCCTCGACGTGGCCAACGCCCTCATGGGCACAGAGATGACCGATGACACCCTCATCATCTCCACCAGCGGACGCTATGAGTGGAAGAACAAGGGCATCGATGTCTATCTGGAAGGTATGGACCGTCTGCGCCAGCGCGCCGAGGAACTGAAACGTCCCGTGCTGGCACTGGTGGAAGTGCCGGCATGGCAGGCCGGGCCGCGTGAGGACTTAAAATTGAAAATTGAAAGTTTAAAGTTGAAAATTGATGGTTCTTCCCTCGCCCGATCAACCTCTGAGGAATCAGTGTCTAATGAGGCAGATACACCGCATTCCTCTCAACTCTCAACTCCTGCCTCCCAACTTTAAACTTTCAACTTTCAACTTTCAACTCCTTACCTTACCCACGTCCTGCACGAGCCTTGGAACGACCCTGTGACCGCTACATTGCGGGCCAAGGGCTTCGAGAACCGGACGGAGGATAGGGTGAAGGTGATGTTTGTTCCCTGCTATCTTGATGGGCAGGACGGCATCTTCAACCTCCATTACTATGACCTCCTCATCGGTCTGGACATGACTGTCTATCCCTCCTATTACGAGCCGTGGGGCTACACGCCGTTGGAGAGTGTGGCCTTCCACGTCCCCTGCCTCACCACCACGCTGGCTGGCTTCGGCCTGTGGGCAGAGGAGCAGAAAGAGTTGTCCAATCGTGAAATGGCAGATCGCCCGCTCGACCCGAAGGGTGGCTCGAAGACGAAACTGAGTGTTTCGGCTGGAGAGACTTTGACACATCCAGAAACGGTCAAATCATTGTGCCATCTGGACACCGATGGCGTGGAGGTCATCGCCCGCACAGACTATAACTTCGATGAGGTGGCAGACCGCATCGCCAGTGAGGTCATCGGGTTCGCAGCATTGAAGAAGAAGCAAGTGGAAACGGCGCGCGAGGCCGCCGCCGCACTGGCCGAGAAAGCCCAATGGAAGCACTTTATCCAGTATTATTTGCGCGCTTATGACATTGCCTTGCGCAGTGCCGCCGAGCGGAATTCACGTTAACAGGTTAACACATTAACAGGTTAACACATTGACACATTAACGCAATCAATAAATATAAAATCATTAAATCTTTAAATAAAGTTATGCGAATCAAAGCAAGCAATGCCAATGAGGCACAGTGGCGTCCTATGGTCGTCAAGAGCAACATTCCCGCAGAACTCAGTCTGTTGGAGGAACTCGCCCACAACATGTGGTGGGCATGGAACCACAGCGCGCGCAGCCTGTTCACACATCTGGACCCCGCACTCTATGAGGAATGCGGCCAGAACCCCGTCCTCATGCTCGAGTGCCTGAGCTTCGAGAAACTCTCTGAGTTGGCCAAGGATAAGGACATTATCAAACGCATGAACGAGACCTATAAGGAATTCCGTGCATATATGGATGTCAAGCCACGTACAGACCGTCCCAGTGTGGCCTACTTCTGCATGGAATATGGCTTGAATCAGGTTCTTAAGATTTACTCCGGTGGTCTCGGTATTCTGGCCGGTGACTATGTCAAGGAGGCATCAGACAGCAACGTGGATATGGTGGCCGTGGGATTTCTCTATCGGTTTGGCTACTTCACCCAGACCCTCTCCATGGACGGTCAGCAGATTGCCAACTATGAGGCCCAGAACTTCGGCAGCCTACCCATCGAGCAGCAGTTGGACAAGGACGGAAGGCCCCTCGTCATCGACGTTCCCTACATGAACTATCAGGTACACGCCTACGTGTGGCGCGTCAATGTCGGTCGTGTGAAACTCTATCTGCTCGACACCGACAACGAGATGAATAGCGAGTTTGACCGCCCCATCACTCACGCCCTCTACGGCGGCGACTGGGAGAACCGCCTGAAGCAGGAGATCCTGCTCGGTATTGGCGGTGTGCTGCTGCTCAAGAAGTTGGGCATCAAGAAGGATGTCTATCACTGCAACGAGGGTCACGCAGCCCTGTGCAACGTGCAGCGTCTCGTCGATTATGTCAAGGATGGCCTCACCTTCAATCAGGCATTGGAACTCGTGCGCGCGTCCTCTTTATATACCGTGCACACGCCCGTGCCCGCAGGTCATGACTACTTCGACGAGGGCCTCTTCGGCAAGTACATGAGCGGCTATCCTCAGATGCTCGGCATTACATGGGACGAGTTCATAGGCATGGGTCGCCAGAATCCCGATGACCATGGCGAGCGTTTCTGCATGAGCACTTTCGCCTGCAACACCTGTCAGGAAGTCAACGGTGTGAGCTGGCTTCACGGCGAGGTCAGCAAGAAGATGTTCTCTAACATCTGGAAGGGATACTTCCCCGAGGAGAGCCACGTGGGCTACGTCACCAACGGCGTGCACTTCCCCACCTGGTGTGCCACCGAATGGCGCAAACTCTACGCCAAGCACTTCGATGCTGCCCACCTGGGCGACCAGAGCAACGAGCAGATCTGGCACGCCATCTATGATGTGCCCGATGTAGAAATCTGGAAGACACGCATGGCACTGAAGACCAAGTTGGTTGATTACATCCGTCAGCAGTTCCGTGAGAGCTGGCTCAAGAACCAGGGTGACCCCAGCCGCGTCGTCAGCCTTATGGACAAGATCAACCCCAATGCCCTGCTCATCGGCTTCGGTCGCCGCTTCGCCACCTACAAGCGCGCTCACCTGCTCTTCACCGATCTGGAGCGTCTGGAGAAGATTGTCAACAACCCCAACTACCCCGTGCAGTTCCTCTACACCGGCAAGGCTCACCCCGCTGACGGTGCAGGTCAGGGGCTCATCAAGAAGATTTATGAAATCTCGCAGCGTCCTGAGTTCCTCGGCAAGATTATCTTCCTCGAGAACTATGACATGCAGCTGGCACGCCGCCTCATCTCGGGCGTCGATATCTGGATGAACACCCCGACCCGTCCTTTGGAGGCCAGCGGCACCAGCGGCGAGAAGGCTCTGATGAACGGCGTGGTCAACCTCAGCGTCCTCGACGGATGGTGGCTCGAAGGCTACCGCGAGGGTGCCGGATGGGCCCTCACCGAGAAGCGCACCTACGAGAACCAGGCCTATCAGGACCAGCTCGACGCAGCCACCATCTACGGTCTGCTCGAAAATGAGATCATGCCCACCTACTATGCCCGCAATGCCAAGGGCTACAGCCCCAGCTGGATTCAGGTTATCAAAAACAGCATTGCCCGCATTGCGCCTCACTACACCATGAAGCGTCAGCTCGACGACTACTACACCAAGTTCTACACCCCGCTGGCAGCCCGCTCCAAGAAACTGCAGGCCAACGACAACGCCCTGGCCAAGGAGATTGCCCTCTGGAAGGAAGCCGTGGCAGAGCGCTGGGACAGCATCCGCGTGGTGAGTATCGAGCGCACCGAACCCACAGAGAGTGCTGTGCTGGAGGCAGGAAAGAAGTATGATGTCAACGTGGTGCTGGACGAGGCTGGCTTGGACAATGCCATCGGCATCGAGTTGGTGACGCTCAACACCGACAAGAAGGGTGAGGACCACATCTACAGTGTGGAGCCGCTGGAAGTTGTCAAGCGTGAGGGCAACCTCTACACCTTCCATGCCACCCACGTCTGCAACAACGCCGGAGCCTTTAAGGTGGCCTATCGCATCTTCCCCAAGAACGACCGTCTGCCACACCGTCAGGACTTCTGCTACGTCAAGTGGTTCAGCTGATTACTGACAATCATACCAATTATTGAACAAGACAGAAAAGCCATTGCCGGTAGTGCCAACACAGTCACTATCGGCAATGTTTTTTCCAGTCACCTGTTTGCTTGCAACTTTTATCTTCTCATTACAAATTGTACGTATTATACAAGGTCCTGAAATGCCTATCTAAGAGAGTCCTCAATAATTCGTATAATTCATTCATAGAAAAGATAGAAAAGAAAAAAAGAGGCTGTACCAGATTATGGCACAGCCTCGGAAACTTAGATGCAATGTTGGTTGATGAGATTACTCTGCGCGGAGGGTGAAGCGCTTGAAGGCGGTCACGGTGAGACCTTTCTCCACGCTCTGGAGGTACTGAGCAACAGTCTGGTTCTTGTCCCAGATGTACTCCTGCTCCAGCAGACAACTCTCCTTGAAGAACTTCTTCAGGCGGCCCTGGGCGATGTTCTGGATCATCTGCTCGGGCAGGTTGGCAGCCTTCTCCTCGGCAACCTTGATTTTGATCTCGCGAACCATCTGAGCCTGTTCGGGAGTAATCCAACCCTTGGCCATGTTGCTCTCGATGTGGTCATCGCTGTCAACGTGTGCGGGGTTCACACCAGCCTTGCGGATGGCTGCCTCCACAGCCTTGGCAATCTGCTCTTCCTTGGTCTTCTCGATGGCCACGCGCAGCTCGCTGTCGATGGTGGCCTGGGGCACTGCGCTCTGGTCGATGGCAACAGGGTTGGCACTGGCAATCTGCATGGCCACGTTCTTGCCGACGGTGACATCCTCAACAGCCTTGTTGAGGGCAACCATGCAGCAGAGGGTGTGCTTGTTCTGGTGGTCGTAGGTGGCGATGGCCTCGCCTTCGATGACGCAGTAGCCATCGAGTTCCATCTTCTCACCGGTGATGCCGCTGCGAGCGACGACGGCATCCTGGATGGTGCCTTCGCCCATGGGCAGGGCCTTCACCTCATCGAGGGTCTTGCAGCGAGCGGCCACGGCAGCGTCGAGGATGTCCTGCGTGAGTTTGACGAAGTCTGCATTGTTGGCCACGAAGTCGGTCTCGCACTTGAGGGCGATGATGGCAGCGAAGTTACCGTCAACTTTCACGACGACGCAACCTTCGGAAGCCTCGCGGTCACTGCGCTTGGCGGCCACAGCCTGTCCCTTCTTGCGGATAATCTCGATAGCGGCATCGATATTGCCGTCGGTCTCTGTGAGAGCCTTCTTGCAGTCAGCAAGTCCTGCGCCAGTCATCTCGCGCAGTTTCTGGATATCTTTGATTGATACAGCCATTGTATGTCACGGCCAAAGGCCGTAGTTTAATGTTTAATGTTTAACGTTTAATGTTTAATGTTCGCGGAAGCTGTCCGCTGTTTTCGCGCAAGGCGAGAGTCTTATTCCGTGGCGGGAGCCTCTTCCTCGTCCTCGATGCGGGCACTGTCTGCCTGTTCGGGCTTCTCCTCGGCGGCAGCCTCTGCATCCACGCGCTCAGCCTTGCGCTCCTCGATACCTTCTGCGATGGCATCGCAGCAAGCCTCCAGGATGACCTCGATGCTCTTGTTGGCATCGTCGTTGGCGGGGATGACGAAATCGACGTTGTCGGGGTTGGAGTTGGTGTCAACGATACCGAAGACGGGGATGCCCAGACGGTTGGCCTCGCGCACAGCAATCTGCTCTTTCAGCACATCAACCACGAAGAGGGCTGCGGGCAGACGGGTGAGGTCGGCCACGGAACCGAGGTTCTTCTCCAACTTGGCGCGTTGGCGGCTGATTTGCAGGGCCTCGCGCTTGCTGAGGTTGGCGTAGGTGCCGTCAGCGGTGAGCTTGTCGATGTTGGCCATCTTCTTCACAGCCTTGCGGATGGTGGCGAAGTTGGTGAGCATGCCGCCGGGCCAGCGCTCGATGACGTAGGGCATGTTAATAGAGGTAGCTTTCTCAGCCACCACGGGCTTGGCCTGTTTCTTAGTAGCAACGAAGAGGATCTTGCGACCGCTCTTGGCGATGTTCTTGAGAGCCTCTGCGGCCTCGTCGATCTTCACGACCGTCTTGTGGAGGTCGATGATATGAATGCCATTCTTCTCCATGAAGATGTAAGGAGCCATGGCGGGATTCCACTTGCGCTTGAGGTGTCCGAAGTGACAACCTGCCTCAAGCAGTTGGTCAAAGTTTGTTCTTGACATAATTTGTTGTTTAGTTGACGAGTTGACAAGTTGTTAGTTGACAAGTTGCCACTCAGTTGGTTTACATTCTTTTGGGTTGATTTCTCTAACCAATCCTGCGGTAGGCTTTTCGTTTAACGATGAAAGGTCAACGTTCAAAGTGTCCGCACGATTTAGATACTAAACGCTTGCCGATTTAAGGAATTAAAGAATTTATCTTAAGAATCTATGCAGCCATAAACCGCATACAATCATTATATCGTAAATCCATAAATCGTAAATATAATCAGCGTTTGCTGAACTGGAAGCGACGACGAGCCTTGGGCTGACCGGGCTTCTTGCGCTCCACGGCGCGCGGGTCGCGGGTCATGAAACCTTCGGTGCGGAGGGCCTTCTTGTCCTCGGCGTTGATCTTGACGAGTGCACGGGCGATGGCGAGGCGGAGGGCCTGGCTCTGGCCAGTGAAGCCGCCGCCGAACAGGTTCACCTTGATGTCATATTTCTCTGCCACATCGAGGAGGTTCAGGGGCTGCTTGACCACGAACTGGAGAATTGTGCTGGGGAAGTACTCGGTCAGATCCTTCTTGTTGATGGTGATCTTACCATTGCCCTCTGTTACATAAACTCGGGCTACGGCGCACTTGCGGCGTCCTAATGCATTTACTACTGCCATTTCTGTTTACTTGTAGAGGTTAATATCAATGGCCTTGGGGCTTTGTGCCTCGTGCTTGTGCCCGGGACCTTCATAGATATAAAGGTTGGTGATCAAGCGGCTGGCCAGTTTGTTTTTGGGGAGCATGCCCTTGACGACGCGGCGGACGAGGCGCTCGTAGCCGTTGGGCTTGGCGATGATTTCAGCAGGCGTGCTGGCCTTCTGACCGCCGGGGTACATGCTGTAGCGCAGATAGACGCGGTCTGTCATCTTCTTGCCGGTGAGTTGAATCTTGTCGGCATTGACGATGATGACGTTGTCGCCGCAATCCACGTGCGGTGTGAAGCTGGGCTTGTACTTGCCCCGCAGGAGCTTTGCCACCTTGGTGGCGAGGCGACCGAGGACTTGGTCTGTTGCATCCACAACGACCCACTCCTTCTGAGCAGTCACCTTGTTGGCAGAAATGGTCTTGTAACTTAAAGTGTCCATTCTTCGTTGCTAATAATGTTTGTTTTCTACTAAGTTTAACTTCGCCGGGGCTTTCACCGACTTGCCTTTTGTCTGTCTGCGATTCACTAACCACTTTCCCAGGCCAAATGAGAAAAGCTATTAACACGCAGAAACACACCCGTTTAAGGGTTCCTTGATAATAATCGGCTTGCAAAGGTACGGCTTTTTGCTGATTCAGCCAAGAAAACTGATAAAAAAATAAAAAAAAAAAGAATGCTGGATAAATGTTTGCGAAAATGCTTGGCTCTAAAGATTTTGTTGTATCTTTGCAGCGAATTTGGCAAGTAAGGGCTTCGACCCTCCTTGCTCTTGCTGTCGTTTAAATGCTCATCACCAGAAATCCCTCATGAATACCTTCTATAATTTCTTCAATTGGTATTTCAGTAAGAAGGCTCTCCCTTATTGGTATGTTCTCTTGTTTGACTGCCTTGTAGTCCTCTTTTCCGGTTTTGTGTGCTACGCACTTGATCACGGCCCGCGGACCACATGGTTCGCTTTCTGGCCTCTGTTGTGGACGTTGCTGTTCTACCTTATCTTCTTTATCATTGGTTTCCGCATCACCAGGACCTATTCCGGGGTGTTGCGCTATTCCTCGTTCTCCGACCTCTACCGCGTGGGACTTGCCAACCTGTTCGGCGTGGGTTGCATTATCATCTTGCGCTTCTTCTTCAAGGCCGACTTGCTGCTGGAACCCATCCGGTTCAAGGAGGTGGTGTTCATGTTCATCCTGGCTACCGCCATCTCTTGGTCCATGCGTCTGATTATGAAGCTGCTCTATGATAGGGTGCGCGAGGAGCACGCCGTCAAGAACGTTTTCATCTATGGTGTCAAGAGCGGCGGCATCGCCATTGCTAAGAGCATACGCTCCGCCCAGCCCTTGCGTTTTATCCTGAAGGGCTTTGTCTCCGATGCCGATGACATGGCCGGTCACATATTGCAGGGTGTGAATGTCTATCGTAATGACGAGAGTCTTATAGACCACATGAATCAGCGAGGTGTGCGTACCTTATTGGTGTCGCCCTTGAAGCAAGACCGTTTGATTCAAAACCATGAAATGGTGAATCGTCTCATCGAAGCCGGTGTGGTCATCTACACCTTTGACCAGGCACAGAAATGGGATGGCAAGAGTGAACTGGGTCAGACGCACCTGCGCGAGGTGGACATAGAGGATCTGCTGCCCCGCGATGAGATACAGGTGGACTTGGACTCTGTCGAGAAACTGTTGCGTGGCAAGAAGGTTCTCATCACGGGTTCCGCGGGCAGCATCGGCAGTGAGATGGTGCGCCAGGTGGCCAAGTTCGCCCCTGAGAGCTTGCAGCTCATTGATGAGGCTGAGACACCCCAGCATGACATCCGTCTGATGATGAAGCGAGATTTTCCAGACATTCAGGCAGAAACCGTTGTCACCAGCATCACCAACGAAGAACGCATGGAGCACATTTTCAGGACCTACAAACCAGACTACGTTTTCCATGCTGCTGCCTATAAGCATGTGCCTATGATGGAGGATAACCCTTCGGAAGCAGTCTTTAATAATATAAAAGGTACGCGCGTGATAGCAGACCTTGCGGTGAAATATGGTGTCAAGAAGTTTGTGATGATCAGCACCGACAAGGCCGTGAACCCCACCAATGTCATGGGTTGCAGCAAGCGCATCTGCGAGATTTACTGTCAGAGCCTCAACAAGGCCATTCAGGAGAAGCAGGTGGAGGGTGTCACGCAGTTTGTGACCACCCGTTTCGGCAATGTCCTGGGCAGCAACGGCTCCGTCATCCCGCTCTTCCGTGAGCAAATCAAGAAGGGCGGCCCGGTGACGGTGACACACCCCGACATTATTCGCTACTTCATGCTCATCCCCGAGGCTTGCAAACTTGTGCTGGAAGCCGGCACGATGGGCAAGGGCGGTGAGATTTTTGTCTTTGACATGGGCAAACCCGTGAAGATTGCAGAGTTGGCTCATCGCATGATTCTGCTCTCCGGTGCACATAATGTGGAGGTCAAGTTCACCGGTCTGCGTGACGGCGAGAAACTCTATGAAGAGGTGCTGAATGATGAGGAAATCACCAAGCCAACCTTCAACAAGAAGATAAAGATTGCCCAGGTGCGTGAATATGATTATGCCGAGGTGTCGGCAGCTATTCAGCAACTGATTGATGTGAGCTTGCAATATGATGACATGGAGACAGTGCGGCTGATGAAGCAAATAGTGCCAGAGTATAAGAGTCAGCACTCCAAATATGAAGTGTTGGATGCTCCGGTTGGGGGGGGGGCAATGAGTCTGATATCCAAGAAGTTACAGAAGAAGTAATAGAATAGAACAATAGACAAGGTGTATAGATATCTTTCTCTTTTCATGCCTGTGGCGGTGCTTATCGCAGTGCTGTCTATGGGTGTTGTTTCATGCAGTGATGACGAGACCTACGCCGAGCAGAAAGAGCGTGAGCGGGATGCCATCAATGCATTCTTGAATCGGGGCGTGCATTTGGATGATAATGAAGGAAAGGTCATCCTCGACATAGACAAAATCACGGTCATCGGTGAGGATCAGTTTTTCCAGCAAGACACGACCACGGATCTGGAAAAGAATGAGTATGTCCTGTTTGGCAATACAGGTGTGTATATGCAGCTGGTGCGTCGTGGCGTGGGGGATAAGTTGGAGTCGGGGCAGAGCAAGCGAGTGATAGCCCGCTACATCGAGTACAATATTATGGGAGACTCTGTCCAGACGACTAATCGCGTGCGATACTATAGCTCAGCACCGGATCTGATAGATGTCACCAACACCTCTGGTACTTTCACCGCGTCTTTTAATACGCTCAACGGTGGCGGTGCCATGTACCGCAGCTACAGCAGTACCGAGGTGCCGGCGGGGTGGCT
>JAFSZU010000182.1 GCA_017455585.1 Bacteroidaceae bacterium | reverse complement strand
CGGCTCAGGAACATGTCGCCATTGCTCATGTCCTTGAACACGACGGGGCGATAGTTGTCGGGATGGATACCTTTTTTCATTGTGTTGAGAGAGTGTTTAACCGGGCTTGTGTACCGGCGGGTTTATACTATGTCGGGCCTGCGCACCGACGTTCTTTGCACTTTTGGCGGCGCAAAGGTACTGCTTTCCCCCGACATGGCCAAGCATTTCTCCAACTTTCTGCACCAGAGTCCCTAAAAAAAACTTTCATTCCTCATTCGTCACGCTTTTTTCGTCACTCTTCACTCATCATTCATTACCCGTCATTCCTCATTGAAATCCCCAAGCTGCTGGGGTGACGGTGGATTCCACCTTCTCCTCGATGACATCCGGCAGATTGCAGAAGAAGTCGATACCGGTGAGCCGCTCCAGCTCGTCAATGGATTTGATGTAGGGAGCAAAGTTCTTATCATCGACATAATCTTTGCGGTGCTCCATCCAGAAACCAATAGCCTTGTAGCCGCCGTTGGTCTGGCTGTTGTTCTTGCAGAGGATGGCCATGAAGAAATACTTGGGAACGCGCAGGGCATAGTCGGTGCCCTCTCGCACAATCTCCAAGAGGTCTGAACGATTGTCAATGGTGCCGCCTTTGCAGACATAGAGCGTATCGCGGAAAGAAGAGTTGTTCCAAGTGCGCACCTTCATCTCCAGATTTGCCCAGATGCCTCCGTTGAAGTCATAAAGCTGTGGCTGCATATTGCTGTAGAGGAAGGTCTGCTCGTTGGCTTCCACGCTGTTTCGGCGGTCTGCGCTGGCACAGATATGTCCTCGTGTATAGCCAGAACCGCTATAGAAACTCTGATCTGTCCGATAGGGTGCTTCTATCTGGGTATCTACAGCCCAAGCCTCGGTGCGGCTGATGTAGCGGTCCACATAGCTCTTATCCCAGCGGAAGGCAGTCCATCGCTGGGCTTTCTTGGAGATGTCCCATTCGATGCAGAAGTTGACATCGCCCGAACTGAGTTGCTTGACAAGGAACAGGTTGACGACACCACCCTTGAGCCGGGGAATCTCCAAGCGCGCAGACACGTCTTTTTTGTCGGGGGTATTCGCATTGGCATTGACGGTGGAGGGGTCTTGGTCTTCATCGTCTGAGGAGCAGCTCCATAGGCATAAAGAGGTGGCCGTAATGAGCAGTAGCAGTGTGCGAAGTGTTTTACTGTGCATGGTGTGTATCTGTTATGAAGGTTGTGCATGAGCAATATCCCACGCAAGTGCGTTGAGCTGGTTGCACTCATCGCGGGAGATGACTTTCTTCTCACCGCGATGGGGGAAGGGAGAGATGAGCAGCAGACGCCCCTCGGCTGTGGCATAGAAACGCTGTCCGCTGGGTTTGGACATCGGGTCAAGACCATTATTGAGGAGCACGATGAGGGGCAGATGGGCATCAAAGGCGGCACGCATGGTGGCTTTCTCGCCGGGAGAAATAGCCGGGGAAACCAGTACAGCTCCTGCCCTGGCTGCTGCAAGGAGCTTCTGCTGCTCCTGCTGCAAGAGATTGGGATCTATGCTTCTGGAGAAACGGACCTGAAGACGCTGTCTCGCCCGAAGCAAGTCCATGTTGCCCACAACTGAGCAACTGCGGCCACAGATGTCCACCCCGAGCCGGACCTGAAACAGGTCAGCACGGGTGCGCTTGACAGCCAAACGATAAGGGTTGTCGGCGATGTAAGCACGCAGGGTGTCAAGTTGTCCGGCGTGGAGAAGGATGCGGTCATGATAACCATGCTCAAAGAGGACCCCTTGCTTAGAGGCCTGTTGGGTATGTTGCCGTATCACGGCAACTGATGATTGTTGCTGCCCAACACCCGCGGGAAACAACTGGCGGAAGACTTTGTTACAGCCCTGTTTGAAACCCAGGATGACTTTACCCAGCCCCACCTGAATGGGACGTTCCACGAAGAGGATGCCATGGATATGGTCTGGCATGAGTTGAAAGGCAAGGACACGAACCTCTGGATGGTATCGCGGAATATCATACCAAGCCTGCTGCACAGCCACCCCCAGCTGGGTCGGCACCACATGGGGGAATGCCGATGTACCCCGTTGGGCACTGGTATCCCCTTCTAACTGCCCCAGCAAAGGCTTACGCCCCTCCACTGCCATCGTAATCATGTAGATGCACCGTTCCTGATAATCGTGCGCTGCGGCACGTCTTTTCATGGACGGTACTTTCTCGCCGGCAAAGGGTTTAGGATTGGGGTGTTGCTCGTTGGTCATGGGGGCTAACAGTTAACGGAGGAGCCGTTGTAGTACAACGGCGTACCGAACAGTGAACTGTGGTTTTAGTCTAAGCTATGCGTTCGGTAAGCCGATGTATTACAGCGGCTCTTATTATGCTTGCAACTGTCTCGTGTGTCAGTTCTTGGTTATCGTGTAGTCATCAACAAGGATTGCATCCTTGTCAGCACCTGAAGCTGAATTCATCATCAAGAGACTTACAGAGGCACTGGATGACAATTCAAACGTATATGTTAACTGCTGCCATTCTGTTGACACGTCTGTATTGGGGCCGTAGGTAAAGGCACTTGCATGATAGCCAATTCTTGCGACAGCAGTCTTCTCTGCAGCCCTGACATAAGCTGTGACAGTATAGGTGCCAGCTTCAAGCGATAAGTCTTTATAAGCCAATCGTTGATTCTGACTACCATATTCGACTCTGCATGAGTACTGACCGCCATGAGCAACCGTACTTTGGCTGAGCGTTGCTTTGCTTGACGATGATTCCCAATTTACAGGCTTTCCATCTACCCAGGTCTCAAAATCACCATTGGTAAAGTCGGCAAGGGTCATGGTGTCCCCACCAGGATTGGGGTCGTCACCACCCGAACCCTCTGCTGCTCTGTCTTCCACGAGGACTTTCTTGATTTCCCATGTGCCTGCTTTCTTCTCAGTGCTGGTATAACGGAATGCGAACTGCATCTTCTTTCCCACAAAAGCCTTCAAATCAACATCTCCGGAAGATACGAATTTGAAATCATTAGCAGGCCAAGTGCTGACCGTCAAGGTTGTCCACTCTGCATCACCCACGGCTTTTGCCAGGACAGAACATTCGTCCTTACAGGCACCGCTGAAATAGTTCGCTCCATGGCTGAATGTCAGTGTGGCATTCTTGGCAGCGGACAAATCAATCTCTGGTGATACCAGCCAACTTTCACTGGCGTAATTAGCCTTACTGTTCTTGTCGTAAGCCGTTGCCACCATGCCATAGCTTGCACTGAATGTCCAAACAGCAGAGATGCCGGAAGGAAGGTTCTTGTTGTCAATGGTGAAAGCACCTTGATCAGCAGAGAACGGCTCACTAAAGAGGACATCACCACTGGGCGTTTCACCGCCCTGCCCATCAATGACATAATCGCTTACGCTCTTGATGCCTTGTGCACCGAAGTATTTCTCCAGTGACCCATAAAGCATCACCTCTTTCTTATAGTTGCCTGGATTGTCCTGAAGGTTCAGAGCACTGCGGGCATCTGAGCCGCCGAGCAGTTGGACGGGCATGCAGTTGGCCACGTCGGTCTCGTCCGGACTGTCGGCAATAAGGAGATTGGAAGCAACTGTGCTGTTGCCGTTGAAGTGTGCACCTTCTGCGAGATTCTGACCTTCAATCCATCCCACGATATAGGCCTTCACCCAGGCATTGCCGCTGCCAGTAACGGCTGCGGCGACATTGAACGGATCTTCCTTGGTGCCGCTGCCCTTGGCTTCGCCGCTGGGTTCGCCGTTGCTGGAATACTCGCCATTGAGGAAGTAGAGCTGGCTGCCAGTGGTGAACTCAGGTGTACCATTGTAGTTAAGCACTTGACCATAAACAATAACTGAGTCGCCCTGCTGCAACAAATCCGCAGAAGTGAATTTGGCACCACCAAGTCCATAACCGCGGTAAACTTCAAGTGCATCTGTAGAAGAGCCGTCATTGGAAATATAGTAGATAAGGGTTCCATAAGAAGCATCGAACTTAGATGCTTCCACCTTGGAGACAACGCCCTTGGTGTAGATCTTGGTGGAGGGAGGACCGGCAGCGATAAGCTTGATGGTGGAGGGCACGTCGTAGGGGTCATCCTTGGTGCCGCTACCCACGAGGTCCCCGACAGGTGTGTTGCCGCCAGTTGTGGGAGCAGTGCCTTTGGCCACCTTGATGCTCTTGACCTCCCATGTGGAGGAGTAGCTGTCGTGTGCCACATGCTTGAGGGCAAGCTGCACCTTCTGTCCCATGTATTCTTGCGGGAGCTGAATGTTGCTTGTGACATAAGTGAAGGAGGTGCCAAGGCCGTCGAGACTCATAGGCAGCTCTGTCCAGGTTTCCATCCCAGCCAGACGGATGAGTAAGTGGTGGTCGTCTGCGAGGGTGGTCTTGGCATAGTTGATGGCCTGGTCGATGACGACGTAGGCACTGTCACAGTCGGCGAGATCTATTTCCGAGCTGACGAGATAGGTCACGCCGGGCCTATTGGACTTCTGTCCGCTGCCGTCCCAGTCATCGTAGCCAGTGATGATGGCTCCATACTTGGAGCTGGAAGTCCATGCGAGGGTTCCGCTCTCGCTTTCAGAGGTGAAGTCTCCAAGACTGGAGGTGAAGGACTGGGAGATGATGTAGTCGGCAGAAGGTGTGTTGCCACCGTTCTCGGTTGGAATGTTGTAGGGTTCGGGAACATCCTCACAAGCAATGAATGTGCCGATTCCAATGGCTGCACAGAGCAGTAATTTAAGATGCTTTTTCATAATATGCTGTATTTCGATTGTCAATTGTCAAATGTGAATTATGAATAATGAATTGTGCTTTATGAATTCACTCCTTGATATCTTCTTCTGCCCGGATGAGTATTTGCCAGGTGTTGCGGTAGCGTGTGGCAATGCCATAGATGGTGACGGGCTTTGTGGGAATGATTTTCTCTGCGAACTTGGCGTAGGTACTGGTGCGAAGAAGCAGGTCGTTCATGGATGCACCGTTAATGGTGTGGTGTACGTAGCCGTTGGTGGAGCCGTTATAGGTGAGAGTGGTGCCGGACTTGTACTCGGGTGCGAAGGTAGTAGTGCCATCGGCATCTCCGATGCGTATGTTCTCCATTTTCACCAGATACCCGCTGTAACGGGTAATGTCGTTCTGTGCCACATTGAAGAAGTCAATGGTGTCTATCTGGCTCATATCGTGGGTGGAGAGGATGCGCACGTGCTCTTCCCACTTCTCGGTGGACATACGTCCGATGCTGCCATTATACTCGTCGCCGAGCTGTGGCTGCTGTCCGTAACCACCTATACAAAGATCTTTGAGGTCGATAAGAATCTGCTGTCCTACGCTGAGGAAGGGAAAGAGTCCCGTTCCGTTGATGCCCACAATCATGGCACCGGTAGCATCCTGCACGCAAATTTGCTTGTAGATGTTACCGCCGATATCGTTACCGATGACGGTACATTTGAGCTGCAGGTCATCGGTGATACGCTGGAATCCGCTGGCATCAATAACACTGCCGTAGGTGGTCTTAAGTTGGTTGATGGTCACAAGTTTGGCTTCTGACTCTACAATATTGCTATTGCCGTAGGGAGCCTGGCTCATGTCTGGCGTGTTCCAATCACCATCCATGCAGGATACGAGAGCTAAGGACAAGGCCATGAGCACCAAACCTTTATATAATGTCTGTTGTTTCATAACAATCAATCTTATATTCATATAATCCGTTTTATTCATAACGTTGAAATCAGAAGCGGTAGTTTAGGTTGAGCATGAAGTTGAAGCCTTGGACATAGCTCTTCATCGGGTTTTTCTGGAAGTTATAGGTACGTATGGTGGATTTCTCACCCGTAGTCTGGTCTGTGGTATAACTGCTTCGACTCTGTTCCCACCCTCGGTTGACCATCTTGCGGTTGTTAAGAAGGTTTGTGAGCATGAGATTGATGCTGAGCGGGTGATTGGCAACGTAAATACGATGGCCAATACTGCCATCGAGCATGAAACCGCCCTTACCTTCAGCCTGGTCGGGCACAATGAGTGAACCGTCATTGTCCACGGCACCAGAGCGAATAAGGGTACTTTGGTAACGGAGTGAGGGCGAATAGCTGAGATAGATGCGGTCATAATAATTACCCTTGAGAGTGAACCACCACCCACGAATGTTATAATTCAAACCGATACTACCCACGGTGAGAGGCGTGGCAGCCTCGCGCATACCTTTATTATATAATACATCCTTTGTGACAGTACCCTGTGTGGAGAGCAGATAGCTGACATCGGTATTCTTCATGTACTTAGCATCGGCCATGGAGCCAAGAACGTCGATACTGAAGGCCGAAGTGACCTTGAACTTGACACCCAACTCCACACCATAATAGTCCTTTTCAACCCCTGTCATACTGACATAAGTGAAGGAGTTGACATCATCATAATAATAGTTCTGCCACTCGTTGAGTCGTGTGCCATGCATGTAGTAGCCCGTGACATTGGCTCGCATCCAGCGCAGGTTGAGTGCATAGCCTAACTCGGCTGCAAACATGTGTTCCACCTTGAGACCCTCGATGAAATTGTTATTCATCTCAGGAGCCTGGAAAGCGCCTGTGCCCCAGCCGGAAGCGTAGGGAGCGTTAGTCATGTAGCTGACACCCATGCCGATGACGTTGCCTTTACCCAGATTGAGGTTCGTACCCATCTTGAAGCCGCCATCCAGGAAACGGGCAGTGCCGCTCTTGCCGTAACTGTTGTCTGCAAAGAGGCCGTTGCGCATCTTTCCATCGCGCCACATCTGTGTGCCACCCACTCTGGCACTAATGAAGGTGTGGCTGATGCCCTTGTCCTTGGAATACTGTGCCCAAACGGTGGCCTTCTGCACGACGATGTTGTAGTCATAGCCGAAGCGGTCGCCCTTGCCCAAGTTGGTGGGGCCAGCGTTGAGGTCATATTGCACACGCGGGTCACTGCCGGCATAGGTGCCGATAGCGTAGTTATTGACGTTGTGCAGATTCTCAGCACCCATCATGTCGGAGATGGTCTGATAGTGCATGCCGGTGTTGGAAGCCAATTGCATGCCCACCAGGAACTTGTCTGAGGGTGTGATGTCCCATTTCAGTGTGGAACCCAGATGCACGGCGAACTGGTCGTTATGGCGCTTGAGCATATAATAAGCAGCCTCGCCACCAACGGCATTCATCTGTTGGTTGGCGTAGTAGAGGCGATCCCACTGTATCTGACGGTTTGCCTTATCGGTCACCCAGTAGTCATAACTTTCCTGCCAGGCATTAAAGTCATTGTTGGAACCATCTGTAAGTCCCCATACATCATAGTTGTAGCTGGGGAAGTTCTTCCAATAGTCGGGTTTGGGGTTCAGCGAGTTGTTGTTGTACTGAAGCCGGCTGCGGCTGTCCATGCCATACTTGGCATAGACAGATGTTGTCAGTTTCAAGTTGTCCTTCATCTGCCAGTCCCAGGTGAGCAGTGCCGACGGCTCGAAGGTGTTCACAACACGTGAGTTACGCTTCTTGCCATCCTGATAGCCCCAGTAGGGGTTATACTGATAGTCATTGGCCAGCCAGTAGGCCTCGTCGGTGGAGAGGCCCTGCTGTCCGCGCTCTGTGGGTGTACCCCATGTGCTGAGACTAAGACTGTGCTTCGAATTGAATATCTTCTGCAAGGTGAGGAAATAGCTGAGTGAGTTATAAAATGTTCCTTCAACCCATCCCTCATTAGCCCAACGATAGCCCACGGTGCCGAAGAACGCCCATCCGCTCTGGCTCACGCCTGTACCAAAAGAATATATCGCACGCGCGCGATAATTGCGATTGGCACCCGAGAGTGTCACCTTGTGCCCTGCTGCATAGTTGTTGGCACGGAAGTTATAGTTGTTGCTGCCTCCAAACGCCGCCATGCCATAGGAGTTGGTCTCAAAAGGCGAGGAATAGTCATTCGAGCGGTTGTAAGCATCGTTCAGGCCACCGATGCTGCTAGAGAAACCGAAGGAGCCACTCTCTGCACTATTCACCAGCACGCCGTTCATGTAGGTGTCGTTGTATCTCTGGTCCAGTGCACGGAACTTGAACCACATGGGGCTGAAGGTGTAGCTAATGTTGCTTGTGTACATGTTGTTGCTCGAATTGATCTGGATGACATCCTGCGAGACGTCTGAATCCTCATTCATGTCGAGCTCCGATTCGGTAAAGACAAAGGCTTCCTCGTCATCTACCACTGTCTTGCCCGTGCCGTCGGTGTTGGGCTGCTGTGCCCATCCGTGTAAGGACAGAGCCAATACCGTAGCCGTCAAAAGAAGTTTTTTTCTCATTGGTATAATAATAGGATATGTAGGATTATCGCCACAAAGGTATCGTTTTTTTCTTAACCGCACAAGGTAAAAACGTTTTTTTTTATTTGCACATAACTTTTTCGCTAATTATGTTTTCCCTTCGACAAAAAAAGATTAACTTTGCAGCCGAAATCATCATTATATAATAGTATATGCACAAGACTCTCTTTCTATCATGTCTGTTTTTTCTGGCGGCGAATGTTGTTGCCCAAGAACGTAAACTCAGTCTATATGGCATTGGTTTCTACAACCTCGAGAATCTATTTGATACCGAGCACGATGAAGGCAAGAATGACTATGAATATCTGCCCGACGGCGGCAATCACTGGTCACAGATGAAGTATGAACACAAGCTCAAGAACATGGCTCGTGCTCTCGCGGATATGGGCACGGAACGTCTGAAAGGTGTCGGTTGCGCCATCATCGGCGTGAGCGAGGTGGAGAACGCCCACAGCCTCACCGACCTCTGCGCCCAAGAGCCGCTGGCAGCCCGCAATATGCAGTTTGTTCACATTGAGGGTCCCGACCTCCGAGGCGTAGATTGCGCACTGCTCTACAATCCCCGCTTCTTCTATCCCACAAAGGTATGGCTGCAACCATATGTCCTCAACGAACACATTACCCGCCCCACCCGTGGTTTCCTCACCGTGCAGGGGACACTTGGCGGCGACAGCATCACCGTCATTGTCTGCCACTGGCCCAGCCGCTTCTCTCCATCCCCCGCCCGCGAAGCAGCTGGTAAAATGGTGCGCGCCGAGAAGGATAGCATCCTTCGTGTCAATCCTTATATGAAGGTGATTGTCATGGGAGATATGAACGACGATCCTTTTGATGCCTCCATGGCCAAGAGCCTGGGCGCACGCCGCAAGATAACAGATGTCACTATTGATAATGGACAGATGTTCAATCCCTGGTGGCAGATTCTTCTTGACGGCAAGGGCACCCTCAGCTACCAAGGCGGCTGGAACCTCTTCGACCAAATTGTCATGACACCCAACTGCCTCGACCTCAACGGCAAGAAAGACTACCGCCATCTCACCTTCTTCGAAGCCAAGATTCAGCGTTTCCCTTATCTCCTACAAAGTGAGGGAGCATATAAAGGCACACCCAAACGCACCCACGCCGGTGGTGTGTGGCTAGACGGTTACAGTGACCACCTGCCCGTTGTCACTTATTTCGTCAGAGAGCTATAATTGATGCACTATTGAGAGATTTTGTTATATGAGACAAAATATAATATAGAAATATAGAAGCTATAGAGAGTATAGAGCTATAGATATGATAGAGAATTATTACTAACCCTTTTTAATCATAATTTAAACTATTAACAAACAAATGACAAGTTACAAAGAACTGGGTCTCGTGAACACCCGCGAAATGTTCAAGAAGGCCGTCGCTGGCGGCTATGCCATCCCCGCTTTCAACTTCAACACCATGGAGCAGATGCAGGCTATCGTGCAGGCTGCCGTGGAAACCAAGTCCCCCGTCATCATGCAGGTGAGCAAGGGCGCCCGCAACTACGCCAACGGCACCATCCTGCGCTACATGGCACAGGGTGCCGTGGAGTATGCCAAGGAACTGGGCTGCCCCAACCCACAGATCGCCCTCCATCTGGACCACGGTGACAGCTTCGAGATCTGCAAGGAGTGCATCGACAATGGTTTCTCCAGCGTGATGTTCGACGGCTCTGCCCTTCCCTACGAGGAGAACATCGCCATCACCAAGAAGGTGGTTGAATATGCCCACGCCCACGACGTGACCGTCGAGGCAGAGCTCGGCGTGCTCGCCGGTGTGGAGGATGAAGTGTCTTCTGCTGTCAGCCACTACACCAAGCCTGAGGAGGTCATCGACTTCTCCACCCGCAGCGGTTGCGACAGCCTCGCCATCTCCATCGGTACCAGCCACGGCGCCTACAAGTTCACCCCCGAACAGTGCACACGCGACCCGAAGACCGGCAAACTCGTGCCTCCCCCACTCGCTTTCGACATCCTGCACCAGATCGAGGAGAAGCTCCCCGGCTTCCCCATCGTGCTCCACGGCTCCAGCTCCGTGCCCCAGGACGAGGTCGATACCATCAACGCCTACGGCGGCAAACTGCCCGACGCAGTGGGTATCCCCGAGGAGCAGCTGCGCGAGGCCAGCAAGAGCGCTGTCTGCAAGATCAACATCGACAGTGACAGCCGTCTGGCCATGACCGCTGCCATCCGCAAGTACCTGGCCGAGAACCCCAGTCACTTTGATCCTCGCCAGTATCTCAAACCTGCTCGCGAGAACATGAAGAAGATGTATATCCACAAGATCGTGGATGTGCTCGGCAGTAACGACAAACTCTAATTCATCATCCTCTTACTTTTCGCCCTGTAAAAGACAAAAGCCTGTTCATTCACTTTTGCTTTTACAGGGCTTTTTTCTGTGCGTCGTTCAAGTTATCCTTTTCTGCTGATTATTGTCTGTGCCGTCTCACTCATGGCACAGGCACAGGACACGCTGTCCACCCGTCAGCGCAAAATGCGCGAAGTCGTGGTGACAACCCAGCGGTCGGCAGAGCGCATCGGCAAGATTCAGATTGGTGCCGAGCAGGTGAATATCAGCGAACTAACGGCCACGCCCCAACTCTTTGGCGAACGGGACATCATGCGCTCCCTGCAGCTGCTGCCGGGCGTGAAGTCCGAGAGCGATGCCAGCAGCAACTTCCAAGTGCGTGGCGGCACATCGGCACAGAATCTGATACTCATCGATGATGCGCCCGTCTATAACCTCGGCCATCTGGCAGGGCTGTTTTCTGCCTTCAACGACAACGCCCTGGCTTCTGCGACCCTTTACAAAGGATTGATTCCGGCACAGTACGGCGGCGCTTCCTCTGCCGTCTTCAGCACCACAGCACGCACAGGAACACTGGACAACTGGCATGGCAGTGCCACCATCGGGTTGCTGGCAGCCAAGGCGATGGTGGAAGGCCCCCTTGTCCAGCAGAAGATGTCACTACTGGTCACCGCACGCCGATCCTACATGGATGCCTTGCTCCAGTGTTTCCCGGACTTCAGAGGTAATACCCTCTACTTCTACGACCTGAACGCCAAGCTACACTATGCCCACGATACTCGCAACAGTTTCTCCCTCACCTTCTTTCGAGGCCGGGACCGCACGGGTCTGGAGGATAAGCTGGATATGGGATGGAGCAATCGGGCACTCAGTCTGTCCTGGCGTCATCTGTTCAGCGGCAGTGCTCTCTCCCATACCACCGCCCTCTACTCCGACTACTCCACGGACAATGCAATGGACATTCTGGGCATGGATGCCTCCTTCACCGGCCATATCCGGCAGGGAGGCCTACGCCAGAGCTTCCAGTTCCACTGGGGACCAGCACAGTTTCATGTTGGCATACAATCATTGTTGATGGATGTGAAGTCGGCAGAGTGGCATGAGATGAATGTGCATGAACGGGAGTCCCGCACCAGTTGGGACAATGCATTTTGGGTGAACACTGTAGCTGCTGTCACGGACCAACTCAGCCTCTCGGCAGGTCTGCGCACGGATGCCTTCTCGGTACTCGGAGGAGCCATGTACTACGACCTCAACGAGCAGGGCGATATCATCCGCCTCTTTAACAAGAAACGCGGGGAAATCGTCAAGACATACGTGAATCTGGAACCCCGTCTGAGTGCCAACTGGCGGATGCACCCGCTGATGAGCCTCAAGGCTGGCTATTGCCGCACCACCCAGCATCTGCATGCCCTGCGCAACCAGAGTCTGGCAACCCCCTTCGACCGTTACATCACCAGCAGCAACCTCCTGCACCCCGAGGTAGCAGACCAGGTGAGCCTCGGGTTCTTTGCCATGACACCGGCTCAGGACTACGACATCTCTTTGGAGGGCTATTATCGGGATATCCAACATGTGCTGGACTATCGTGACGGCAAGAGCTTCAGTTCCGAGATTGAGCTGGAGCGACTGGTTCTGGCCGGTCAGGGCCGTGGCTATGGTGCA
The DNA here is from genome assembly GCA_017455585.1 of Bacteroidaceae bacterium. GTDB lineage: Bacteria > Bacteroidota > Bacteroidia > Bacteroidales > Bacteroidaceae > Physcousia. The sequence goes on along the minus strand of JAFSZU010000182.1, from coordinate 6,116 downwards.
GAATTCTGTCTGCGCAAGAACAGCGGTCGCCTCACAGGCTGGCTGGCCTACACTCTCTCCTGGTCACAGGCAAAGATTCCCGGCATCAATGAAGGCCGCTGGTACGATGCCAACAACGACCGCCGTCACGACATCAACGCCGTTGCCAACTACCATCTCTCGCCACGATGGACGCTGGGTGCTGCCTGGACCTATAACTCCGGACAGGCTTTCACAGCACCCAGTGGAAAATATGTCATCGAGGACAACTACATCTATTATTATTCCGAGCGCAACGGTTACCGTGCGCCGGACTACCATCGTCTCGACATCAGTGCCACCTGGACAAAACAAGTGCGACGTCTGCACCACGAGCTAAACTTTAGTATTTATAATCTCTACAACCGTTACAATCCTTTCATCATCAACTTCGAGGACAGCGAGAACGGAGCTCGCACGCGCGCCAAACAGTACAGTCTCTTCGGTATCATGCCCTCGGTGGCCTACACCTTAAGGTTCTGAGTGGGAGGAATGATTGAAGAAAGACGCGCGAAAACGCGCTACACTAAACCCATCATGGACAGTGAATCATGAATTGTGAATTATGAATTCAATGAAGTGCCTTTTGATCTTAGGTTTGTTGACCGTGCTTCTCGCAGGTTGTGAGAAGGACATAGACATTGACTACCACAGCACCGACCCGCTGTATGTCGTGGAGGCACACTTGAGCCAATCCGCCACTACTGTCAAGGTTTCCACCACACAGGACATGACGGATAACAAGACTGACAAAGGCTTGGAAGGAGCCACTGTCTATATCAGCTCAGGAGACAGTCTCCGCCACAAACTCATCCGTCGCGCAAACGGTCTATATTACAATTCCTTTGGCGGAGAAGCCGGCACCACCTACAACCTCAGTGTGGAAATAGACGGACACCTTTTCACCGCCTCATCCACGATGCAGTCCCGTCCGCAGATGAACAGCTTCCGGTTCGTTTGGCAGAAATTCATGTCGGAGAGAATCCTATTTGGCGACCTCAAGTTACAAGACATTCCCGGTCAGACCAACTATTATTTCATGCACCTGTACCGCAACGGCGTCGGCTATCGCTGGGCTGTGATGACAGACAAGGCCAACCCCGGTGCCGAACTGCAGCAACTCTTCTCCTGTATGCGAGAGGGCACCTCAAACGATGATGCCTTACGGGAGGGAGACCGCATACACCTCATCGTCAGGGCCATAGACCGTGCCGCCTACGACTATCTTTATTCCATGCAAGTGATGGAGGGCAACGGCACCAATCCCATCACCAACTTTTCAGGAGGATGCCTGGGTTACTTCTCGGCCTACTATGAAATCACCCATGACATCATTTTCCACTACGCCGACGTAGAGGAGGAAGACTGAATTATTCCCACCAATAAAAGAGCTTGAGTCACTTATATTCTCGCTCCACACGCTCCTTGCCAATCTTCACCGAAGCCTGAATGTCACGCTTCGATGACTGGTCATGATACGTGGCGCACACCTCTTTATCAGAGAAGCTCTGGACACTCCACAACAGCAGATACTCATCGTCACCACGCTCATACTCAAAGCGGATGTAGTCATTGCCCGCCTCATATTTGCCGCTGTCCAACACGTCAGTCTGGTACAGGTCATAGACATGGAAACGGCCATCAGTGCCAAAGACGAAGTAATCAATCGTCAAATACGTGTTGCTGTCTCCATCCACCACAATCTCATAATCTTGCAGATACCATTTCCCCTGCAGCACTTCAGATAGCTGCGGGCCATCGTCCTCACCGCAGCCCTCCACACAGAAACCTGCACAGCACACTGCCAGCATCCATATCACAGGAAAAAAACGTCTAACTAATTTCATATCTCCTTAGCTTTTCTCGTTTAGCGCTGCAAAGTTAAGCATTATTTGCAGCTTGACCATCTTTTTTTTTCATTTCTTCGCGTTTTACCTTCTTTTTATGTACTTTTGCCACGAAAAGGTAAAACTCAACCCGAAACACTCATCGCAAAACTACACACAATGAACGAACTTCCTCTCAAGTACGGGTGCAATCCCAACCAAAAGCCCTCTCGAATCTTCATGGCCGACGGCAGTGAACTGCCGCTTCAGGTCCTCAGTGGCCGTCCCGGTTACATCAACTTCCTCGACGCGCTCAATGCCTGGCAGCTCGTCAGCGAGCTCAAAGCCGCCACGGGTCTGCCCGCCGCCACCAGTTTCAAGCACGTCTCGCCCGCCGGTGCTGCCATAGGGCTCCCCCTCTCCCCTACCCTGCGACATATCTACTGGGTAGATGACGTGGATTTTGAACTTACACCTATATCTATTGCATACGCACGCGCACGCGGAGCCGACCGCATGTCCTCCTATGGCGACTTCATCGCCCTCTCAGACACTTGCGACCGCGCCACGGCACTCCTCATCAAGCGCGAGGTCAGCGACGGCGTCATCGCTCCTGCCTATACCGATGAGGCGCTGGCCATCCTGCGCGAGAAGCGCAAGGGCACCTACAACGTCATCCAGATAGACCCTGCCTACCGCCCCGAACCGATTGAACGCAAACAGGTCTTCGGCATCACCTTCGAGCAGGGACGAAACGAGGTGCGCCTGGACGACCCGGCTCTCTTCCGGAACGTGCCTACCGCCGCCAAAGACTTCCCCGCCGAGGCACGCCGCGACCTCATGATCGCCCTCATCACGCTCAAATATACCCAGAGCAACAGCGTCTGCTACGCCAAGGACGGACAGGCCATCGGCATCGGTGCCGGCCAACAGAGCCGCATCCACTGCACGCGCCTGGCCGGACAGAAAGCCGACATCTGGTGGCTGCGCCAGCACCCGCAGGTGATGTCACTGCCCTTCGTATCAGGCATCCGCCGCGCCGACCGCGACAACACCATTGACATCTACATCTCCGACGACCATGACGACGTCCTGCGCGACGGCACATGGCAGCAGTTCTTCACCGAGCAACCCGCCGTGCTCACCCGTGAGCAGAAGGCAGAGTGGATAGCACAACTCACCGACGTCAGCCTGGGGTCAGATGCGTTCTTCCCCTTCGGCGACAACATCGAGCGCGCCCACAAGAGCGGTGTCCGCTATGTGGCACAGGCTGGTGGCAGCGTGCGCGACGACCACGTTATTGAGACCTGCGACCGCTACGGCATTGCCATGGCCTTCACCGGCGTGCGCCTGTTCCACCATTAAATTGATCATAAGACTTCCCACCGCCCGTTGTGACCGAGCGTGTGGGAAGGGGAAGGATGAGTTTATGCTCCTGTGTTGTTTTACTGGACTTATTTATCGGATAAACAACAACTCGCGATACTTGGGCAAGGGCCAGAGAGCATCATCCACGATGAGCTCTAGCTTATCAATCTGGCGACGGATCGTATCGAGCATTGGAGCGATGGTGTCATGGTAGGCGATGGCCTTCTGGTGTTCATCCTCGATCTTGTTGGCTACCTTGCGGGCAGAAACGAGTTCTTCCACACCCGTCTCTATGGCGGCGGTGCGCGTGGCGATTTCCTCGATGAGCTTCAGGTTGCGAGCGTTGAGCATGCCGGCGTTCTCTGCGGGGAAGACGTTGCTCATGCGTTCCACATTGCGGAGAAGCTGACTCTGATAGGCAGTAGCCACAGGGATGATGTGGTTCATGGACAGGTCGCCGAGCACACGGGCCTCAATCTGAATTTTCTTGGTGTAGGTCTCCCACTTTACCTCGTTACGGGCTTCCAACTCCTTCTTCGTCATCACGCCCATGCTCTCGAACATTGCGATGCTCTCGGCGTCGAGGTAACGCTCGAAGATGACGGGACATGATGTTTCAGTATCGAGGCCGCGACGGGCTGCTTCTGCCTTCCACTCGTCGCTGTAGCCGTTGCCGTCGAAGCGGATGGGCCTGCAAGCCTTGATGTCCTCGCGCAACACATCGATGATGGCGTGGAAGGTGGCATTGTGATCTGTTCCTGCCAGTTTCTTCTCGAACTCAGGGATGCGTGCATCCACGCGCTTCTTGAATCCTGCCAACGCCTCGGCCACGGCACTGTTGAGGACAATCATGGCTGATGCGCAGTTGGCTTCGCTGCCCACAGCACGGAACTCAAAGCGGTTGCCGGTGAAGGCGAAGGGGCTGGTGCGGTTGCGGTCGGTATTGTCGATGAGCAGTTCCGGAATCTCGGGGATGTCCATCTTCATGCCCTGCTTGCCGTCCATGGAGAAGAGGTCATCTTTGTCAGCCTTTTCGATGTGATCCAGAAGCTCGCTGAGTTGCTTGCCAAGGAAACTGGAGATGATGGCTGGGGGAGCCTCGTTGGCACCCAGACGATGGGCGTTGGTGGCGCTCATGATAGAAGCCTTCAGCAGACCGTTGTGCTTATACACGCCCATCAGCGTCTCAACGATGAACACAGCGAAACGCAAGTTCTGTTCGGGTGTCTTGCCAGGTGCGTGGAGCAGCACGCCGGTGTCGGTGCTCAAGGACCAGTTGTTGTGCTTGCCCGAACCGTTGATGCCAGCGAAGGGCTTCTCATGCAACAAGGCTCGGAAACCGTGCTTGCGTGCCACGCGCTTCATCAACGACATCAGCAACATGTTGTGGTCAACAGCGAGGTTCGTGTCTTCGAAGATAGGAGCCACCTCAAACTGGTTCGGGGCCACCTCATTGTGGCGCGTCTTGCAGGGAATGCCGAGTTCCAGAGCCTGAATCTCCAGATCGCGCATAAAGGCTGCGACGCGTTCTGGAATGCTTCCGAAATAGTGGTCGTCCATCTGCTGGTTCTTCGCAGAGTCGTGTCCCATCAAGGTGCGACCAGTGAGCAGGAGGTCGGGACGTGCGGCGTACAATCCCTCATCCACAAGGAAGTACTCCTGCTCCCAACCCAGGTTGCTCGTCACCTTCTTCACGGCGGGGTCGAAATAATGGCAGACCTCCGTGGCAGCCACATTCACAGCCTTCAAGGCACGCAACAGCGGAGCCTTATAGTCAAGCGACTCACCGCTATAACTAATAAATATGGTAGGGATGATGAGCGTGTCGTCAATGATGAAGACGGGACTTGTGGGGTCCCATGCGCTATAGCCGCGTGCCTCGAAGGTCGAGCGGATGCCGCCGCTGGGGAAACTGGAAGCATCGGGCTCCTGCTGCACGAGCAGCTTGCCGCTGAACTCCTCGATCATGCCGCCCTTGTGGTCGTGCTCAATGAACGAGTCGTGCTTCTCGGCGGTGCCTTCGGTGAGGGGCTGGAACCAGTGCGTGTAGTGTGTTACGCCGTTCTCCTTGGCCCACTGCATCATGCCTGCGGCCACAGCGTCGGCCATCTTGCGGTCGAGCTGGGCGCCGTTGTCGATCACGTCTATCATCTTCTCATAGACATCCTTGGGCAGGTACTTATACATCTTCTCGCGGTTGAAGACGTGCTTGCCGAAATACTCGCACGGGCGTTCTGCCGGTGCCGTTACGTCGAGCGGCTTCTTCTTGAAAGCCTCTCCTACGACTTGGAATCTCAATTCGTTTGCCATAATTGTGCTTGTTTAGGGGTTATTACTATTCATTTAGATATTCATGAATTTTTCTTGCTGTCTGACGGCCGCTGGCCATGGCGCGGACTACGAGGCTGGCACCATTGGCAGAGTCACCGCAGACGAAGACGTTCTCTGGGTATTCCGGGTGGTCGGGCTTGAGGAAGCCCATGGCGAGGAGGACGAGGTCGGCCTTGATGATTTCGGGCTTGCCCTTCTCTACCATGATGGGGCGGCCGCCGGCGGGGTTGGGTTTCCAGTCGATTTCCTGGACGCGGACGCCAGTCAGATGGCCATCCTTACCCAGGAACTCCAAGGTATTGATGTTCCAGCGACGGGTACAGCCCTCCTCATGCGAAGAAGTGGTCTTGAGGGTGCGAGGCCAGTTGGGCCAGGGGTTCTGGGGGTCGTCGGGGCCTTCGACGGGACGGGGCATGATTTCGATTTGGGCGACGGAGCGGGCGCCCTGACGGTGAGCGGTGCCGATGCAGTCGGAGCCGGTGTCGCCGCCGCCGATGACGAGGACGTCCTTGCCGCGGGCGGTGATGCGGTCATCCTTGGAGAACTCGATGCCGGCGAGGAGGCGGTTCTGCT
>JAFSZU010000181.1 GCA_017455585.1 Bacteroidaceae bacterium | reverse complement strand
GGAGCCGGCAAGATGGGCTCCTTCTTCACCGACCTGCTGAGTTTCGACCACGAAGTGGCCGTATATGACAACGACCCGCAGCGACTGCGCTTCCTCTACAACACACAGCGCTTCACCTCCTTGGACGAGGTGGATGCCTTCAACCCAGAACTCGTCATCAACGCCGTGTCGCTGAAATACACCTTGCAAGTATTCAATGAGTTGCTGCCACATATCGGACGGGACTGCATCCTCTCCGACATCAGCAGCGTCAAGACCGGCTTCAAGGAATATTACGAGCAGACCGGCCACCGCTACGTCTCGTCTCACCCCATGTTCGGCCCCACCTTCGCCAACCTGGGACAACTCTCCAACGAGAACGCCATCCTCATCAACGAGGGCGACTACATGGGCCGCATCTTCTTCCGCGACCTCTATGGCCGTCTGGGCCTCCACATGCAGGAACTCTCCTTTGCCGAGCACGACGAGACCATGGCCTACTCCCTCAGCATTCCTTTCGTCAGCACCTTCGTCTTCTCCGCTGTGATGAAGCATCAGGACACGCCGGGAACCACCTTCAAGCGGCATGAAGCCATTGCCCGAGGCGTGCTCTCGGAGGATGACACCCTCCTGCGCGAGATCCTCTTCAACCCGCAGACCAAACCCAAGGTGGAGATGATTCGCTCTGAGCTGAAAGAACTCATCCAGATCATCGATGACCGCGACGAGGAAGCCATGACGGCCTACCTCACCCGCATCCGGCGGAACATCAAGTAACCAGACTCACATGAAGGGGTGAAATCAGACGATTTCACCCCTTCATGTAAAAAAAAGTCCCGTTATTCATGGCGGATTCACCAAAAAGCTGTTACTTTGCGGGTGGAAACCGATAAACATACAGCTAACGACATGAGAAAGTGTGCTTTTTTCCTTTTGGGACTGCTGTGGTGCATGGGCATTACGGCGCAGGAGCTGACCGTGGGCAGCTACAACATCCGAAACAACAACAACTCTGACAGCGCCCACGGCAACGGATGGGAGCGACGCTGCCAACCCCTCTGCGACCAGATCCACTGGGAGCGGCCCGACGTGTTCGGCACGCAGGAGGTGCTGCATCCGCAACTCATGGACCTGGAGAAGGGACTGCCGGACTACAGATGGATTGGCGTGGGGCGTGATGACGGCAAGGAGGCCGGCGAGTATGCCGCCATCTTCTACAACCCCAAGCGTGTGAAGCTGCTGGAACAGGGCAACTTCTGGCTCAACGAGACCCCGGACCGCCCTGCCCTGGGATGGGATGCCGCCTGCATACGTATATGCACATGGGGACATTTCAAGGATTTACAGACCAAGAAGGACTTCTACTTCCTCAACCTGCACATGGACCACGTGGGCGTGAAGGCGCGCAGCGAGGCCGCCAAGCTGGTGATGCAGCGCATCACCGAGATGACCTACAGCGGCAAGAAGCTGGCCATCTTGACCGGTGACTTCAACGTGCCGCAGACCAACCCGCTCTATAACCTCTTCACAGAGTCCGGCGTGCTCAAGGACTGCTACACCAACGCCGCACAGCGCTTTGCCGAGAACGGCACCTATAATGACTTCAAGGGAGCACGTCACACCACCGAGCGCATAGACCACATCTTCGTCACGCCCACCACCACCGTGGAGGCATACGCCGTGCTCACCGACTGCCGCTGGCAACTGGACAAGGATGGCAAGATGGAACGCCGCACCATCTCGGATCACTACCCCGTCTTCGCCCGCGTGCGCTTCTGAGACAACGGAAGACACGGAAATATTACGGAAAAGTAACGGAAAGGTAACGGAAAAAAACGGAAAGATTACGGAAAACACGGAAGAGATAATGCTATTCAAGACTAAGACATGAAGCATTTATATATTTTTATAATTTTATATTTTTGTATTTCCCCTATCGTGGCCCAGCGGGCAGACTACCGCATCATCCCGCAACCCAAAAGCGTGGAGGTGGACACCACTCAGGTGTTCACCCTGCGGGACGGCATGGCCATTGCCTACGATGCCGCCAATGACGAGGTGGCACGCAACGCGCAGTTCCTGCAGCAGTGGGTGCAGGAGGCCACGGGTCTGCGTCTCAGACTGGCACCCGCCGACAAACAGAAAGTCACAGGCAAACAGGTGGCTGGCAAGCTACCATCCGCCGACAAGCAGGTGGCCATCCGCTTCGTCCTGGAACAGCCAACAGTCCGAAAAGTAAAGAAGAGCAAGAAGACTTCCGCTGCCGCAGAACCCACCGAGCAGGAACTGGAATCCTACACGCTGACCGTCAACGCACAGGGCATCACCCTCTCCGCCCGCCAGCCCGTGGGTCTCTTCCGTGCCGCCCAGACCCTGCGCAAGAGTCTGCCACTTAACCCTAACCCCTCATCCCCAACCTCCTCAACTTTCAACTTTCCGCTCGGCCCGCAGGGACGCTTGACCCTTCAAGAACTTTCAACTTTCAACTCCATAGACCTCCCCTTCGCCACCATCTCCGACCAGCCCCGCTTCTCCTATCGCGGCGTGCTGCTCGACTGCGCCCGCCACTTCTTCACCGTCGATGTCATCAAGCAGTTACTGGACGTGCTGGCCCTGCACGGCTGCAACCAGTTCCACTGGCACCTGACCGAGGACCAGGGCTGGCGCTTCGAGGTCAAGGCCCTGCCCGACTTGGCCATCAAAGGCAGCGTGCGCGAGAAAACCGTCATCGGGCCAGGTAACATGCGCATCTACGACAATATCCCCTACGGCGGCTACTACACACAGGAAGACTGCCGCGAGGTCGTGCGCTATGCCGCAGAACGCTACATCAACGTGGTTCCCGAGATTGACATGCCGGGCCACATGATGAGTGCCTTGCACGTCTTCCCGAACCTCGGTTGCACCGGCGGCCCCTATCCGGTGGCTCCCCATTGGGGCGTGATGCGCGATGTGCTCTGTGGCGGCAACCCAGAGACGCTGACATTCCTGAAGACGGCCTTCGGCGAGCTGTGCGAAGTCTTCCCCTCCAAGTTCATCCACATCGGCGGCGACGAGTGTCCCAAGGAACGCTGGCAGAAGTGCGAGAAATGCCAGGCCAAGATCAGGGAACTGGGGCTGACCAACGAACCAAAGGTGAATGTCGGAGACGGCCGCGGAAGCCAGGACGGCCGCAGTGCCGAGAACAAGCTGCAGACCTATCTGAACCACGAGATTGAGCAGTTCCTGGCCTCCCGCGGACGCAGCCTCATCGGTTGGGACGAGATCTTGTCCGGCGGTCTGACAGAGAACGCCATCGTGATGTCCTGGCGCGGCATCAAGGGCGGCATCGAGGCGGCCAGGCAGAAACATCGCGTCATCATGAGTCCCAATGTCTATGCCTACATTGACCACCCGCAGCTGAAGGACTACGGCAAGCAGCCGCGAACGACAGACAGCTACCTCGTCTCTTGCAGCAAGATCTACTCCTTTGAGCCGGTCGTGCCCAAGGAACTGACCGACGAGGAACAGAACTGCATCCTCGGCGTGCAGGCCAACCTGTGGACAGAGCAGGTGGCCTTCCCCGAACACATGTTCTATCAACTCCTGCCCCGTCTGGCATCCATGAGCGAGGTGCAGTGGTGCCGCCCCGACCAGAAGGATTTCGAGAACTTCAAGGCCCGTCTGCCCCGCCTCCAGCAGTTCTTCGACCGCCTCGGCGTGCCCTATTGCCATCAAGTGGAATAATATAGTAACCTAAATAATAACCATTTAACAAAAAATGTTCCTTCTTCCCACTACCTCTCAAATACACTCAATTCTCCCCCTTGAGGGGTGGACAGATGACGGAACTATTAAGTGTTCCGGCAGAGTGGACTGGGGAGGAGGTCTTCTATCAACGATGAAAAGAATCTTTCGCGTTCTTTGCACGCTGGCCGCACTCGTGAGTGGTGCCAGCGTCGTCGCACAGCCCGCACAGGACTGGGCCAACTTCCAGTGTTACCAGAATCAGAATGCCACGGTTAAGGCGCTGCCCCAGGACCAGCGCAAGGTGGTCTTCATGGGCAACAGCATCACCCAGAATTGGGTGAGCCGCCATGGACAGTTCTTCAAGGACAACGGCTACATCGGTCGCGGCATCGGCGGACAGACCACCTATCAGATGGTGCTCCGCTTCTATGACGATGTGGTGGACCTGCACCCCAAGGCTGTGGTCATCAACGGCGGCACCAATGACATTGCTCTCAATAACCACCCATACGTGGAGGATCGTACCTTCCATAATATCACCATCATGGCACAGATTGCCAAGGAGAACGGCATCAAGGTCATCCTCACCTCCGTGACACCCTGCGACCACTATGTGTGGCGTCCCGAGGTCACCGACGTGGTGGGCAAGATCAAGAGTCTCAATGCCCGCATCCAGGCCTACGCCAAGAAGAACAAGTTTGAGTATGTCGATTACTTCTCCGCCATGGCCGATGCCAACGGTGTCATGAAAGAGGGTATCTCCGACGAGGGCTGCCACCCCACCGTGGCCGGCTATGAAATCATGGAACCGCTCGTCCAGGCCGCCATCAAGAAACTGGTGAAGTGACGGTGAGCGTATGGATCTGTGTCAACAGCGTGTCTGTGGTCTGTTAGTTCAGACTACAGACATGTTTCTTTTTGGTTGACTATTGTCGGAGAGCCTCGAAGAGACGGTCGAGGGCGGCCTCCGCATCGCCACCGGCTTCGTTCAGCAGGGTGACGAACTTGGAACCGATGATGGCACCGGCGGAGGCGGACTGGGCGGCGGCGAGGGTCTGGGCGTTGCTGATGCCGAAACCGATCATGCGGGGATTGCGGAGGTGCATGGCGTCGATGCGGCGGAAGTAGGCTTGCTTGGCATCGTCGAAGGAGCGCTGGGCGCCGGTGATGGCGGCGGAGGAGACCATGTAGATGAAGCCGTCGGTGTGGTCGTCGATGAAGCGGATGCGGTCGTCGGAGGTCTCGGGGGTGATGAGCATGATGACGCGGAGGTCGTAGCGGTCGGCGACGGGCTTGACCTGGTTGAGGTAGTCGTCGAAGGGGAGGTCGGGGATAATCATGCCGGAGACACCAGCCTCGACACAACTGTTACAAAAGGCCTCGATGCCGTAGTGGAGGATGGGGTTCAGATAACCCATGAGGATGAGGGGGATGTGGACGTCATCCTTGATGGCTTTCAGCTGGTCGAAGAGCAGATGGAGGGTCATGCCGTTCTTGAGGGCCTGGGTGGCGGCGGATTGGATGACGGGGCCGTCGGCGAGCGGGTCGCTGAAGGGGATGCCGACCTCGATGAAGTCGATGCCTCTTTTTTGCATGGTTTTTATCACATCACCGGTGCTGTCGAGGGTGGGACAGCCGGCGCAGAAGTAGAGGCTTAATAGTTTGCGGTCGCCGCGAGTGGCGAATACTTGGTTTATCTTGTTCATAGTCGTATTTCTTTGATGAATTGTTTGAGTTTACTGATGTCTTTGAGGGCGGGGGCAGTCTCGAAGCGGGAGTTGAGGTCGATGCCGATGCACTTCGGGTGATGGAAGGCTGCGATTGAGCGAGAACAGAGCGAACTCGTTTGCTCTGGCGAGCGTGAGCAGGCTCGATCGGAGATCAAGGTGCGGACGCGCTCGGCGTCGTCGGGGCCGATGCCGCCGCTAAGCAGGAAGGGAGTCAGACCGTTGTAGGTTTCGAGCACACTCCACTCGAACTGCTGGCCGCTGCCGCCGGGGAGTTGCGTCTTTGTGTCGAAGAGGAAGTAGTCGGCAACGCCTTCGTAGGGCTTGGTGGCATCGAGGTCGGCAGTGGTGGCGATGTTGAAGGCTTTGATGACAGCGACATTGTCGCCGTATACGGAACGGAGACGGCGGATGAAGTCGAGCGACTCCTGGCCGTGGAGCTGGACGATGTCGAGGGCGTAGTCGGCGATGTGCTGACCAATGTCGTCAATGGAAGCATCGACGAAGACCCCGACACGCTTGCATTTCGTAGGCAGATAAGCGGGACGTTCACTAACGTAGCGCTTCGACTTCGGCCAGAAGATGAAGCCCATGAGGTCGATGCCAAATCCTTCAACCTCGCGGATATTCTCCGCATCACGCATGCCACAGACCTTAACAATCATAGTTGTGCAATAAATTGGTTCAGAGCCGTTCCTGGGTTGTCCGTCTTCATGAAGGTCTCGCCGATGAGGAAGCCGCGGAAGCCGGCAGAGCGGAGGGCGCGGACGGTGGCGGGGTCGCTGATGCCGCTCTCGCTGACGAGGACGGGTTCCCCAGCGGCAGAACCGCTGGGCACAGTGGCGGCGCGGAGCTTCTCGGCAAGGCGGAAGGAGTTCTCCACGTCGGTGACAAAGGAGCCGAGGTTGCGGTTGTTGATGCCGCAGAGGTCGGGGCCGAGGGCGGCGTACTCGAGCTCGGGTTCGGAG
>JAFSZU010000180.1 GCA_017455585.1 Bacteroidaceae bacterium | reverse complement strand
GGGCGAGCGCATCCGCAAACTCTATGACCAGTGCCTGGAGCGGTATCGCTAAGACTCGCGCTCCGCGCGAAGTTTAAGGTTTAAAGTTTAAGGTTTAATGACCTCCGGCTTGAAAACCCTCAGTCATAGCTAAGACTCGCGCTCCGCGCGAAGTTTAAGGTTTAAAGTTTAAGGTTTAATGACCTCCGGCTTGAAAACCCTCAGTCACCAGAACCCTTAAACATTAAACATTAAACATTAAACTACGGGCTTTGCCCGTGCTCCTTAAACATTAAACGTTAAACATTAAACTACGGGCTTTGCCCGTGCTCCTTAAACATTAAACATTAAACATTAAACTACGGGCTTTGCCCGTGCTCCTTAAACATTAAACGTTAAACATTAAACTACGGGCTTTGCCCGTGAACAATATGAAAACAATCTGCTTATATTTCGAGATCCACCAGAATAACCACCTGAAGCGCTATCGCTTCTTCGAGATTGGTAAGGATCACTACTATTTCGACGATTATGAGAACGAGCGCGGCATCACAGAGACCGCAGAGCGTTCCTATCTCCCCGCCCTCCGCACCTTCCTGGAGATGGCCAAGACCTACGGCAAAACCTTCAAGGTCGCATTCTCCATCAGCGGCTGCGCCCTGGAATTGCTGGAGCAGTACTCGCCCGAGGTCATCGAGCTGCTGCAAGAGCTGAACGAGACGGGCTGCGTGGAGTTCCTGGCAGAACCCTACAGCCACGGCCTCTCCTCGCTGGCCAACGAAGACGTCTTCCGCGATGAGGTGGGCCGTCAGGCCAAGAAGATGAAGGAACTCTTCGGCAAGAAGCCCACCGTGCTGCGCAACAGCTCGCTCATCTACAGCGACGACATCGGCGGCCTCGTGGCCAGCATGGGCTACAAGGGCATGATTGCCGAGGGCGCCAAGCACATCCTGGGTTGGAAGAGTCCCCACTTTGTCTATCACTGCGCCCACGACCAGCGTCTGAAGCTGCTGCTGCGCGACTACAAGCTCAGTGACGACATCTCCCTGCGCTTCAACGACTCCTCATGGAGCGAGTACCCCCTCTTTGCCGACACCTACATGGACTGGATTGCCCAGCTGCCCGAAGAGGAGCAGGTCATCAACATTTTCATGGAACTGTGCGCACTGGGTGTCTATCAGCCCCTGAGCAGCAACATCCTGGAGTTCATCAAGGCCCTGCCCGCCGTGGCCAAGGACCGCGGCATCGTCTTTGCCACACCCAGCGAGGTCATCGCCAAGAGCAAGAGCGTGGCTCCCATGGAAGTGCCCTATCCCATGTCATGGAACGACGAGGAGCGCGACACCAGCTGCTGGCTGGGTAACGTCATGCAGCGCGAGGCCTTCCAGAAGCTCTACAGCGTGGCCGAGCGCGTGCTCATCTGCAAGGACCGCCGCATCACGCAGGACTGGGACCGCATTCAGGCCAGCAACAACTTCCGCTTCATGACCACCAAGCCCGCCAGCGTGGGACTCTATCGCGGTATCTATGACAGCCCCTACGATGCCTTCACCAACTACATGAATATCCTGGGCGACTTCATCAACCGCGTCAACGCCCTCTATCCCCTTGACATCGAGAACGAAGAACTCAACGCCCTGCTGACCACCATCCGCAACCAGGCCGACGAGATCAACGTGAAGGACGCAGAGATTGCCCGCCTCCAGGCCCGTCTGCAGAAGCTCCAACCCGAAGAGAAGAAAGAGGAGAAAGCCGCAGAGAAGCCCGCCAAGAAGGCCGCTGCCAAGAAGGAGCCGGCAAAGAAAGAAGCACCAGCCAAGAAGGCTTCTGGCAAAAAGGCAAAAGATAAAGAAGAAAAGTAAGCATCAGCTGTTCATACAGTGATAATCAACGTAAGTCGGGGGTGTCGAAAGTCATTCTAATCACTTTCACACCCCCGACTTACGTTGATTATTCATTCTCCCAACTGTTCTACCACGCCCAGATGGACGGCTCCCACGCCTACCGTTTCCTGAATGACCACCTGTAGGAGGGAAAGCAATCTGCCTGATGAAATTTATGCTGAGAACAGACTGTCTAAGGTAATAACCCGCTGAAAGATGCCACTATGTATTCCATACTTCAAACCATAAGTAGTTACCAGTGTCATCTGTACATTATGACGCCGACTGACATGCTCTATCATCCAGTTTAACCGGCTGCGGAGCCTCATCTCGTAATCTTTTGTCACCTCGAACTCCTCATTCACAAACTTCATTTCACAAAGATTGACCACCTTGTCGGAACGATTGATAATGAGGTCTATTTGCATTCCTCGCTGATCGTCCATACCCTGTAAGGTCCAAGCTGCATTGTCGGAACTCACGCCTCCGACACCCATGGCTGCCTTAATCAGTCCCACATGTTTCAGACATGCGTTCTCAAAAGCCTGCCCTCGCCACGTCCTGAGTTGAGACAGGTTTTCGTTGTCGCGCCAGAAATTCTCTCCTCTGCCGCGTCCTTCCACTTGGCTCAGATAGAAGAGGCAGAAGGGGTCCGTGAGCCGGTACTTCATATTCCGTTTGCTGTTCTCAAATGGCTTGTAGTATTCTATGAAATCACTGGCCTCCAGTGCCCGCAGCATCTCTGTGAACCCCTTGCCCGAAGCGATGCCCGTCTCCCTGGAAATCTCTTCACGGCTGTAGCCGCTTTGCCGTTTTGCTAACAGACGAATGATAGACATATAATGTTCCGGCGACTTGAAGATAGAACGGAATAAGCGTTCAAACTCATTACTCAGTTTTGCTTTGGGAGCGAAGTAGAGACGGTCTATCGTCTGTGCCAGACTGAAGCCGGGCTGTACGTAGCTTAGATACATAGGAATACCTCCCACGGCCATGTATAGCTGCAGTATGTCATAACGCGAGAGAGTAACTTCCTGCATTTGCAGTAGTTGCTCCGTTTCGCACAACGTGAAAGGTGTAAGTTGGATCTCTTCATTCACACGGTCATAAAGACCTCCATTGGAATTGATGAGATTGTCCTGTATCCATGATGTAGCAGAACCGCAGACGATGAGCATCAAATTATCCTGTCCTGCTCCCCAACCGTTCCAGAAGTGCTCAAAGGCGGTCATAAAGCCAGACCGAGGTGTATCCATCCAAGGCATCTCATCAAGGAAGACCACAGAACGCCGATTCTTATCCTCCTTGTTTAATAAGGTAATCAGTCTGTCGAACGCCTCCGTCCAGTTCTGTGGACGGGTATCGGCTGGTGCGCCATACCGGACCAGGCTGGAGTTGAAGGCGTTCAGCTGCGCTTCGAGTAGATTAACATCCTTCAGTTCCAGTGGCGAAACACCAGTGTGGTAGAATGTGAACTGTTCTTTGAAGAGTTCTCAGATGAGGTAGGTCTTTCCCACACGCCTGCGACCATACACAGCCACCAACTGTGCCTGCTTGCGCCGGTAGATCTGCATCAGTTCCTCAGTTTCCTTTTTTCGACCGACAATCGCACTCATAAACTATATCTTTTAGGATTACAGGCGCAAAGTAAAAAAAAAGGCTTCGACTATCCAAACTTTTCCTTCCTTATTTACCCACGAAACGCCATTTTGTGTCATTCGTGGATAATTAAGTCCTCTTATTTGTCCATGAAAGATGCTTTTTGAGTGTTCGTGGATGAATTTAGGTTACATATTAAAAGTAGCAAATACCCCGATTTTTCTGGAAAACTAAATGGTGCTACGTCTTTATTTCTGTGTAATAGCGTCGAGCATGAGGGCGATGTCTATTGCTGAGAAGTGAGGCTGGAGGAGGTTGCGGGCATCTTCCTGGAACGCTTCTGTCCAGTGTGCGAAGTGCGCACGCTGGTCTTTTTTGGTGCGGTTAAAGCGGGTGACGAACTGGCGGTAGGTCTGCAATGCTTCAGCACGCTTGCCTTGTAGCCAGAGTGCATGTCCCAGATTGATGCGGTCTTCCCACGAGGTGTGTTTCTTGTCATCAATGAGCTGGCGATAGTATTGTTCCGCACGCTCGAACTTGCCTTGATGCAGGGAACACCAGGCGATGCCGCGTTGCGCCACGGTAAGGTGCCGCTCCATGAACTCCAGCCGGAAGAAGAGGCTGGCAGCCTCGTCCCATTGTTTCATTTGTATGTGGCAGCGCGCCAGTTCCTCGATGCTGTCCGGACTGGCGTCGTCGGCCTGTCGCTCCAGTTCCTGCCGGAGCAGGGGCAGGGCATCTTCCCATTCTTGCAGTGCCTCGTAACAGCGGGCCATGTATAGGGTGATTTCCGGATCCTCGTCGAAGAGCTGTGCCTGTTGGAAGTCCGAGAGGGCCATCCGCCATGTCTGCTGGTGCATATAGGCCATGCCGCGAACCTGTAGCAGATGTGCGTTGGTGCCGAAGTTTTCGGCGGCGTGGTTGCACAGGATAATAGCCTCTCTGCTGGCTCCCATATTCAACAAGGCTTCTGCGGCATACTCGATGTGCTGGTAGCCTGCAAAGAGGTCTGAGAAGAAGGGCTCGCAGGGCAGTAGCGTGTTATTCTGGAGGGTGAAGGCATCGGGGTATGGCGAATTATCTCCGGTATGTGTGAAGAATCTGTACAGACTCTGGCAATAGTTGAAGAGGGGAGGAAGCTGCCGCTCGTGGAAATCAAATTCCACATCGTCATCGTTGAAGGAGAAACCCGCATCAAAATCGTGATGCCCGGCTCCGAAGTCTTCGTCCTCATCGTCCTCATCACGGAATTGGTCTATCTGGTCTTGCAGTTGACCTGTGATGGAATCGGCACGGTTCTTGTGCAGAAAGAGCATCATGGAGGCGTATGAGAAGCGGTCGCTGTCACAGAAGCGGCTACTGTTCATGATGGACAGTGTCAAGGGGTTCGGCTTCTCATTGCGATAGAGGCCGTCGTGCAGTGCAGGATATTCTGTGGTGAAGGGATAGAACCAGTGTGCCGGATGGTTGAAGAAGTCGAAGCGCTTCATGAACTTCATGTTGCTGGCGTTCACGTCCATCTCGTTCTGGCGCAGTTCATCGACCCGCCGGGCGTAGTCGGCCATCTTGCGGAAAAGGCGGCGGCCCTCTTTGCCGTCGATGCGTATGGCACGCACCTCCACCTTGAACTTGGGCGACGATGGGTCGTCCGTTTCCTCATCATCGCTGGAGCCGAGGTGTGGCTGCTGTTTCTCAAAGGCATCCTTGATGATTGGCAGGATGTCATCTACTCGCTTATCGACGCGGTCGGTGAGCGATTGGTTGACAATGGCACGGAGCAGCTCTGGCAGCTCCTCGCGGAAGGCGGGTGCAGCCAGGCTGTCATGGATGCGCTGGCTGTATGCCGGCAGGTATTGCAGGAAGATGCTGTAGCGGCGGACGATGAGCGTCAGGCCGACGGCAATGCGTGCCTGCAGGTCGCGCAGTTCTTCCCGAGGAATGACATTGTCCTCGTCTGCCATGGCCTCTTCGGTTCCCAGAATGTCAAGATATTGGTTGGTATGTTCTGCCAGTTTCAGGAGCAGGTCGAGGTGTGGCAGGTTAAAGTGTTGGAGCTCGTTCATCAGCAGGGATGATACCAGCGTGCGTCGCGCAAAACGGTTGAGGCTGCACAACAGCTCGCTGAGCGTGGCATAGGTCTGTGGCTGCAACTCAAGGATGCACCAGATGAGCCCGAAGGCAGCATCCAGTGCCTCGAAGAACGGCGCGTCCAGGGTGGCGCCCTCTGGATAGAGGCGCAGGATATTCATCTGCTCGGTGATGTGTTTGTCTTCAAATTCGCGGAGCAGCGAGGCTGTCATCCTGTCAACGGTGGTGGGTTTGTGCTCGATGAGCCAGCAGAAGCGAACTTCAGTGAACAGGTTGATGGCTTTGCCAAAAAGCTGGTTCAGGTTCCTTTCCGCCTTTTCCTCGGAGAGGGGCGTGTCTCCGAACTGCATAGCCAGCAATTCCTGATAGGATTGGCGCAATCGCAAGAGGCTGGAAGAATAGTCTCTCTCAGAGCAGTCCTTGTTGATGGCTGTGATGAGCGACAGCACGTCAAAGAAACGGCGTTCGGCAAAGGCCTCTTCCGTCTCTCCTGATATTTTCTTGAATGCTTTGTAATCCAATGCGTTTATCGTGTAATGGTTTGAATGAGCGTGTCGGGGGTGTAGCCCTTGCGTGCTTTTCCGCGAGAGGTTATCCACCGCAGGGCAGCGTCGGCATCAGCCCGCCGGGGTTCTGCCAGCAGAGGCAGCGGTGGCAATGCCCGCGCGATGGTGTCTGTGAGCGAGTCGGGTGTCAGACAGAGTTGTTTAAGCAGTGCGGGCAGACTGTCTCGCAGAGCCACGGCCTCGTCATATCCCTGGAAGAGCCACCGGATTTGTTGCAGCCGGGTGGTGTCTGCCAGCACGGCCGTGGGCACCAGCAGAGCGGCCAACCGTGGCTGCAAGCCCTCGGTGCTGAAGTTGAGCGCATGGCCGCGCAGACGGGTTTCGAGGGCAAAGGGCTGTGGCAGCAGTGCCGCATCCATGGTGCCGTTGCAGAGCATGTCTGTGCGGATGCGCACGCTGTTGATTTGCGGGCGGAAGATGTCGGTCTGCGCCATGCGGGCACTGTCCATGAGGCGGTCGCTCCAGTAGTCGGTGATGCTGTGACGGCTGACGGCCACCATGCGCTCCTTCAGCTGTCCCAGGGCGCGCACCCGTCCGCGGCGGTTGGTGATGAGTTGCAACTCGCCAGGCAGAGCGGCCACGGCTCGGAGGTCGAAGGTGTCTGTCTGCTGAATCATCATGGCTCGCACGAGGTCGCTGTAGACCACATGCACGCGGCGGCGGAGCAATGCGGTGTCGGTGTCGAGCTGCGCCCATAGGGTGTGTATGCGCAGGTCGAGGCCGAGACGTTCATAGATGCCGGCGCGCTGGGCCACATAAAACGGCAGACAGTCGGCCACGGGCATCAAGGCCACATGCAGGGCTACAGAGTCACGCCGCGCCTCTTCCTCAGGGGAAACATCCGCTTTCTGGCTACAGCCACTGAACGCGAATAGCACAAAAATGAATATGCACAAATACTTTTTCACGAAAGCGATAACACGAATAGGCTCAAATACTTTTTTTCACGAATAAGCACTAATACCTTTTCATGAATAAGCACTAATACTATTATCACTTATGGACTCTAAAAACATTCACAAAGATAATTGCGGGAATGTATTAGTGCGAATTTATGAGAAAATATTAGTGCGTATTAGTGATAAATAGTATTAGTGCCTATTCGTGATTCTGGTTTAGTTCCTCAGCCCTTGATGGCAGCTACGCCGGGGAGCACCTTGCCCTCGATGGCCTCGAGGAGGGCACCGCCGCCAGTGCTGATGTAGCTGACCTTGTCTTCGAGGCCGAACTTGTGGACACATGCCACGCTGTCGCCGCCGCCGATGAGGGAGAAAGCGCCCTCGGCCGTTGCCTTGGCCACAGCCTCGCCCACGGCACGGCTGCCCTTGTCAAAGTCATCGCACTCGAAGCAGCCGGCAGGACCGTTCCACAGGATGGTCTTGGCACCTTCGATGGCCTTGGCGAACTTGGCCTGGCTCTTTGGGCCGACATCCAGTCCGTCCCATCCTTCCTCGATGGCGTTGGAGGGGAAGGTCTTGATCTCTGCACCGGGCTTCTGGCAGAAGTTGGCGAAGTCATAGCCAGTGGAGCACACGCTGTCCTCGGCCAGCACCAGCTCAACGCCGTTCTTCTTGGCCAGCTCTTCCACGCCGAGGGCCACGTCGAGCTTGTCCAGCTCCACGATGCTGCCGCCAATCTCGCCGCCGTGAGCCTTCATGAAGGTGTAGGTCATGCCGCCGCAGAGGATGAGCTTATCGACCTTGCCCAGCAGGTTCTCGATGATGCCAATCTTTGTGCTG
>JAFSZU010000003.1 GCA_017455585.1 Bacteroidaceae bacterium | reverse complement strand
AGCAGGAAGGCGAGGATTCCTTTCCAGAGCCGCAGGCGGGTGTTTGCGTCTGGGATGGTCTCTAATGGGAAGCCGAAAGCCAGACTGCGGTAGTCCTCACCCTGATAGGCCACGGCCGCCGACTCCTGCGTGGGGGCATAGACCATGGTGCAGAAGGCGGGCGAGACGGGCGCGAGGCAGTCGGCAAAGGGTGTGCCGTATTCCTTCTCGCAGAACCCGCGGCGGATGTCGGGCGTGAGGCGCATGCCCCTGATACCCTGGATGGAGTCGGCGCAGAGGGTTCCTGCATATTCATATTTGAAGAGCGTGCGCGTGAGCAGCCGGTCGCCGTCTGTAAACATGTCACGCCCCATGTAGGCACCGCTGGCCACCACGTTGCCGCCCATGCGCACGAACTCGGCCACGGCCTGTGTCAGTGCCTCGTTCATCACCTTGGCGGGTCGCAGACTGTAGCCGTCGTGGCGTTCCAGCCCGAAGACGATGTCGATGAGGTCTGTACCCCGGCTGTCAAAGTCTGCGCGGCGCACGGCGTCCTGTGTCAGGCTGCCGATGGTGATGCGTCCGCCGGAAGCGGCAATGATGTCTCGGGCGTGGCGGGTGCTCCAGTCGAGGGTGTTGCCGGCGATGATGGTGCCCTCCAGCTCCGTGCCGCTATATCCCAGGCCGTTGGGGCCCTCGCGACCATAGAAAGCCTTATCGAAGTTCTGCTGCCGGCCGCAGTAGCCCGGCATCCGCGCCATGGGCACACCAGGGTCGGCATCCATCTGGAATCCCAAGGTGGAGTCCGTCTCAATGGGTTGCGGCCCGGCCAGCCGGTCAAAGGCATCGATGATGAGCATCCGCTGCGGGCTGAGGGTGGAGATATAGGCGCAGACCTCCTGGCTGGGCATGCTCTGTCCGCCGTCGTTGGCGGCGGTGATGATGAAGCGGTGCAGGGTGCCGGGCTGGGCATTGTCCAGCTCGTAGTGTGTGTGCTGGGTGAGGGTGCCGTTATCGAAACCGCCGTCGCCCTGTGCATGATAGACCACATAGGCGGTGGGGCGTGCCGTGCTCTCCAGCGGGTCCTCAACGGGTGTCCACGAGACGCGGATCTGATGGCTGCCGGGTGTGACGTAGGCCGCCGGCGCGGTGACGGGCAGCGGCTGAACGGTCATGCGTCGGCTGCCGTGGGCGCGGTGTATGAAGCGCAGGATGGCCTTGTAGGCTGCACGCGCCATGTGGAACTTGAATGTGGGGTCATGGGCCAGCCGCATGTCGGCGAAGTTCTGGTGGGAGAGCATCTCCAGGATGATGCCCGGCACGCGCGGCTCGCGGGACTCGCTGTAGTTGCGGTCATACATCTGTCGGCGTGTCCAGTCGCCATAGAGCTCACGCATGTCCTGTTCCACTTGTGTGAGCACCATGTCTGCAAGGTCACGGGAGGTGAGGCGCGAGAGTCCGGCGGTGAGCAGTCCTTCCTGGAAATCAGTGGTATAGATGGTGAGCGAGCCGATGTGGCTGTCGTCCCGTGTGTAGCCGGCGTCGGTGTGCAGGGCCATGCTCAGTTCGATGGGCACGCCCAGACCTACAGAATCTGTTGACACATAGACAGCGCCGCGCGCCAAGCGGTTGGTTGTGCGCGAACGAATGTTGATGTCCTCGGCGTAGTCGTTGGTGCCGCCCTTGTTGGCGTAGTCCTCATAGGGGAACCCGGCCCACTGCGCCGAGTAGCGTGCCCCCTCGAGAAAGCGCGGCAGACCGCTGACGCTCAAGTTGGTGGAGTCGCCGCGGGCGATATTGCCCATGCCGCCGCCAAAGCGCACGGCATCGGCGGTGACATGTCCGCGCTCGCTGCTGTGGTTGCTGAGGGTGACACAGTTCTGCGCACTCTCTCCGGCGGCGAAGTCAAAGGTGCCGAGATAGACCCATGTGCCGCCGCCCATCTGCTGGTTCACGCGGAAGCGGGTGGCTTGTCCGCGGTGGTGGACGGTATAGGTGGCGTCTGTGACGCTGGTGGGGAGGGTCTGATAGGCCACATAGACCGCATAGAGCCCGGCTTCGGGGATGGCGGGTGTCCACGTGATGGTGGAGAGGCGCTTCTGTCCGGCCTGTGTGGCAGCGCAGCGTGCCGTGCCGTCGCGGAAGGGGTTGTCGCCGTCAAGATAGACATCCTTGATGTGTGCGAATCCCGCGCTGTCAGCGGCCTGCCAGGCATGCTGGCCAGCGGTCTCGGCATAGTGCCCCCCTGCACGGCAGCCGTCGTTATCGACAATCACCTCATGACGCTGCCAGTCCCGCTCACGTGGTGAATAGACGATGGCGCCGGCGTTCTCCAGCATGGGCATGAGATAGGGGATGACGAAGGTCTGTGAGAGCAGGTCCTCGGCGGTGCAGAACAGCCGTGGGCGCTGCCAGCGCCAGAGGCCCTCCTTCTGGTCATAGAAGCGTCCGTGGCTGGCGCAGATGCTCAGGTGGCGGCCCTGTAATCCCGCGCGTGTCTCATAGACACGGTCCAGCGGTGTCACCCATGCGGCTCCGCGGTACTGGGTGTCGCCCCACGTGCGGCGCAGGTCGCTTTTCTCGGCTCCGCCCATCACCAGCTCGTCGATGGGCACGCCCTTGGAGCATATATGCAGCTTGTAACCGGCATATTGCTTGGGCACCAGGCGGCGCACACCGTCATAGACGCGGCGCACCTTGCCGGGCGTGAAGGGTTGCCACCCCAGCTGCTCACCGAAGTTGATGTGCAGCTCCTTCTGCGAGGCATCGGCCTTGATGTCCAGGATGCGCACCGTCTCGGCCTTGCCGTTGAACCCGAACTGATATTGCTGTATATAGTCTGCCAGCGCGTTCTTGAAGCTCGCCGGCACCTTCTGTGCATTGCACACGGCTGTGGTCAACAGCCACAACCCAAAGAACAAATACTTTATTTTCACTTTTACCTCTTTATATGTAATATGCACCACGGATTACGCGGATTGAACAGATTACCCGTCCCGTGGTTACCTCTCACCTCTCCACGTTAATACGTTAACGCATCAACTTTCAACTCTCAACAGCGGACAACACGGAAATCATCTGAAATACACGGAAACATTTCCGTTTCTTCCGTTTCTTTTCCGTTTCTTCCGTTGTTTCAACTTTCAACTTTCAACTCTCAACTTTCAACTCTCAACTTTCAACTTTCAACTTTCAACTCTAAACCCCTCCGGGTGCTTGCCCTGGAAGTGGCGGAAGTACTCCTTGATCTCGGCCATCTGCGCGTCGGCGTCACCGGTAGGGCGGATGCTCTTGGTGCATACGATGCGCTTCTGCCCGTAGTCCAGCCCGAAGAGCAGGATGGGCAGGTCTGCCTTGAGGGCGATGTAATAGAAGCCGCGTTTCCACTCGCTGACGGCTTTGCGGGTGCCCTCGGGCGTGATGCACAGGCTGAATGTCTCGCTCTGCCGCGCCTGCTGCGCCACCTGGTCTGTCAGACTGGTGTGGCGGCTGCGCACCACGGGGATGCCTCCCATGCGGCGAAACAGCGGTCCCAGGGGCCAGAAGAACCAGTCCTTCTTCATCATGAAGCCGCAGCGGAAGCCCTCGGCGCGGCTGTAGAGCTGCCCCATCAGGAAGTCCCAGTTGCTGGTGTGGGGTGCCAGCGCAATGATATATTTCTGCGGCAGCGCCACTGTCACGTCTGTGCTCCAGCCCATGAGGCGGTAGAGCAGGAACCTATAAAAGGATCTCATGCCAGTTGGAAGATGTGGTCGATAATCTCGTTGGTGCTCACGGCCAGGTCGTCTTCCAGCTGCTTGAAGAAACGTTTCACCTGTCGCTTGTCCACGTGGCTGAGACGGTTGACGAAATCCTCCTGCATGAGCAAGATGCTGGACACCACGTTCTCCACGTCGGCATCTGGTATCGACGGGGTGTTCTGCTTCACGGCCAGCAGCTCCACCAGCAGGTCGGCACTGATTTCATTGATGGCTTTCTTCAGGGTTCTTCTTTTAGACATAGGGCTTAGGATAGATTAAGGAGTTACCATTCAATAGGTGGGTTCTATAAATTAGCTTTGAGCTGTGCTTTCACTATTTTCGAGCAGGTTTTGATTCAAGACCGGCGGGGCATAGCGAGCTATGTCCCAAGGGGCTTGAGGCAAAAGATGCCGAAAAGAGACAAGCACAGGCAAAGATAATTCATAGAGAATTTGTTAATTTATAGAACACACCTACAATTCGGGTGTAAAGATAAGGAATCTTTCTATAACGGCCAAATGATTTACACTTTTTATGACAAAGGCTCACTCCTTAAACGCTTTTTAGGATATCAACCCTTTGTAACACAAGATGTCAGCCCCTTCGGCGGGGAAGAAAAAAGTGCGGCTTCACAAGTCGGTGCTGTGCATGGGAGGCTACGTGCACGCAGGTGAGCTGCTGAACGAACGGACGTGATGGCTTTCACGTCCACACGAAAAGGCCTTCACGGGCGGACGGGAAGGCCTTTTCGTGCGGACATAATATGTGTTGACAGGGGTCAGTTGTTTTCGGGACGCAGCTGGCGCACGACGGCGGCTGTGCGCCACATCTCGCTCTCGCGCAGGGCAGCCAGTTCCTTCTCCAGGCCTTCGCGGTAGCCGGGCTTGCTGTTGCTGTCGATGCTGATCTGTGCTTCGTGGCCGGCCTTGACGCTGGCGTAGAGGCGCTCCACCACGGGCTTGATGGCGTCGTGGAAGGGACCCATCCAGTCGAGTGCGCCGCGCTGTGCGGTGGTGCTGCAGTTGGCATACATCCAGTCCATGCCCTTGGCGGCGAAGAGCGGCATGAGGCTCTGTGTCAGCTCCTCAACGGTCTCGTTGAAAGCCTCGGAGGGGGTGTGGCCGTTCTCGCGCAGCACCTCATACTGAGCCAGCAGCAGACCCTGGATGGCACCCATCAGAGAGCCGCGCTCGCCGGTGAGGTCGCTCGTGGCCTCGCGCTGGAAGGTGGTCTCGAAGAGGTAGCCTGAGCCGATGCCGATGCCGAAGGCGAGCACCTTTTCCAGTGCGCGTCCGCTGGCGTCCTGATAGATGGCGTAGCTGCTGTTGAGGCCGCGGCCTTCGAGGAACATGGTGCGCAGGCTGGTGCCGCTGCCCTTGGGGGCCACCATGATGACGTCGATGTCCTTGGGAGGAACGACGCCGGTGCGGTCGTTCCATGTGATGGCGAAGCCGGGGGAGAAGTAGAGGGTCTTGCCGGCGGTGAGGTGTGGCTTGATGGTGGGCCACAGCTGCATCTGTGCCGCGTCGGAGAGCAGCAGACAGACGATGGTGCCGCGCTCGGCAGCCTCTTCCAGCGAGAACAGTGTCTGGCCGGGCACCCAGCCGTCGGCCACGGCCTTCTCGTAGGTCTTGCCTTGACGCTGGCCCACGATGACGTTGAAGCCGTTGTCGCGCAGGTTGCAAGCCTGTCCAGGACCTTGCACGCCGTAGCCCAGGACAGCGATGGTCTCGTTCTTCAGCACTTCACGTGCCTTCTCCAGTGGGAACTCCTCGCGGGTCATGACTTCCTCGATGACGCCGCCAAAATTCATTTTTGCCATGTGATATAGAGTTTAAAGTTTAAAGTTTAAAGTTTAAAGTTTAAAGTTTAAAGTTTAATGTTTAAAGTTTAAAGTTTAAAGTTTAAAGTTGAAGGTGGTTTGCGCAAAGATAAACATTTTCACACATTCATGAGGCAGCGGGGCCGGACATTCTTTGCAATAGACCGCTTTTGTTGATATTTGTCAGTTCCGCAGGCCTCACTCCCACTCCACCTTTGCCTGCACAACCACTTCTCCTGCCGGTCGCTCCGGAGTGTCAACCTGCTTGCGAATCTCTATCTGCTCCTCCTGTGGCAGACCGTCGGCCAGCGTCTGCGCAGAAGGCTCCCAGAAGAAGGTGAGCGTGTCGCCGAGATAGCTCTCTGCCTTGTAGGCGATCTCGAAGCGGCGGATGCGGTGCTTCTTGTACTGCTCGGCGGGGAAGAGGTCCAGGATATGCTCCACATACTTGATGGAATTGATGTGGCCGTTGATGTCCACGTCAGAGTAATAGGTGGGTACGGTTCGCAGAATGGCCGGCTTGGCCAGACGGATGCGGCCGTGTTTGGCCATGGGACAGGGCTTCTCCTCGGCGGTGAGGACATAGCGCAGGATGTCGCCGTCCTTCACCTCCAGGAGGTTCGAGGGCTGGCGCGTCTCCACGTCTATCATCGCCCAGACGGAGCGGGCATAGCCATAGGTGCGGCCGTCGTCGGCATTGCGGATGAGGAAGTTACGCTCGGTGAACAGCTTCATCACGCTCTCCACCCACGTCTCCACCTCCACATGCTCATACTGCGCCGGCATCTCCTCGAGTTCGATGCTCAGGCGCGAGAGCACCCATGTGTAATGGCGTTCGTTCAGCTGGTCGATGCCCCACCCTCGGTTATGCGAGTGGTGCCCGGCGGCGTTCAACAAGTGATTGCCCAGCACACCCAGGAAGAGGTGACCGGTGAAATCCACGTGGAAGGGTTCCACGGTGAAGCGGTAGGTCTCAATCTTGTCCATGTCTTTCTTTCTCTCTTTCTGCCAGATAATCATCCAGATGCTCGCGGGTGCCGCGGGTGATGCAGATGCGGCCGGAGCGGGCAAACTGGCGCACCACGCCCAGACGGTTCAACGCCTCGAAGAGCGAGAGGATATCCTCGGTGGTGCCCGTCTTCTCCACGGCGGCGTAGGTGGGGTTCACCTCCACGATGCGTGCCCCGTGGTGGCGCACCAGCCGGCACACCTCGGGATTCTCCAGCACGGCGGAAGTGGTGATCTTCAGCAGCGAGGACTCCAGGATGAAGATGTCCTCATCGGTGAAGTAGCGCGCCTGCAGCACGTCGATGCGCTTCTCGATCTGGGCTTTCAGCATCTTGGCCATCTCCAGCGTGCAGTAGCAGGTGATGGTGTATTTGTGGACACCCGGCGTGCTGGAGGCCGAGACGTTCAGGCTCTCGATGTTGACCTGTCGGCGCGTGAAGACGGCAGTAATCTGGTTGAGCACACCGGCGATGTTCTCGGAAAAGACGAGGATGGTGTATAGCTGTTGTTGATGGGGGTTCTGCATGTGTTTGTCTGTTTTGCGGCGCAAAGGTACGGAAAAGTTGAGAGTTGAAAGTTGAAAGTTGAAAGTTTTATGCACGAGGAGTACTTTTTTATGACTTTTTATATATCTTTGCGCCAGCATAAACAATCCAAACCGATAAAAATGAAACGTAACGCCCTACACTGTGCGGGCATGATCCTTTGCCTGCTGCTGTCTGCCTGTTCAGGTAAGAAGACAGAAGGGGGACAGGCGCACAAACCCGGCTCACGCGGGCTGCCCTACGAGCTGGCGATGATTATCCCGCAGACACTGTATGGCGGCGAGTTGCGTGACACGCTGGAGGCCGTGTTGCGCGCCTCCACGCCCGTGCTGCCGCAGCACGAGCCGCTGTTCCGCGTGGATGTGGTGTATGCCGAGGGCAACCTGACGCCGTGGCGAACCATGCGCAACCGCCTGTTGGTGGAAGTGCACCGGCGGGTGCAGACACCGCAGATGGGGGTGGCGCGCAACACCGTGGCTGTGCCGCAGTTGGAGGTGAAGGTAGAGGCCGCGTCGGCACACGAATTGGCCGTGTATCTGGGACAGAACAAGGAACGGCTGCAAGCGTTGTTCGTGGAGGCCGAACTGGAGCATGAGGCCGCCAACCTGCGGCGCAAATATAGCAAACGCACCTGGGACGAGTTGCAGACACGCTGCGGACACACCATCTGCGTGCCGCAGGGCCTGAAGGCCTCCAAGGCGGGCGAGGACTTCCTGTGGACAGGCACCAACCTCAATGACAAGGACCAGAACTTCGTCTTCTACAGCTATCCGTGGGACGGAGGCCCGTTCACGCCGGAGCGGTATGTCGCCGTGAGAGACAGCGTCTTGCATGTGAACATTCCCGGAACGCGGCCTGGGCAATGGATGCAGACGGCACGCATGGACGGCCAACCGCTCATCGTCGCGCGCACGCGTACCTTTAATAATATATACGCGCATGAGATACATGGCCTCTGGGAACTCAAGGACGGGGCCCTGGGCGGACCCTTTGTGGCACTGGAGCGTGTGGATACGGCGGCACGCCGCGTGCTGGTCACCGAAGGTTTCATCTATTCCCCCCACTCGCCCAAGCGCGACATCCTGCGCCAGATGGAGGCGGCATTGCGCACCTTCCGATAGTGTCGGCCTTGTCCCATGTCAATAAATGATGCCTCCGAATGCACAAACTGGCGGATTGTGTGCAATCTGTTTGCTTGTTTCATGGAGATAACCTACCTTTGCAGCCGATTTCAGACAAACAATCCTCTGAATCGGACAAAATGGAAATGAAAAAGCAAGTACTTATGACATTGTTTGCCGCAGCGACGAGTTTACAGGCTTTTGCTGGCGGCTACCTCACCAACACAAACCAGAACGCAGCCTTCGTGCGCAACTTTGCGCAGGAAGGTACCATCACACTGACAAGTATCTACGCCAACCCCGCCGGCGGTGGCTTCCTCTCAGACGGATGGCACCTGAGCCTCAACAGCCAGACAGCCATACAGCAACGTAACATCGAAACCACATTCCCCCTCTTCCAACGGAATGTCAACAATCACGACCAGACGCACGAGTTCAAGGGAAAGGCCGTGGCTCCTATTGTTCCATCCTTCACACTCTCCTATAACCAAGACAAGTGGAGCGTCTCGGCACACTTCGCCGTCGTCGGTGGTGGCGGCAAATGTGAGTTCGACAAGGGCCTCGGCTCGTTCGAGGCAGCCTACTCTGGAATATTAGAACAGAGAGTTCCCGCAGCACTGCCGCTTCTTTTGACAAAAGGTCTCATGGAAAAAGGGATGGACTACCCGACAGCATCTGCCCTGGCTGCAACAGGAACCTACGATGGCTATTCCATGAACAGTTTCATGAAGGGCAATTCCTATTATTTCGGCCTTCAGGTGGGCGGCACCTATAAGTTCCTGGACAATCTGGTGGGTTATCTCGGTGTGCGTGGCGTATATGCCAGTTGCAACTACAATGGAGCCGTCAATCCCTCCATCAGCTACAGTATTCCCGCAGCTGGCACATTTCCGGGCGCAAATGGCACAGCAGCACTCAACAACTATGGCATTGAGTTGAACTGTGACCAAACGGGGTTCGGTGTGAGCCCCATCATCGGTGTTGACTGGGAAATCAACAAGCACTGGAACGTGTCTGCCAAGTATGAGTTCCACACCAGAATCAATCTCAAGAATAAGAGCGAAATCAATATTGCCGAAGAGGTTATGACTCAGGCTGCACCCATCATTGGTCAGTTCGCAGATGGCGAGAAAGTGCGCGAGGATATTCCCGCCATGCTGGCCTGTGGCGTGCAGTATTCGCCCATCGAGGCCGTGCGTCTCAGCGCTGGCTACCACCAGTTCTTCGACACCAGTTCCAAGAAGTACAACGACAAGCAGGAACTCATCGACCACAACACGCACGAGATCCTTGTTGGTGCAGAGTATGACATCAACAAGTTCGTCACCATCTCCGCCTCGTGGGAAAAGACCTTCTACGGCCAGAGCGATGCATTCATGAACGACCTCTCCTTCAACCTCACCAACAACATGGTGGGCGGCGGTGTGCGTCTGCACCCCTCCAAATACTTCAATGTGGACCTCGGCTACATGTGCACATTCTACAAGGACCGCGAGGTGACCACACAGACCGCCGCAGGCCCCAAGACCGACCTCTACAAGCGCAAGAACCACACCATCGGTATCGGCTTCAACCTCTATCTCTGAGTATTGCACAGAGACTATTCATTCAGGTTTCGCAGGTGATGCCCGCGGCATCACCTGCGAAACCTGAATCACTAAACAGAATCTTTCTGAGAATTTGCTGCAAGTTCCTGCCGGACTTGCAGCTATTTTTTATGCTGTCCCACAGGAACACAAATCTCTCCTCCCGCCAAACTTTTCCCCTCATTTTTGCTGCTATTAGCAGAAAATTTGCTAACTTTGTGCCCGAATAGGTTTGATTAGAAGATTCAGGAAATGTATATACCACCATTTACGATAACAGACGACATCATGACGTTGATCGCGGAGATTGCCGAACAAGTTGGCCACCTTACAGCTACAACCGACAATATACCTACTCCCCACTTGCGCAAGGAGAACCGCATCAAAACCATTCAGTCGTCGCTGGCTATCGAGAACAACTCACTCTCTGTAGATCAAGTGACTGCGATATTAGAAGGTAAGCGCGTACTGGGTGCCCCCAACGAGATACAGGAGGTTCGTAATGCCATTGATGCCTACGAGCTGTTGCTTGAATTGAATCCATACAAGGAGAAAGATTTGCTGAGAGCCCATAAGTTGATGATGACAGACTTGGTACAAGAAAACGGACGCTATCGTCAAGGCGGTGTAGGTGTGTTCGACGGTCAGAAGTGCATCCACTTGGCACCGCCAGCCCAGCGCGTTCCTTTGCTGATGGCAGATCTGTTGGAATGGGTGAAACAGACTAAGGTGCATCCGCTTATTAGTTCTTGCGTGTTCCATTATGAGTTTGAGTTCATTCATCCTTTTGCCGACGGCAACGGACGTATGGGACGTATGTGGCAGACACTGCTGCTGATGCAATGGAAACCAATCTTTGCATGGATACCAGTTGAAACCATTGTTAAAGAACATCAGCATGAGTACTATGCATCTATTGCCCAGAGTGACCATGAGGCAAATAGTACTCCTTTCATCACGTTTATGCTGCAATGCTTGAAGCAGGCCTTGCAGGAGATGGAGATAAGTAACCAGAAAAGTAACCAGAAAAGTAACCAGAAGATACTATCTGTGTTGCAGTATAACCCGCTTATAACCATCCGGGAATTGCAGGAGGAAACAGGACTGTCTGAAAGCGGAGTGAAGAAGATTCTTCGCCAATTGAAGGCAGAAGGATTGATTCGTCGGGTCGGTGGTGACAAAGGCGGTCACTGGGAATGTACGTAAATAGAAACCTGTCTTCTCTGCTAAACTTTTCCACCACTTTTCTTGATTCGCGTGCCACATTCCCGTCATTTTCCCATCGGGAAGCAGGAAAATGAGGGGGTGACACATAAATAGTTGGGGAAAAATGATGCCCATTTGAAAAAGTATTGCTACTTTTGCCCTCATAATTACGCATGAGTTGCACGGATACAGAATTAAAGATATGCTTTTCGCAATACTATAAGGAGTTATTATGTCAGCAACAACCCTTAAAGCACGGCAGACCCCAATGGCCCCATATTTGGGGCTTCTGCAAGGAATGAACCGAAGCCAAAAGCTTGCGGTGATGGCATTCCTTTTGAATTCACTACAAGAGACGGAAGAAACGCAGTCGCCAGCCCAGCCAAGACAATTCAAAAGGAATCCATTCACTCACTTCAGGCGTGCCAACGAGTTTTCAGAAGCAGAAAGGGCCGTCATATTAGAGAAGATGAGAGCCACCCCAGTTTCACAGGAAACAGAAAACCTTATTACAGAGCTTTCTCTATCAGAGGAGGAAATGAAAGATGAACGCACGAGGTACATCTTAGGTCTTGACAAATAATGATGAAAGTATTTCTCGACACGAACATTCTGATAGATTACGTTGACAACCGCGAAAAGCGAGAACAAGCTATGCGTATCGTAGATGAAGGCAGAAAGGGTAACATACAACTCTTTGCCTCTTATCTCACTTTTGCCAACATGGCATTCATCCTTCGTCATCGTTCCTGCGAGGAGAAATACAGGCTCTTGCGGCAAGCTCGGAGAGATGTCATTGTCCTTCTGCCTACAATTGAACAACTCGACTACACACTTTTCCATGAAGTGAAGGACTTTGAGGATTTACTCCAATATCAAAGCGCCTTGGATGCCGATTGCGACATCATCATTACCAATAATCCCAGTGACTTTGAGGAATTCTGCCAGTTACCCTTTATGACTTCTGAGGAATTTGTACTCAACTACTTCCAATAGTTACATAAAAATAGAAACCGACCACGCAGGGGAGGGCTGAGGTGGTCGGTTAGAATGTGAATGGAGACCAAGCGGCAAGGTCGAATTGCTCATCATCACGCAGATGCCACCGTTCCACACATCGTGGCTCTACTTGGTTCCATCTTCCACATTGCAAAGTAAGGCATTTCTTTTGATTCCTCCAAACTTTTCCACCACTTTTCTTGATTCGCGTGCCACATTCCCGTCATTTTCCCGCCGGGAAGCAGGAAAATGAGGAGGTACATAGTAAAAAATAGCGGAAAGATGATGCCCATTTGAAAAAGTATTGCTACTTTTGCAAGAAACTAAAGCATTTTCAGATATGGAAGCAACAAAGGAAAGGACGGTGTTCAGTCCCGCTCAGACGGTGGTCATCAATGCGGTGGCGCATCTACATACAGAGGAGGAAATCTTTGCTCTGAAACAAGCCATAGCTCACTTCTTCTTCGAGCGGGCAACTAAAGAGATGGATCGGCTCTGGGATTCTGGCACGTGGAATGAGCAGACCCTTGAAGTATTGAAAACAGCTCACTATCGTACCCCTTATACTAACAGACGATGAGAGCGGTTGTTATTGACACCAATTGCCTTCTGCAAATGATTTCGCGGCAGAGTCCATATTTTGCTGCATGGAAAGCGTTTGATGAAGGTAAGTATCTGCTGTGTGTATCTAACGAGATTATCAACGAATACCAAGAAATAATTGGGCGCATAGCAAATCCATTTGTTGCGGAGAACGTGATAGAGTTCATCTTAAGCAGCCCCTTTTGCTTACGATTCGACCCACAATACCGCTTTGAATTGATATCAAGTGACCCTGATGACAACAAGTTCGTAGATTGTGCCATCATAGCTAACGCAGACTACATTGTCAGCGAAGACTCTCATTTCAAAGTTCTTGAAGCAATTCCCTTCCCAAAAGTCAACGTGATTACCCTTGACCATTTCATGCAAGATATCTTATAATCCGTTTGTTGATTTCAGTGAAGTTATCTGCCATGAAAAAAAGGATTACCCGAACAGGTAACCCTTTCCAACCGGGGACACCCCAGTCCATAATCGGAATACATCCGATGTTCTTGCTGCAAAGTAAGGCATTTCTTTTGATTCCGCCAAACTTTTCCACCACTTTTACCCTATCCCGTGCCCACTTTTACGAGCGCAACAGGTTCTCCAGCAAAAAGGATAAAGTTTAGGGCGCATCTTTACTTAAATAAGATTGCTAGACCATAATAACCAGTTCCCGACCCTGCAGCAAAACTATATGCCTTCACTTCAAATTTATACTCTGTTGAGTATGAACAATCCAATTCCACAATGGCCACATTACTAGTATCAACGTCTTTACCCACATTGACCCATGACCCATTTACCTTTTTATAAACGGTCAAATCAACATCTGTAAAGTTTCTGTCTCCAATAGCAATAATCTGATACTTATTTCCACTATAGAGCTTCCGGGTTAAACTTCTTGTATCGGAGTTTTTTGACAACTGGTCGATATCTATATTGGCAACAGTATAATCAACAATTTCCCAAAGAGCCACCGTCGCTTTAATCTTTGAGAGAACATCTTCAACACCTTTGGCAGAGACATTGCTACAAGGGACTGCAATCATCAAAAGAATAAAAGCTATCCGCTTGAAAACATGCTGCAATTCCAGCGGGGCATGTAGATACAATCCTGTTTCAAAACATAATGGTTTCATGTTCTTTAACCCTGATTCGTGTCGGGCACAACTTCAAGTAGCCCCTTCAGTTCCTCAAAGAGCGGTCTATAATTATGAAGCGTGGAACTGTATCCACTTCTCTTACTGCGGTCCTAGGAAAACCTTGTACGGGAGATTCAGATAACATCCACGCTTTCGCATGGAAGCCATCATGTCCTCTTGCCGTACTTGAAATTTCCTAGGTTTCAGTAACAAGACGAGCATAACGCTTCGTTTATTTCCAATAAGAGGGACGCAGCCGCTGCCGCATCCATGAGAACCGCTCCCAACTCGCTCTCCCTCAGCTGCCAGCGAAGCTGAACTTCACTGCCATACACGGTGGTATGACTCTACGGAAGCCAACGTGAAAAGCGGCATGAGAGAGGTCTCACGCCGCAAAAGTACATAGTTTCCCTGGAAAGGCAAAGAAAATCCCCAACTTTTTTGTAAGAAGGCACAAAAAAGCCTCTCCGAAGGGAAGGAGGAAAATAGCTTGAAATGAGAATTGATGCTCCTTTGTCGTAGCCTTTTGAGGAAGCCAAGGCAGACTTGGAAGAAGCACAAGGGAATCTTTTTATGATTATCCGCAATAATACCCCCAAGCATCCCAAGACCGCAAAGCGGTCCCCAGTCAGTAGCCGAGGGTTGTTCACAACCCTCGGAAAGGGACATGAGATGACATGTACGCTGAAAGCGTGCCCCAGCTATATCATTCGGCGACTCTTTCAGAGTCGGTTTGCCCTGCGTCCGACTTCCGAGGGTCATGAACGACCCTCGGCTACTGAGCGAAGACGGTTTCACCGTCTTAGGAGTACTTTTGCGGATAATCATTATCTTTTTTCGAGGCCGTAATATCCTTGAATGACGCGCCCATGGAATTCGGAGAGAATTTTATCCGAACAGGTCATCCATGGTTATCTCATTCTGTACCATGTTGTAGTAGCTGTTGTGGACGATGCCATTTGTGGTTACCATGACAAGATGCAGTGTGCGATTATCTTTCGAAAGTTCCTGGTAGGCATCAAGCTTATATTGCAGGTTTTCTGCATAATCCTTATCTATGGCGAAGAGGTTGGCGGAATGCTTCATCTCACAGATGTCAGTAAAGCCGTCGGCTCGTTGCATCACCAGGTCAATCTGTGTGCCGCGCCGTTCACTGGTGCCGCGGGCGAACCATGAACAAACGTTTGTCTGAACACCAGAGATGCCCAGGGCCACTTTCATCTGAGGGACATGTTGGAAGCAGACACGTTCAAATGCGTGCCCCTTCCAAGCGTTGTGGGAGGTGGAAGTGAAGGTATTTGACCAGTAATGCTCATCGCTGAAGGCATTTTTCTTGATGCAGAGATAATAGAACAATGTGTAATTGTCTATCAACTGATACAGCGCGTTTGTTTCTGCTGTGTCTGCAGATACATAATGACGGATGAACCCGCACTCTTCCAGTTCTTCTAATAAAGTTGAGAAGGTTCCTCCGTCTGTGAGTTTGCTTTCGTTCAATATATCTTCTCTTGTCAGGCCAGACTTCCTGCCGACGCTCAGGCATTCGATGACCTTGATATAATTATCGGGATTTTTAAACAACACAGCATAAAGTGCCTCAAACTCATCACGTAGCTGGGCCGTTTCCGTGAAGAACAGCTGGTCAATATTTTGTGCCACGCTCAACCCTTTCTTCAGGAAACTCCAATAGTAGGGTATGCCGCCGAGGATCATGTAGAGTTCCAGTATATCTTTTCTGCCAAAGGCAAGGTTGGCTCCTTTGGCAAAGAGCTCGCACTCGCGAAGCGTGAAGGGAACAAGCTTGATGCGGTTGGTCAGTCTTCCACGAAGGCCGCCTTTGTCCTTCAAGAGTCTTTTGCTAATCCATGAAGTGGCACTTCCGCACACGATGAGCACGATGTCCTTCTCCCGGCGTGCTGTTGCCCATCCGTTCCAGAAGTTTTCCAAGGCACCGATCAGGTTTCCTTTGGGTGTGTCCATCCATGGAAGTTCATCGATAAAAATGACTTTTTTACCTGCTGGAGCATGAGTGATCAGTTGTTTCAGCAGTTCGAAGGCTTCAATCCAGGTCTTGGGTATGGCGCATCTGTCCATGCCTGCTGTCACAAGTGAGTTGCGGAAAGCCGTCAATTGTTGGCGAAGTGTTCCTTTGGCAATGCCAGTGTGATGAAAGCAGAACTGGTAGTTGAAGGTCTCGCGGATGAGATATGTTTTACCCACACGCCGTCTCCCATAGACAGCACAAAACTGCGCATCTTCCTTTTCAAGAAGACTCAGCAGTTCACGTTGTTCCTTTTCGCGTCCAATAATCATAGAAATGTTACTTTATTCCGTTTTCCGCTGCAAATATAGTAAAATATATTCTATAGCCAGCGGAAAATGATGTATTTCTTTACTTTTCCGCTGAAAATAACGTATTTTTGTCAATATACCGTGCAATTGGCATGTCATGTCGCAGGTGAGATAATACGGATAGGGAAATATGCCTGTAAAACATTTTTTGCAAAATCTTTAAACCTTAAACTTTTTCCGTATCTTTCCTCTAAAGAAAACTTAATTTCTTTATAAGACTGGCTTATATTTCGCGATATTTATCTATATTTGCGCTCAAATTGGCATGAAAAGACATATATTATGAAGAAACATTCTTTTAAAGACTGGGTGATCGCCACAAGGCCGTGGTCGTTCCCCGCATCGGCCATGCCGGTCATGGTCACCATCGCCTGGGTGGCCGCCAATGGTTTTGAGGTCAACTGGTGGTTCGGCCTCTGGGCACTCATCAACATCATTTTTGTGCACGCTGCCGGTAATGTGTGGAGCGACATTGCCGACTATCGCAAGGGCGTGGATGCCGCAGATACCTTCGGTGTGCGCGCCCTTGTTGACGGGCAGTTCACGGTGGCAGAGTATCGCCGTCTGTCCCTGACACTCAATGTCATTGCCATCCTTGGCGGCATCGGTCTGGTGTTGCTCACAGGCTGGACGCTGCTCTGGATAGGGCTGGCGGGTATCGCCCTCTCCTTGCTCTATCCCCGTCTGAAGTTCATGGCGCTGGGTGACGTGGTCATCATCTGCTGCTATGCGCTGCTGCCCATGACAGGTACCTCGTTCATCGTCTCTGGCGCCATCCGCTGGGAGGTCCTGTGGCTGGCACTGCCCGTGGGACTCATCACCGTGGCCATCCTGCACGCCAATAATGTCCGCGACATAGAAACCGATAACCGCGCGGGCATCAACACCTTCCCCATGATGACAGGCCGCCCGTTCGGTGCCCGTCTCTATGCCTTCGAGGTGCTCTTCCCCTTCGTCTGGCTCGTGGCGCTCATGGCGTTCGGCCTTGAACCCTGGTGGCTGCTCACGGCACTGCTGGCACTGCCCGTGGCCCTGAAGAATGCCCGCACCATGCTTGCCTACAAGCAGGGCGGCAAGGCCTCCTACGCCAACCTCGACGAGAAGACCGCCCAACTGCAACTCATGTTCAGCCTCCTGCTCATCATCGGATTCGTACTCTCCATATTATTATAAAGCCCCTCCCCCATCCCCTCCCCTGTTAGGGAGGGGAGCAGACTTCCCCCCTCTCCGAAAGAAGAGGGCAGCATATACCAAAAGCAAATGACAGAACAAGATATAAGAAGAAACCAACAGTCAAAAGTGACTGCTCCCCTCCCTCACAGGGAGGGGCAAGGGGGTGGGTCTGTCCCCCTCCCTAACAGGGGAGGGGTTGGGGGAAGGACTGTAGGGGGATTGGTCTTCTCCCTCCTCCTCGCCGCCGCCCTGTGGTTCCTCATGTTCTTCCCCGGTCTGGGACTCGGCTGGAACTTCTGGGCGGTGATGACCGCGTCCTCCCTCCTGCTCACCACGTTGGCCATCTGCTTCGGCGGCTGGCCGCAGCTGCGCGGGCAGTGGCAGGAAGTGGCCTTGGGCGTGGGCATTGCCGTCGTCCTGTGGGGTGTCTTCTGGCTGGGCGACAAGTGTTCACAGTGGCTTTTTGATTTCGCCCGCCCGCAGGTCGATCTCATCTACGGCATCAAAGGCGGCACGTCGCCCACCGTCATCGGCCTCTTGCTGCTGCTCATTATTGGTCCGGGCGAGGAAATTTTCTGGCGAGGCTATGTCCAGCGTCGTCTCGGCGAGCGGTTCTCGCCCGACACAGGTTTCTTCCTCGCCACTGCCGCCTACACCCTCATCCACGTCTCTTCCCTCAACTTCATGCTTGTGATGGCTGCCATGGTATGCGGCATCGCCTGGGGCGGCCTCTACCGTCTCATGCCCCAGCACTTCACGGCCATCGTCCTCAGCCACGCCCTCTGGGATGCCGCCGCCTTCGTCTGGCTGCCGCTGTAGAGAAGGATTCCTGCCTTCGTGGAGAACTCAGGAATGGAAATCGGGGAAGGTGACGGGGGCGTAGCCTTGCCGAATGCTTTGTTGGGAGAGGGGGATAACGGCACACCAGGTGGCGAGGTCATAGACATCGGTGTCCGTGGGTTCCCCGGCAGCGAGGCTGTGGATGAGGCGGCGGTTCATCTCGTAGGTCATGGGGTCATGAATACTGCGGAAGGAGGTGCAGACAAGTTCCGCATCCAAATCTTCCACGCCGGCACGCAGGTCGCCGCGGGTGCCAATGAGGTGTATGCTGCGGTCGTAGGGTTGTGGCGTCATCACATCGTGCTTGAGCAGGATGGTAACGCCGCGGGCAGTGCGGATGAGCGTCGTGGTGTGGTCGCCGTTGGCAAAGCTGTCTGGTCGTCTCCCGGTGCGTTGTTGGATGAGTTCGGGTCCTGTTACAGCCACAGAGTCCATGCAGACAAGGGTCTGCAAAGAATCTCCGCGGTTGATGTCCAGTGCCATGCAGATGGGTCCGAGCTCATGGGTGGGATAGAGGTCGCCGCACTGCCGACGGTTGATGTCCAGCCGCCAGTCTGCCCAGCGGTCGCCGAGGCGGTGGTAATAGGCTCCCTCGGCATGTACTATCTGACCTATCTCGCCCTCATGCACACGCCGGATGGCCAGCTGAATATCCGGGTCGTAGAGGCAGTTCTCCAGCAGGACGCAGTGACGCTGTGTCTGCTCCGACGTGCGCACAAGCGCCCACAAGTCCTCCATGGTGACGGCTGCAGGCACCTCGATGGCCACATGCTTGCCAGCACGCATGGCCTCCAAGGCGATGGGGGTGTGGGTTTGCCAATCGCTACAAATATAAATGAGATCTACGTGTGGGGAGCGACAAAGAGTGTGGAAAGCGTCATCGCCGTGGGCGGTCAACAGGGGGGCGTTGCGAGCTGTCGGCGGTCGCCCCACGCTGGCCTCGGTCTGCTGCAACAGCACCCGTGCCGCCTCCACCGCCACGGGGGAGAGGTCGCAGAGCGCGGTCACACGGGCCTCGTCCAAGAGTGCCAACAGGCGCAACGCTGTCAGACCGCGGGCTCCGAGGCCCACGATCCCCACACGAACGATTCCCAACGGCAATGACTGCATTGAATTCTATTATTACACCACAGATTCCACGGATTAAACAGATTCTTTACGCTGTGTAATTGTTATCTGTATTTCTTCAAGTATGAAGCGACCAGAGGTCGAGCGCACAGATTTCTTATAATAGAAAGAACTCAATCCGTGTAATCTGTGAAATCTGTGGTTGATCTATATTCACTTCTTCTTGTTGTAATAGTCCAGGCCGCGGCGGACGTTCTCGATGACAGCCTCAGAAGAATAGGTGGCACCGGTGACGACATCCACCTGCTGGGTGGCAGCCTTCTTGGCGGTGAGACCGTTCCACTTGCTGAGGAGGTCTCGCTTGATGAGTGCCCAGTACTTGGGTGTCTCCACGTTCTTCAGCGGTTCAATCTTCTCAATCTTGTCCTTCTTGATAAAGATCTTCAGCGGCGTGGGGCCGGCATAGCCCTCCACATCGTCTGCAAGGGTGGTGGTGTTGATGACGGTGGCTCCGTCCTCCTTGGTGATTACTTCAGCGGTTTGTGTCTGTGCAGAGGCAGACACGGAAATAAGAAATAAGAAATAACATGCGTGTCATAATGTATCCATTATCAATTATCGTAGTTTTGTTATAAATCTCCCGCAGACATCGCAGATGCCACATAAGTCCGCTCCTTTAAGCATCTCTGTAGTTTCCTTTACTATCTGCGCTTTCTGCTAGACGATATACGCTTCTGCGAGGCTATCTGCGGCGTTTGCGCGTGAGTTCCACGATGCGGCTCATCTGGTTGGGGATGCGGATTTGCTGCGGACACTTGCTCAGGCACTGTCCACAGTCTGTGCAGGTGGTGGCGCGCTTCTCGGGGGGTATCTTCTCGCGGTATGCCTTGATGAACGCTTCCTGACGCTCGGCATAATCGCTGGCCGTGGGCGCGGGCAGCGGCAGCATCTTGGCGGTGACAGCCTCGTTGTAGAAGGCGAAGTTGCCTGGAATATCCACACCGTAGGGGCAGGGCATACAGTAGGCGCAGGTGGTGCAGCCGATGGTGGGGAAGCCAGCCATCTGGTCGGCGATGCGTGCCAGCAGCTCGTTCTCAGCTTCCGTGCAGGGCTGCAGGGGTGAGAAAGTTTGCACGTTCTCCTCCAGGTGCTCCATGCGGTTCATGCCGCTGAGTGCAGTGAGAACATTGGGGAAAGAACCTACCCAGCGGAAGCCCCAGGTGGCGGGACTGTCATCGGGCCGCACAGCCTGTAGTTGCTCGCGGATTTCGTCAGCCACATTCGCCAAGCCACCGCCGCGGATGGGTTCCATAATCACAGCTTGTATGCCCAATTTCTCCAGACGGCCATAGAGATACTCTGCATCCGCATCGGCACGGCGGCGACCACGTCCGGCATGGCGCCAATCGACATAGTTCATCTGTATCTGCACGAAGTCCCAGTGGTATTCGTCGTTGTGGTCGAGCAGGTAGTCAAACACCTTCACATCACCGTGATAGCTGAATCCCAGATGACGGATGCGCTTAGCCTCACGCTCTTTGAGCAGGAAATCCAGCAACCCGTTGTCGAGGAAACGACCGCGCAAGGCATCCATTCCACCGCCGCCGATGCTGTGCAGCAGATAATAGTCGATATAATCCACGCGCAGCTGCTTGAAACTATTCTCATACATCTCCTTGGATTTCTCCAGGGGCCATGTCTGCGGGTTCTGATTGGACATCTTGGTAGCCACATAGTATTTCTCTCGCGGGTAGCGGCTGAGGGCGGCACCCGTCTGCCCCTCATTGCGACCTCCGGCATACATGGGAGCTGTGTCGAAGTAGTTGACACCGTGGGCGATGGCGTAGTCAATGAGGCGGTTCACCTCCTCCTGTTCGCGCGGCAGACGCATCATGCCATAGCCCAGCAGCGAGATCTTCTCTCCCGAACCGTTCTGCACGCGGTAGGTCATTTTGATGTCGCTTTCTGCGGCAGCAGGAGATGACTTGCGTTCTGCAGCGAGACCCTGCAGCGGTCCCATGGCCATCAGCGAAAGGGCTGAGGCGGAACCCAGTCCCAACTTCCGCAGGAACTGACGGCGACTGATGTCGTGTTCGTTGTGTGTCATGGTTTTATTTGACGATTTGACAATTTACAATTAGACCATTTACTATTAGACAGCGCAACTGTTCATTCGTTTAATGTCCCCCTTGAACTTTAAACTTTAAACATTGAACTTTAAACTTTAAACCTTAAACTTTAAGCCTTAAACTTTAAACCTTAAACTTTAAACCTTAAACTTTAAACCTTAAACTACAAATCCACATCTACCTCCACGGGACAGTGGTCGCTGCCCAGGATGTCGGTGTGGATCTTCGCATCGGTCACCTGCGGGAACAGTCGGTTGCTGACCAACCAGTAATCAATACGCCAGCCGGCATTCTTCTGGCGAGCCTGGAAGCGGTAGCTCCACCAGGAATAGACATCGCGCACGTCGGGGTTACGGGCGCGCCACGTGTCGGTGAAGCCAGCAGCCAGGAGCGCGGAGAACTTGGCTCGTTCCTCGTCTGTGAAGCCCGCGTTCATGCGGTTGCTCTTGGGGTTCTTCAGGTCGATTTCTTCATGTGCCACATTCAGGTCACCGCAGACGAGCACAGGCTTCCGGGCATCCAAGCGGCAGAGATAGACGCGGAAAGCATCGTCCCACGTCATGCGGTAGTCCAGCCGCTTCAGGCCGTCCTGCGAGTTGGGCGTGTAGCAGGTGACAACATAGAAGTTGGGGTATTCCAGCGTGATGACACGCCCCTCTGTGTCGTGCTCCTTGATGCCGAGGCCATAACAGACGGAGAGCGGCGTGTGCCGCGTGAAGATGGCCGTCCCGGAGTAGCCCTTCTTCTCAGCGTAGTTCCAATAGCTCTCATAGCCGTCAAAGGCCATATCCAACTGCCCCTCCTGCATCTTGGTCTCCTGCAAGCAGAAGAAGTCGGCATCCAGCGTGCGGAAAGTCTCGCGGAACCCTTTGCCGTCGCAAGCCCGCAGCCCATTAACATTCCAGGAAATAAAGACCCACCCCCGGCCCCTCCCGTGAGGGAGGGGAGCGGTTTTGCGCCTTGTTTCATGATTCTCCATGATATTTCAGATGTGTATTGATTATTGTTATTCCAGAGC
Organism: Bacteroidaceae bacterium; assembly: GCA_017455585.1. Classification (GTDB taxonomy): domain Bacteria; phylum Bacteroidota; class Bacteroidia; order Bacteroidales; family Bacteroidaceae; genus Physcousia. The sequence goes on along the minus strand of JAFSZU010000003.1, from coordinate 14,724 downwards.
AACCCGCAGGGTTCCCCTCCCTCACGGGAGGGGTCAGGGGTGGGTCTGTTTCATTGACAGCGATATGCGCCCTCGCCTCCTATCGACCTCAGTGACCCGAACTCTCACGTGCTGGTGCAGCTTCACCACATCGGTCGGGTGGCTGACATATTTGTCAGCTAACTGCGAGATGTGCACCAGCCCGTCCTGATGCACGCCGATATCCACGAAGGCACCGAAGTTGGTGATATTGGTGACAATGCCCGGCAGCTCCATCCCTTCCTGCAAGTCATCAATGGAGGCCACGCGGCTGTCGAACTCAAATTCCTCAATGGCCGCCCGCGGGTCGCGCCCAGGTTTCTCCAGCTCCTTCATGATGTCCGTCAGCGTGGGCAGGCCCACGTCGGCACTCACATACCTATTTATATTTACGCGCGCGCGAAGCTCCTTGTCTGCAATGAGGTCTGCCACCTTGCAGCCCTGGTCCTTGGCCATCTGCTCCACGAGGGCATAGCGTTCGGGATGCACCGCGCTGTTGTCCAGCGGGTTCTTGGCATCGCTGATGCGCAGGAAGCCGGCGCACTGCTCGAAGGCCGACGGCCCCAGACGCGGCACCTTCTTCAGCTGTGCACGCGAGGTGAAGGCTCCGTTCTCTTTCCGATACTGCACAATATTGCCTGCCAGCGCAGGGCCAAGTCCGCTGATGTAGGTCAGCAGGTGAACCGAGGCGGTGTTGAGGTTCACACCCACGCTGTTGACACAACTCTCCACGGTCTGATCCAGACTCTTCTTCAGCTTCGCCTGGTCCACATCGTGCTGGTACTGCCCCACCCCAATGCTCTTCGGGTCAATCTTCACCAGCTCCGCCAGCGGATCCATCAGTCGGCGGCCGATGGAGACGGCACCGCGCACCGTCACGTCCTCATCGGGGAACTCGTCACGCGCCACCTTGGAGGCGGAATATACCGAGGCGCCGTCCTCGCTGACCACGAACAGGCTTGCCCGCGCGTCACGCGGACACGCCTGTTCAATCACCATCTCCACAACGCTCTTGGTCTCGCGGCTGGCGGTGCCGTTGCCAATGGCGATAGCCTCGATGCGATATTTCCTAATCATGTCTGCCAGTGCTTCCATCGCCTCAGCGGGCTGGCGCACAGGCGGATGCGGGAAGATGGCCTCGTGGTGCAGCAGGTTGCCCTGTGCATCCAGACATACCACCTTGCAGCCCGTGCGGAAACCCGGATCGATGCCCATCACGCGTTTCTGTCCCAGGGGCGCGCCCAGCAGCAACTGCCGCAGGTTCTCGGCAAAGACGCGAATCGCCTCCTCGTCGGCACGCTCCTTGCTGGAGGCTGCAAACTCATTCTCGATGGAAGGGCAGAGCAGACGCTTGTAGCCGTCGGCCACCGCCTCGGCCACCAGACGGCCGGAAGCCGTCTGCGCACGCACCCACTGCCGCTGCAAGCGCTCTGTGTTCTCCTCGTCATCCACACTGATGTTCACGCGCAGGATGCCCTCGGCCTCGCCGCGGCGCATCGCCAGCAGACGGTGGCTGGAACAGCGTTTCAGCGGCTCGCTCCAGTCGAAGTAATCCGAGAACTTGGCGGCCTCGTCGGTCTCTGCTTTGGCCTTGACCACCTTGGAAGTGATAACCGCCGTGCGGCGGAAGCTGCCGCGGACGCTCTGGCGGGCACGCTCGTCCTCGCTCACCATCTCGGCAATGATGTCCTGTGCGCCCTTCAGGCAGTCCGAGACGGGTAAACCGTCTCGCACGAACTTGGCGGCCGCCGCTTCGGGATTCGACTCGCGCTGCAAGAGAAGCAGCGTGGCCAGCGGCTCCAGTCCTTGTTCACGAGCCACCTGGGCGCGGGTGCGGCGCTTGGGTTTGTAGGGAAGGTAGATGTCCTCCAGCTCGGTGGCATCCCAGCATGAGGCGATGCGCGCCTCCAGCTCGGATGTCATCTTCCCCAGCTCGGTGATGGTCTTTGTGACCGTCTCCTTGCGTTTCTGAATCTCCTTCAGACGCTCGTTCTGCTCGCTGATGGCGGCAATCTGCACCTCGTCCAGTGCGCCCGTGCGTTCCTTGCGGTAGCGGGCGATGAAAGGAATCGTGGCTCCGTCATCCAAGAGTGCCAGCGTCCCTTCCACGTTCTTCTCGCGCAGTCCCAGCCGCTCGGCAATCAGTTTGGCAAATATGTTCTGTTCCATTATTAACTTTTATCCTTCAACTCAACTTTCAACTTTTAACTTTCAACTCTCAACTTTCAACTTTCAACTCTCAACTTTCAACTCTCAACTCCCTTTATGCGTCATAATGTCCAGCACGAAACGGTCTGTCTCGTCCATGCCGCGGCTGCCGATGCTGGTGAGGTTGTGAATGCTGCGATCCACGTCGTCCTCGATGATGCCCTCTGCCGCCGTGACATATTTGTGCTGGATGGCCAGCATGGCCGACATGACGGCGGTGCTGACACCCGTGGTCAGCTTGAGGGCGCAAGAGGGTTTGGCCCCGTCGCAGATCATGCCCGTGAGGTTGGCTATCATGTTCTTGACAGAGTGCGCCACCTGCTCGTAGCTGCCGCCCATGAGATAGGTGATGCCGCAACTGCTGCCCGTGCTGGCCACCACGCACCCGCAGAGGGCAGAGAGCGTGCCCAGCGACTGCTTGATGTAGATGGCTGTGAGGTGCGAGAGCGTCAGCGCGCGGATGAGCTCCTCCTCGGTGTTATGGTTCTCGCGGGCGAAGACCACGACAGGCATGGTGGCACAGATGCCCTGGTTGCCGCTGCCGCTGTTGCTCATCACAGGAATCTTGGCTCCCGCCATGCGGGCATCACAGGCACAACTGGTCTCTGACAGCACCTGGGAGAAGATGCTGTCGCCCATGATGCCCTTGCCCAGCGGGCTGCACAGCGTCTTGCCCAGCTGATGACCGTAGTTCTCGCGCAGACCGTCGGCCGCCGCCGCCTCGTTCAACCGCTTGGCTTCAAGGATGAAGCGCAAGTCGTCGAGCGGCATGGTGGTGGCAAACTCAAAGACCTGGGAGAGGGAGAGAACGACCTCTCCGTCTTGCTTGTCCGTACTTGACTGAGGAGCGAGGGAAACAGAATCATCCTGACAGATAATCGTCCCTTCATTTTTCAACGGCGACCTCTCCCTCCCTTTAGGGAGGGCGGGGGCAGAGTCCATAAAGTGTGTATGCTCCCCCTTGATGCAGGCTTCCTGCTGCCGTCCGTCCTGCGCCGTCACCGTGGCATGGATGTAGAGTTTGTCGGGGTCTTGCTGTTCCAGCTTAATATCGATGCGGTCTTCAGACATATACCGTTTGGCGGCCTCCAGGTCGGCGGGCGTGCAGTCTCGCAGCACCTCCAGCCCCAGACAGGACTTGCCCCCGATGGCTCCCATGGCCACAGCGATGGGCAGACCTATCATGCCACCCGTGCCGGGAATGCCCACGCCCATGGCGTTCTTCAGGATGTTGCCACTCAGGCTCAATCGAATCCTTGCGGGCCGTTCGCCCAGCAGTTCCGTGGCCCGTGCCACACACAGCGCCACTGCCATGGGTTCCGTGCAGCCGATGGCCGGCACCACTTCGCGGTGCAGCAGTGCCAGCATTTCCTTGCTTTCTTGCTCTGTCAACATGGATCAAAGTCTATTTTGTGCGACAAAGATACATCATTCCATTCAATCTCAAGCCCTATTCATCACATTTTTTTCATCATCCACATAAAAAAAAGAGGTAAGGCATGGATGGAAATGAAATATGAGCTGGTGTAAACCTTGTTGGGAGTAGGCGTATTCCTCCCCGGAACCGGTCGCAAAGTTACGAAGACCTAGGCGTATTGGCAAATTTTGGGGCGGCAAACCGCCATTCGCCGTCGGCGAATAACAAATCCCCGCCGGCGAACCATGGTCCTCCGGCGGGGAATGAATTATTGCACAAACGGGCCTTTTATCGCTCTATGACGGTGCAAATATAGATAAATATCACGAAATATAAGCCAACCCGATAAAGAATTTAAGTTTTCTTTAGAGGAAAGATAGATAAAATCTCCGAGATTATAAGCCAGTCGAGATAAAAATGTGAACAATGCAGCGGTGCAACATCCGCCTGAACCGCTCGACCCTCGTTAATTCTTCCCCGATTTGCCTTTATTTTAGGCCGAATTGCGTTATTCTTCCAAAATCCTTTGCTCCTTACAAGCTTTTTCCATAACTTTGCAGCACTCGGTCAGAGTTTAATACTTTAATCTGGAAATAATGGAACACATCAGACTTCTCATCCTCGGCAGCGGCCCGGCGGGCTACACGGCTGCCATCTATGCCGGACGTGCCGGCCTCACCCCTGTCCTCTACGAGGGCCTGCAACCCGGCGGCCAGCTGACCACCACCACCGAAGTGGAGAACTTCCCGGGTTTCCCCGAGGGCATCGACGCCAACGAGCTCATGGACAACCTGCGCAGTCAGGCCGAGCGCTTCGGGTGTCAGATGCGCGAGGCATCGGCCGTGCGCACCGACCTCTCGGCAGCTCCCTATCACCTCTGGTTCGACGACGAGAGCGAGGTGACCTGCGACGCGCTCATCATCTGCACGGGTGCCTCGGCCAAGTACCTGGGTCTGAGCGACGAAGAGAAATACCGTGGACAGGGTGTGTCGGCCTGTGCCACCTGCGACGGCTTCTTCTACCGCAAGAAGACGGTGGCCGTGGTGGGCGGCGGCGACACCGCTTGCGAGGAGGCCAGCTATCTGGCCGGCCTGGCCGCCAAGGTCTATCTCATCGTGCGCAAGCCCTATCTGCGCGCCACCCAGATCATGCAGGAGCGCGTGATGAACAACCCGAAGATAGAGGTGCTGTTTGAGCACAACACCTTGGGGCTCTACGGCGAGAACGGCGTGGAGGGTGCCCACGTGGTCTATCGCAAGGGCGAAGCCGACGAGCGACGCTATGACCTGCCCATCGACGGCTTCTTCCTCGCCATCGGCCACAAGCCGAACTCCGACATCTTCCGCCCGTGGGTGCAGACAGACGAGACGGGCTACATCCTCACCGAGGGCGACTCGCCCCGCACGGGCATCCTCGGCATCTATGCCGCCGGCGACGTGGCCGACCCGCATTACCGCCAGGCCGTCGTGGCCGCCGGCAGCGGTGCCAAGGCAGCCATCGAGGCAGAGCGCTATCTGGCCACACTTTAATAATGATGGGAGTTCCTATAGGCAATTAATGAATCCAAGAATTCGCTCGATCCCTCATTCCTATAAAATGTGAGACAATAAGGGAGCGCTTTAGAGGACGTGATACTGATAGGAACGTCAAACCAGCGGATTGCAATCATCTTCTGACCGTCAATGTAAACAATTCTCAACATCGAGAATTGTTTACCTTGACTTTCAGCGACCCAATGGTATCCTGTCTTTTCAAACCGGCATTTCACATAATCCAAGCGGACTTGAAAAAAAACATCCTTTTCCAAACGCTCCTTCCAGTCATAGTGGCCACTGAAGAAATACAAGCAAGAATCTGTTGCAAATAAATCTTTGTAAGTGTAATGGAATAAAGGTTCATAATAAGAAGAAGGACTATTGATGGGAAGGACCCACTTCCAATCTCTCATGGGGACACACGTGCCATCTTCTTGGATTTTATAGGCAGAATCACGGACTTCAACCCATTTGTAACCAATCAGCATGCTCTTTAGTTCTTCTTCAGAAAAAGTCGGCACCTGCTCTTGCAGAAACGGACAACTGTCCTGGTCAAATCGGAAATGGCTATTCTCGACACTAACAAGTGTGCCATACTTTGGAATGTCAACTTCATCCTCACTTCCAGAACAGGAAAGAACCGTACCAGCAACAATAAGGACGGTCAATATGAAAAACAGGTAATAAAGCCTATTCATTATCATAACAAATCAATAAGAACTCATTTATTTCGGCGTCAAAGGTACAACATATTCATGTATGGGCAAAGAGAAAGGGTGAAAAAAATATATAAGGAGGCACGTTTATTCAGATTATTGAAAAGGGAGAGCATGAATTGAAAGAGAATGTGTATCTTTCCTCTAAAGAAAACTTAAATTCTTTATCGGACTGGCTTATATTTCGCGTTATTTATCTATATTTCCTCTAAAGAAAACTTAAATTCTTTATCGGACTGGCTTATATTTCGCGTTATTTATCTATATTTGCAATGTCAAATGCCCCCAAAGACTCCCCTACCATCATCCTTCTATGAAAATCAGTTTTCTTTCCCTTATGCTGGCTGTGATGTCCCTCACCGCCTCTGCCCAACCCGGTTTCGGCACATCCGCCTGCCTCCGAGACGGTTGGCGTTTCGTGCTCGCAGACGATCCTGCAGCCATCGCTCCATCCTATGATGACAGCCGCTGGCAGCGCGTGGTGGTGCCCCATGACTGGGGCGTGACACAGCCGATGTCGCCCGACCGAGGCTCTTGCCAGGGCTACCTGCCGGGAGGCATAGGCTGGTACAGGTTGCATCTCACACCCGAACAACTCGCGGCTGTGCCGGAGGACTCCCCCTCCGGGCACCGTTTCTACATCTATTTCGAGGGTGTCTATAACCGCTCCACCGTCTATCTCAACGGCCACCGCCTCGGCTACCGCCCCAGCGGCTTCGCCTCCTTCCTCTATGACCTCACGCCCCACCTGCGCCCGGATGAGGACAACGTGCTGGCCGTGCGCGTGGATCATTCCCGTCAGGACGACGCGCGCTGGTACACGGGTTCCGGCATCTACCGGCCCGTGTGGCTCGTGACAGCCCCCGCCACACACTTCGCCCTCTGGGGCACCTCGTGGAAAGTAAAGAGTATCAACCAGAAGAAAGCTGTGGTGGAGGTAAGCCTCACCCCCGACCCCTCTCCCAAGGAGAGGGGCGTATATACCTTTGTCGTTGACATTCTGGATGCAACGGGGAATGTGGTCGCCACCAGCAAATCCAAACCCCTCTCCCCCTCAACTCTCAATTCTCAATCCCCCTCAGCCCTCAACTCTCAATCCCCCTCAACCCTCAACTCTCAACTTTCAACTTTCAACTCTCAACTTTCAACTCTCAACTCACAACACTCCGCTCGGCCCGCAGGGACGCTTGACCCTTCAAGAACTTTCAACTCTCAACTTTCAACTTTCAACTTTCAACTCACCATCCCCTCCCCTCACCGCTGGACGCTCGCAGACCCCTATTTATATAAGGTACGCGCGAGGCTGATGCAGTCGGGCCGTGAGATAGACCGCTCCGAGGTGCCGCTGGGACTGCGCACGCTGGAGTTCTCGCCCGATAAGGGTTTCGCCCTCAACGGCGAGTGGATGAAGGTGAAGGGTGTCTGCGTGCATGACGATGCCGGTGTGCTGGGTACTGCTGTGCCCGCCGACGTGTGGAAGCGGCGTCTGCTGAACCTGAAAGCCATCGGTGTCAACGCCCTGCGCATGAGCCATAACCCGCACGCCCCCGCCCTCTATGACCTCTGCGACTCGCTGGGTCTCCTCGTGATGGACGAGGCCAGCGACGAATGGGAGTTCCCCAAGCGCAAGTGGCTGAAAGGCTGGAATCAGGGCACGCCGGGCTATGAGGGCACCTACGACTACTTCGAGGAATGGATAGACCGCGACGTGGCCGACATGGTGCGCCGCGACCGCTGCCACCCCAGCATCTTCCTCTGGAGCATCGGCAACGAAGTGGATTACCCCAATGACCCCTACACGCATCCCATCCTGGACGGCGGCACGGGCGGTTTCACGCAACCCATGTACGGCGGCTACAAGCCCGGACAGCCCAACGCCGAGCGCATCGGGCGCATCGCCCAACGGCTGGCCAAGGTCGTGCGTGACATCGATGACAGCCGCGCCGTCACTGGCGCCCTGGCCGGTGTGGTGATGAGCAACGAGACGGCCTATCCCGAAGCCGTGGATGTGGTGGGCTACAACTACACCGAGAGCCGCTATGCCGAGGACCACCAGCGCTATCCCCGCCGCGTCATCTACGGCAGCGAGAATCGCCACGACCTGCCCGCCTGGCGCGCCGTGACGGATAACGAGCACATCTTCGGGCAGTTCCTTTGGACGGGCATCGACTACCTGGGCGAGAGCGGCCCCTGGCCCGCACGCGGCTCCACGGCAGGACTGCTGGACCTGGCGGGCAACATCAAACCCATCGGTCATTACCGCGCCGCCCTCTGGAGCACGGAACCTGTCTGCTACATCGGCACCTATCCCAATGGCGGACAGCGCGGTGGCCGACGCGGACAGCAGAACCGCCAGTGGGTATCACCCTACGCTCCAGCTGTCTGGAACTATGAGGCTGGCCAGCCCGTCCGCGTGGTGTGCTACACCAATGCCGCCACTGCACGCCTCCTGCTCAACGGCCAGCCCGTCGGCGGCGAACCCACCCGTGACAAGGACACCGACATCCTCTACTGGGACATCACCTACCAGCCCGGCACCCTCCGCTGCGAGGCCCTTACCGTTCCCGAGGGTTCTCCCGAGGGCACCGTCCTCACCACCGCCTCCATCGTCACCGCCGGTCGCCCCTTTACCCTCCGCGCCACCGCCGACAAGACCACGCTCCACCGCCCCGACGAGGTGGCACAAATCATGGTGGAGGTCATTGATGAGCAAGGCAACCTCGTGCCGCTGGCAGACAACAACATCACTTGCATGGCACAGCCTCCCGCCCGGTTGCTGGGCTTGGAGAACGCAGACATCCGAGACACCAGCCCGCTCACAGACAGAGAACAGCGAGTCCACGGCGGGCGCCTCATGGCCTACATCGGCCGGGGGAACCGCACGGGCACGGCAAAGGTCATGTTCACCTCGCCGCTGCTGGGCAGTGCCGAAGTGGAGCTGAACATGCCATAAAGAACACAAGTAATCAGGGAAGGGCGGCCTCACTTCTTGATTTCTCTCAGCCGGCCAAAGGCGTCAAAAGCCTGACGCGTGGAGAGCCACAGGGTGAGAACCAAGGAGAGCATGGAGGCCGACATGGTGATGATGACAATCATCATCTGATATTTCACAGCCACATCCGGCGACGAGCCACCCAGAATCTGGCCAATCATGGTACCGGGCAATGCCACGATGCCCATCACAGCCATATTGGCAATGCAGGGTGTGAAGCTCTTGATGACCGCCTCGCGCATGAAGGGCAGCCACGCTTCGAAGCGCGTAGCGCCGTTGCCCAGTAAATAATAATAGGTGGCCTGCTCGCGCTGGAGACCACTGTAGAAGGTGCTCAACGTGAGGACGTTGACGCCTAACATATTGCCCATGAGGATGCCCATGACGGGAATGAAGTAGCGGGCCGTGAAAGGCTGAGGCAGTTGCAGGACAAAGCAAAGGAAGAAAAAGCCCACCACCAATGCTGCTACCAGGAACCCCACGAAAGCGGGCACCGCCACGATGCGCGGCCGCAGTCCTGTGCGTTGCCCCGTGGTGTGGGTGGCAATCACGGCCATAATGATGACCCATAGCGTGTTAAGCCACGGCAAATCCCACTCGAAAAGATAACGCAGATAGATGCTGATGAGCAGCAGTTGCACAATCATGCGTGCCGCTGCCACCAGTGTGGCACGTACCAATCCTGTCTGCAGTTTCCACAGGAAGAACAACGGAATCAGCAGCAGCAGGAGACCAATAGCCAATGAGGAATAATCAATATCCATCTTTCTGGGGATGCAAGAACGTTCGCAGCAAGCCCAAACGCTCAACCGTTAATGATGCTGAGTTCATCGTCTGTGAATGGCGGGGTTTGCAGACAGGCGAGGTTGGTGCGCAGTTGCTCGGGCGAGCTGGCACCGATGATGACACTGGTGACCTCCTTGTGATGCAGGATCCATGCCAGAGCCATTGACGCCAACGTCTCACCGCGCGCCGCAGCCAAGTCATTCAGGGAGCGAATACGCGCCAGCGTCTCTGGTGTCAGCGCGTCTGCCTTCAGGAAACGAGGGTCATGTGCCATACGACTGTCGGCCGGAATGCCGTTGAGGTAGCGGTCGGTGAGCAGTCCCTGTGCCAGCGGTGAGAAGGCGATGAAACCGACACCGGCCTCGGCAGCAGCCTGCAACGTGCCCTCTGTCTTTGGTGCCTGGTCAAAGATGTTCAGACGTCCCTGATAGATGAGACAGGGCACATCACGCTGCCGCAGGTATGCGTAGCCGAAACGCGATGCCTCCAGCGGCCACCGCGAGAGACCGACATAGAGGGCCTTGCCCTGCCGCACGATGTCCACGAGCGTCTGCAATGTCTCCTCCAAAGGCGACTCAGGGTCGTAGCGGTGGCAATAAAAGAGATCCACATAGTCCAACTGTAGGCGATGCAGACTCTGGTCGAGGCTGGCCATGAGATGCTTGCGCGAAGCCCATGAGCCATAAGGCCCGTCCCACATATCGTAGGCCGCTTTGGTGGCTATGAAGAGTTCGTCGCGGTGTGCCGCGAAATCATCATGCAGGAACTTGCCCAACCGCTGCTCGGCAGCACCCGGGTCGGGACCATAGTTGTTGGCCAGATCGAAATGTGTGATGCCGGCATCGAAGGCGGCACGCACAATGGCACGGCTCTGCTCCTCGGGTGTAATACGACCGAAGTTGTGCCAGAAACCCAGGGAGAGGGCGGGCAATAGCACACCCGAACGACCGCAGCGACGGTACTGCATATCAGTGTAGCGGGAGGGATTCATATAAGAGTTGAGAGTTCTTGAAGGGTCAAGCGTTCCTGCGGGCCGAGCGGAGAGTAAGTTTACAGCTCCAGGAAGCGGCGCAGGATATCCTCGCCCACACTGCCACTCTTCTCAGGATGGAACTGTGTGGCAAAGAAGTTGTCACGCTGAAGGGCAGCACTGAAGGGTACAATATAGTCTGTCACCGCCGTGGTGAAGGGGCACACGGGAACATAGAAGCTGTGGATGAAATAGACAAAGGGAGAGGACTGCAAGTCGAGGATGGGCGAGGGCTGTTTCACCGCAGTGAGAATGTCTGCTGGCATGGTGAGAGATGAGGTAGCCTGTATCTGGTTCCAGCCCATGTGCGGCACCTTGTCCTCATGACGGGTGGGACGAAAGCGCAATACATCCACTGGAAAGATGCCTAGGCAGTCGGTGTCTCCCTCCTTGGAGTGGCGGCACAACAGTTGCTGGCCGATGCAAATACCCAGTACAGGCTGAGTCAGCGAACGGATGACAGTATCGAGGCGGTGCTCGCGAAGGTATCCCATAGCCTGGCGAGCTTCACCCTGTCCCGGAAACAACACCTTGTCCGCCATGCGGAGGGCGTGCTCGTCATCTGTCAGGATGGGGTCAACACCCAGACGCTTCAGTGCGTGGATCACCGAATAATTATTCCCTGCATTATACTTGACAATAGCAACTTTCATCGTGTGTCTCGGTTATAGTTCGCCGCACAAATCGCTGGCATCTCTCTGAAACGAGATGCCTTTTCATGTCAGGCAAAGATCCGTTATTTCTATCGCACTGGAATCTTATCGACACGTGCCTGATGGCGACCACCCTCAAAAGGAGTGGTGAAGAACTCATCGAGGCAGGCAGTGGTGGTGGCTTCGTCGATGAAGCGTCCGGGGAAGACGATGACATTGGCATCGTTGTGCTGACGGATGAGGTGGGCTATCTCGGGCCGCCACACCAGGCCGGCACGCACGCCCTGATGCTTGTTCAGCGTCATGCTGATGCCCTCGCCGGAACCGCAGACGGCGATGCCGGGATAGACACTTCCCGCTTCAATGGCTTCGCCCAGGGCGTGACCGAAGTCGGAGTAATCGCAACTGGCCTCACTCGTAGTGCCAAAGTCGCGATAGACGATGCCCCGCTCCACCAGATACTTCTTGATAAACTCTTTAAGCGGGTAGCCAGCGTGGTCGCTGGCCAGACCAACTACTTTGATGTCCATTGTTATATCTTAATTAAACCACAGATTACACAGATTACACGGATTCTTTTCCGCTTGTTATCGTCGATTATGTTTCTCATTTAACAGATTTCAGAGCGCAATGATCTGCTTAAACAAAGCTAACAAGTAACAAGTACTTGCGTTGCGCACTCCTGTTAATCTGTGAAATAATCAACAACAATTATCATGTTAGAGGACGGGAATAATCTGTTTAATCCGTATAATCTGTGGTTCTTAATAAAAATTACAGTATTGCCTTGACTTGCTTATACACATTCTCGGCGGTGAAGCCCAACTTCTCGTCCAGCACCTTGTAGGGAGCGCTGAAGCCGAAGCTCTGGAGGCCCCAGACGGTGCCGTCGGCACCTACGAGTCCTTCGAGGTTCACGGGCAGACCGGCGGTGAGACCAAACTTCTTCACGCCAGCGGGCAAGATGGCCTGCTGGTAGTCCTTGGGCTGGCTGCGGAACAGACCTTCGGAGGGCACGCTGACGATGCGCACCTTCACGCCGTCCTTGCGCAGCAGCTCGGTGCCGGCCACAAGGGTGCTGACCTCGGAACCGCTGGCGAGCAGGATGACATCGGGATTCTCGTCGGAGCCAGCCACGATGTAGGCACCCTTCTCGGCTTGTTTGTAGTCGTTGCCAGCTGGCAGGTCGGCGATGTTCTGTCGGCTGAGAATCAAGGCGGTGGGGCTGTCGGTGTTCTCCATAGCCAGACGCCAAGCCTCGGTGGTCTCCTGTGCGTCGGCGGGACGCAGGACGAGGGTGGAGTTCTTGCCGTGGTGGTTCTTCAGTTTCTCCATGAGGCGGATCTGGGCTTCCTGTTCCACGGGCTCGTGGGTGGGACCGTCCTCACCCACGCGGAAGGCGTCATGGGTCCACACGAACTTCACGGGCAGTTCCATGAGGGCAGCCATACGGACAGCGGGCTTCATATAGTCGCTGAACACGAAGAACGTGCCGCAAGCGGGAATCACGCCACCGTGCAGGGCCATGCCGATGCAGCAGCAAGCCATGGTCAGCTCGGCCACACCTGCCTGGAAGAAGGCACCGCTGAAGTCACCAGCCTGCAGGGCGTGGGTCTTCTTGAGGAAGCCGTCGGTCTTGTCGCTATTGCTGAGGTCGGCGCTGGCGCAGATCATGTTGGGCACCTGCTCGGCGAGGACGCTGAGGACGGCAGCGCTGGCGTTGCGGGTTGCGTCGCCACTCTTCTGTGCCACCTTGCTCCAATCCACCTTCGGAGCCTTTCCGCTGAACCATTCGGCCTGTGCAGCAGCCTTCTCGGGGTTCTGGGCAGCCCAGGCAGCCTCCTCGGCCTTGCGCTCGGCGGTGATGGCCTTCAGCTCCTCGGCACGCTTGGCATAGAGTTCCTTCACATCGTCGAAGATGACGAAGGGGTTCTCCGGGTCGCCACCGAGGTTGGCGATGGTCTTCTTGTAGGCATCGCCACCGAGGGGAGCACCGTGTGTCTTGCAGTTGGCCTCATAGCTGGAACCGTCCTCCTTGAGGGCGCCCTTACCCATGATGCACTTGCCGATGATGAGTGCGGGCTTGCCCTGCACGGCCTTGGCGACCTCGATGGCCTTGCGGATCTGTGCAGCGTCGTTGCCGTTGATCTCGAAGACCTCCCAGCCCAGTGCGCGATACTTGGCAGCGGTGTCCTCGTTCATCACCACCTTGGTCTCTGTGGAGAGCTGGATGTCGTTGCTGTCATAGAACATCACGACGTTGTCCAGACCGAGGATACCGGCGATGCGGGCAGCACCCTGTGAAATCTCTTCCTGCACGCCGCCGTCGGAGATGTAGATGTAGATGGTTTCTTTGCCGAAGGTCGGATTGCCGGTGTGTGCAGCCAGGAACTTGGCAGCAATGGCAGCACCGATGCCGAAGGTGTGTCCCTGACCGAGAGGACCGCTGGTGTTCTCGATGCCGCGAGCGGGGTCAGCCTCGGGGTGACCGGGGGTGGGAGAACCCCACTGGCGCAGCTGCTGGAGCTCGTCGAGGGAGAACTTGTTGATGAGGGCCAACTGCGAGTAAAGCATGGGAGCCATGTGACCGGGGTCGAGGAAGAAGCGGTCGCGGCCCACCCATGTGGGATCTGCGGGATCGTAGGTGAGGTACTCGCTGTAGAGCACGTTGATGAAGTCAGCGCCACCCATAGCTCCGCCGGGGTGACCACTCTTTGCTTTTTCAACCATGGACGCAGCCAGAATGCGGATGTTGTCTGCTGCGTGGTTCAGTACTTTGATGTCGTTCATAAGTTAAGAAAATAGAGTTTTGTGTAAAGATTTACGTCTTTCGCCCGCAAAAATACACAAAGATTTTGACATCAACGAACAAAAAGGATATTTTTTTTAACTTTCACAAGTATAATCCACGAATTAAACCACTAATAAAGAGCCACCACCATCACCTGCCATCACCCCAACCATCACCTCACAACCACAGAACCGTCTAGCCCTTACCTCCGAAGGTGACGGTTTAATGTTTTTTAAGCAAAATACAATGACATAGTAATTCAGACCGACTAACCAATGGATAGCAATCATACAAAACATCATTATTAAAAATATACCAACACGATAAAGGGCTTGTTTAGATGTAAGATATATCCCGTTTGAGCTATCAATAATTTTTAGTCCTAATGAGTTCTTCCCCCAAGAAGCCTTCTTAATTCTTTCAGAAGAATAGTAATAAACAATATTGATAAATGTAAACAGGATTACAACTGTCAGTTCTAAACCTAACAGATATCTATAATAGTTATCAATTTCTGACTGATGTTCATTCATCCTATCATTCGGGAAACTATGCATCACATGCCCGACAGCCATATT